>CALQBK020000079.1 GCA_943328795.2 Bifidobacterium breve
CGTCGAGCACCGGGAAGCTGTCCGACAGGATCGTGGCCTTGCCGGTCGCGAAGTTGATCCGCTGTTTGATCACGATCTGCGTCGCGGTGACCTCGACGCGCGTGGGCTTCGAGTCCGGGCACCCGTCGGTGTCCAGGTAGTCGTTGTAGGTCTCGGGGGTCGTCGGGCACTTGTCGGCGTCGTCGCGGACACCGTCTGCGTCGCCGTCGTGGACGGCGCAGCCGCGCGTCTCCACCGGGCCGGGCTCGTTCGGGCAGGCGTCCTGGGCGTCGGCCGTTCCGTCGCTGTCGTTGTCGAGCTCCGGGCAGCCGTCGGTGTCCATGAAATTGTCGCGGTCCTCCGGCTCGTTCGGACACTTGTCGACGGTGTCGACGACGCTGTCGTTGTCATTGTCGAGCTCGGGGCAACCGTCCTGGTCACGGTACCCGTCCAGGTCTTCCGCGTCGCGAGGGCACGTGTCGTCCGCGTCGACCACGCCGTCGCCGTCGCCGTCCCCGCTCTTGGGCTTCGGCGCCGGCTTCGCGGCCGGCACGTTCAGCGGGGCACACGCCTGCACGATCGCGACGTGCTGGCGAGCCACCGCGATGTGCTGAGTCGCCCGCCGTGTGTCGCCCTCGCCGAACTCGATGCGGGCGAACTCGTAGTTCGCGTCCGCCAACGCGAGGTCGCGCGGGGCGCAGTTGGACAGCGCGTGGACGGCCTGAATGTCGTGCTCCAGGTCCGCGTACTGCGTCGCGAGCGAGGTCTGCGCGGCGCAGCCGGCCAGGAGGGCGAAGCCGAGGCTGCCCGCGAACAGCGAGATCGGGGTTCCAGGGGCGCGCATCAGGGGTCGTCCAGGTCGAGGTCGAGGTCCGGCGTCGGCTCGGGGGCCTTCTCGGGCTCCTTCTTGCGTTCTTCAGGCACGAAGGTCTCGGGGTGCTGCGTCGCGCTCAGGTCCTCCGAGCGGGTCAGGGCCTTGGCGGACATCTCCATCGAGCGCTTGCAGAGCTTCTCGGTCACGCCGAAGTCGGAGTACCCGTCCTCCTCCTTGGCCTTGTCCAGGTAAGCGCCCGCGAGGGTGGTCTCGTACGGCGCGCGGTCGTCAGCGCCTTGGTCGAGCGCGGACTGGTACTTGCGCTCGGCGTTGAGCAAGAAGTACCCGGCGCGGGCGGCGGCGCAGCCGGTGCTCGAGAGCACGACCGACCCGAGGGCGAGGAGCGCGAGGAGGCGAAGGGGGAGGCTGCGCATTGAGGCCAGAGTATCGCGTCGGACTACGAGATGCAGCGCGAGGTGCGGATGACTCAACGGTCACCGCCCAGCGCCAGCCCCACGAGTCCCGCCCCGAGCGAAGCCGCCCAGCCAACGAGGTCGACCCCAGAGAACACCATCGCGAGGAGCAAAAACGCGATGCCCAGCCCGCTGCGGGCGTAGAGCCACGCCCAGGCCGGCCGGAGGCTCTCGGGGCACAAGAAGTCAACGACCCGGCTGCCGTCGAGCGGGGGGAAGGGGAGCAGGTTGAAGACCGCGAGCGTGGTGTTCATGCCGATCGTGCTCGCGACAGTGCGCCCTGCGAGGCCGTGCGCCAGGTCGGGGCTCAAGAGCTGCATCATCGCCAGGATGCCCGCGCACGCGACCGCGATGGCCATGTTCGATGCAGGCCCGGCGGCCGCGGTGACGAGCATGCCAAGCCGCCCGTCGCCGCCGCCTCGAAAGTTCGCGGGGTTGACGGGCACGGGCTTCGCCCACCCGAACGGAACGCCGAGCAGGGGCAGGAGCACAGTGCCGACGGGGTCCGCGTGAGCCGCAGGGTCCAGCGTCAGGCGGCCTTGTGACTCCGCGGTGCGGTCGCCGAGCCAGCTGGCCGCGAGGGCGTGCGCGTACTCGTGGACCGACAACGAGAGCAACAGGGGGATCCAGGCCAGGAGCCGGGCGCTCAACCAGGCCACGATCTCGTCGATCATGCCGTCTCGGTCCGCTTCTGCGCCCAGCCGTCCGGGCGGATCTCTGCCGCGAGGCTCGTCCCGGCGAGCGCCTGCACCGCGCGGATCTGCACCTTCGGGATCAGCCGCGCGCCGAGGCGATCGGCCCCGTCGTCGCCGATCGGCTGGAGCTTCACGTACCCGGCATCTGCCCAGAGCACCCGGCCCTCGACGGTGACGTCGTCGGCCAGGGTGAGCCGCGCGTAGACCTCGCCCGTCGGCTGCGTGAACTGGCTCGTCGACTCGACGAACAGCGCGTCGAGCGCGTCGAACTTGCGCTCCACCTTGGCCGCGGCCTCCAGCGCGCCCGTGAAGTCGGCGAGCTGCAGCACGGCGTCCACGCTGTCACGACGGCTGCGCCGCACCGCGCGGATGCCCGCCTCGTTGCACAGGTGCTCGAGCATCGCGCCGGAGACGCCCGGCGTGCGCTGGGCGACCACGCGCAGGTCGATGCCCGGCTCCAGGCGCTTCGACCGGGCGTGGATCTTCAGGATCTCGGTCCGGGCCTCCTCGTCCGGGAACCCGAGCGACAGGCGCAGGTCGAACCGGCCCGGGCGGAGCAGCGCCCTGTCCAGCACGTCCGCCCGGTTGGTGGCCGCGATCACCACGAGGCGGGTGCTCGGCTCGAAGCCGTCGAGGCACACTAACAGCTGGTTCAGGGTCTGCTCGCGCTCGTCGTGCGCGGTGCCGAGCCCCGATCCGCGGCGTCGGCCGACGGCGTCGATCTCGTCGATGAAGATCACGGCCGGGGCCGCCTTCCGCGCGTTGTCGAACAGGTCGCGGATGCGCGCGGCGCCGACGCCGACGAACATCTCTACGAACTCGCTGGCCGAGATCACGAAGACGGGGACGCCGGCCTCGCCCGCGACGGCGCGCGCGAGCAGCGTCTTCCCGCCGCCGGGCGGGCCCTCCAACAGCACGCCCCGCGGCAATCGCACCCCGGCGGCGACCCAGCGGGCGGGGTGCTTGAGGAAGTCCACGACGTCCCCGAGCACCTCTTTCGCCTCGGCGTGCCCGCCGACGTCCGTGAACCGCGTCGTCTCGACCCCGGGCGTCAACTTCCGGGCGTTCGCCTTGCGCATGTCGAAGATCGTGTTGCCCGCGCCCCCGCCCCCGATCCCCTGTTGGCGCCGGCGCAAGAAGTAGACCGCGCCCCCCACCACGGCGAGCCCGATCACCACGGCAACGAACGCGCTGGTGTGCTGCTTGCCGTGTCGGATGGCGATGCCGTTGTCCTGCAGCCAGCCCAGGACCTCGTCTTCGGCGACGTCGTTCACTGTGTACCTGGCGCCAGACGTCGTCTGCACGACCAAGTCCGAGCCCGTGGCTTCTACGCGCGCCACTCGGCCCTGTTGGACGTCCGAGACCAGCGTCGCGTAGTCCTCGGTGGAGGGTGAGTCGGCGACGCCCGCGCAGACGATGCAGGCCAGCACGAGGAGGCAAGCCGCCCACACGAGGAAAGTACGGAGCCGTGGGTTCACCGACGGCGCTTATTCCGTCGGTCGGACGGCCGAGAGGTTCCGGGCTATGAACGGCGGGTGACGCCGATCGAACCCGCGCTCTCGCCCGAACAGTGTGCCCCGGTCTTGCGGGCGCTCGGCGAGCCGCTCCGGCTCCGCATCTTGTCCGCGCTGAGGGACCAGCCGCTCGCGGTGTGTGACCTCTCTGCCCGCATCGGCGCGAAGCAGTACCAGGTGTCTCGGCACCTGGGCGCGCTGCACGATCTCGGCCTGGTCCGGAGGGCGCGGGACGGCCAACGCGTGATGTACTCGCTGTCCGAGCGCGTGCAGGCTCATGGCGGGGACGCCGCCAACGTCGAGCTCGGCTGCTGCTGCGTGCGGCTGGAGTAGCAGAGCCGGGGTCAGCCGGTTCGCCCCGCGAACCAAGCCTCGAGGACCGGCGCCGCGGGCTGGGTGAACACCCGCGCGACGGGGCCGACGTCCAGCAGCGTGCCGCCGGGCTCGCCGGGCCAGAGGCATGCGACCTGGCTCGCGAGGCGCCGGGCTTGCCCGAGATTGTGGGTGACGAGCAGCAGGGTCGTGGTGCCGGACAACGCGACGAGCGCGTCCTCGACACGCGCCGTGGACAAGGGGTCGAGCGACGCGCACGGCTCGTCCAGCAGCAGCACTTCGGGGTCGAGGGCGATGGCGCGGGCGATGCAGAGCCGCTGCTGTTGCCCGCCAGAGAGCGACCGCGCGGGGGCGGAGAGGCGGTCCTTGACCTCGACCCACAGCGCGGCGCGTTGGAGCGCGGCCTCCACGCGCGCGGGGATCTCCGCACGGTGCACCCCGTGCGCGCGCAGCGGAAACGCGATGTTCTCCGCGATCGAGAGCGGGAACGGTGTAGGCCGCTGGAAAATCAGGCCGACCCGGCGCCGCAAGGTGTAGTCGTCGAGCCCGGCGGCGTCGTCTCCGCCCAGGTACACCCGGCCGCGCACTCTCGCGTGCCCGTCCAGCGCGTGCAGGCGGTTGATGGCGAGCAGGAGCGAGCTCTTGCCGCTGCCGGAGGGGCCGACGATGGCCGTGACCGTGCCCGCCGCCACGTCCAGGGACACGTTGGAGACGGCCGGCACGCCGCGGTACTCCACGGTCACGCCCTGGAGCGAAAGCGCGCTCACCGGGCGAGCCGGGCGATCGCCGCGGGCGCCAGCCGGGCGAGCGCGGTGGTGACCAGGATCGTGGCCAACAGCACGAGGGACGTCGCCGTCGCGCGAGGCTGCCCCCCGGGGACCTCGATGGCCATCTGGTACACGTGCAGCGCGAGCACGCGGCCTGGGGCCATCGGCCCCGTCGGCATGCGGGTGGACGCGCCCGCGGTGAACAGCAGCACGGCCGACTCCGACAACACCCGCCCGGTCGCGAGCAGCAGCGCGGCGGCCAGGGCCGGCGCTGCCTCGGGCAACAGCACCCGGCGCAGCAGCGCCCAGCGCGGGAGGCCCAGCGCCGCCCCGGCAGCGCGGTAGTCGGACGAGACCCCCCTCAGCCCCGCCTCCGTCAGCCGGACGAACAGCGGCAGGATCATCACGGCGACGGTCAGGCCGCCCGACAGCAAGGACCAGCCCATCCCCAGGGCCTCGCAGAAGAACGCCATGCCGAACAGGCCGAAGACGATCGAGGGCACGGCGGAGAGCACGTCGAGCGCGCCACGGAGCAGGCGCGCGGGCCCCGACAGCTCGGCGAGCCACGTGCCGGCGCCCAACCCGAGCGGCAAGGCGGCGCCGACGCCGATCGCCAGCACCCAGCCCGTCGCGGCGATCATCGGGCCGATGCCGCCCTCTCGCCCGGCCGACCTGGGCCCGGCGACCAAGAACTCCCAGTCGACGGCCCCGGCGCCCCCGGCGGCGACGTGCCAGGCGATGCCGACGACCAGCGCGATGGCCGCTGCTGGCCCGGCGCCAAGGACGACCCGCGCGACGCGGTCACGGGCGGCGGGGGTCACGCCTCGGCTCCGGGCGTGCGCGAGGCTTGCGCCGCGACGATCGCGGTGACGAGCACGAGCAGCAGCAGCGCCGTAGCGAACAGCGCGGATCGGTGGAGCCCCGTGGCGTACGCCATCTCGACCGCGACGTTGCCCGTCAGGGTGCGAAACGTCGCGAACGGGCCGGACGGCCACGCCACGGTGTTCCCGGCGAGCATGAGCACGGCCATGGTCTCCCCCAGCGCGCGCCCCAGCCCCAGGAGCATCGCCGAGCGGATCCCCGGCCCCGCCGATGGCAAGACGACCGCGCGGACGGCGTCCCAGGCCCCCAGGCCGAGCGCTCGGACCGCGACGATCGAGCCCGGGTCCACCTGCTGCACCGCGGCGTCCACGGCTGCGGCCGCGGTCGGGAGTACCATCACCGCCAGGGTGACGGCCGTGACGGCGACTCCGAGCCCCGGGGGGTGGTCGCGCACGAGGTGGGGCACGATCGCGGTCAGCGCCACCAGCCCGTACAGCACGCTCGGGATCCCGGCCAGGACGCCGATGGCGAGGCGCGCGGACGTGGCGAAGGCCCGGCCGGCGAACAGGTTCACGTGCAGCCCGTAGGCGAGCGCCGCCGGCCCTGCGAGCGCCATCGCGAGGGCGCTCGAGGTCAGCGTGCCCGCGACCATGGGCAACACCCCGTACTCACCGGAGGTGGGCGCCCAGTGCGAGGAGCCGAGGAACGCCATCGGGCCGACCGCCACCAGCACGGGGGCCGCGTTGTTCGCGACGAACGCGGCGACCAGCACCGGGCACGCCGTTGCGACGGCGGCGAGGGGTGCGAGGCAGAGGGCGAAGGCGCGATCAGAGAGCGGGCGGCGCATGTGGGACCGGGACGAAGTCCTCCTTCGCGACGATCTTCTGGCCGGCGTCCGAGAGCAAGAAGTCCTCGAACTCCTTGGCCAGCCCGGTGGCCGGGCCCCGCGTGACCAGGTTGAGCGGGCGCACCAGCGGGTAGGTCGCGTTCGACACGGTCTCGACGCTCGCGGCGATGCCCTCGAGCGAGAGCCGCTTGATCGGCGTCCCTTGCGCCTCGGCGAACGTAGCAGAGCCGATGCTCACGTACGCGATGGCCCAGGGGTTGCCGGCCACCGTGGTGATCGCTTGCCCGTTCGGGCCGATCACGACTGCGCCCGCTGCCACCTTGCCCTTGAGCCCGAAGTAGCCCTCGAACAGCTCCAGCGTCGACCGCCCCTCCTCCTTGTTCACGAGCGTGATCGCGTGATCTTCGCCGCCGAGCGCCTTCCACGACGTGAACTGGCCGGTGTAGATCGAGACGACCTGCTCCTTCGTCAGCCCCGCCACGGGGTTCTGGGCGTGCACGACGAGCGCGATGCCGTCGATCGCGATGGAGACAGCGGCCAGGTCGGACTCCTCGGGCTTCAGGCCGCGGCTCACCATGCCGATGTCCGCGAGGCCCGAGCGCGCGGACGAGATCCCGACGGACGAGCCCCCGCCCTGCACGTCCACCTGCGCGTCCGGGTGCAAGGCTTCGAACGCCTGCGCGGCGGCCTCCGCCACCGGCTGCACCGTGCTGGAGCCCGCGAGGGTCAGGTGCGCTGCGGCGACTGGGGCCGGGGCGACCGGGGCCGCGACGGGTGCGGAGGGCGTGGGGCTGCACGCGGCGAGGGCGGCCAGGCCGACGAGCAGGGTGGGGAATGCGAGGGAAAGGAAGGCGCGATGGTAGGTCTGCACCAGGGCGCATACCTTGGGGTCTGCGCACGGGCAAGCGACACCGCCGAAGCCGTCGGCTCCGCACTGGGCTCAGATCACCTTGACGGAGCCCAACGCGCGGTCCCAGAGCCAGTTCGGCACACGCCGCGCGAGCCCCATCAGCAGCCGCATCTGCCACGGGAACGTGATGTCGCTCCGGCGCTTCTCCAGGCCGTCCGCGATGATCACCGCGGCGCGCTCGGCGGAGATCAGGAACGGCATCGGCGCCTTGTTCCGGGCGGTCAGCGGCGTCGCGATGAACCCGGGGTGGATCGCCGTGACGGCGATCTTCGAGCGCCTAAGGTCGACGCGCAGGGACTCGAAGAACGTCGTGACCGCCGCCTTCGAGCCCGAGTACGCCGCGAGCGTAGGCAGCCCGCGAAAACCGGCGACGCTGGACACCACGGCCAAGTGGCCCGACTTGCGCGCGAGCATCTCCGGGAGCACGGCGCCGACGCTGTAGACGACGCCCTCGACGTTGAGCCGGAAGGTCGCGATCCACGTGTCGATCGGCGCCTTCCAAGCCGGGACGGGGTCGCCTGCACCCGCGTTCGCGACGAGCAGGTCAATGGGTCCGAGCTCGCGCGCGACGTGCTCAGCCGCCGCCCGGATGGCGACCTGGTTGGTCACGTCGGCGGCCGCCCAGGAAGCCTTGCCCCCGGCCGTGCGGATCTCCGCCGCGAGGGCCTCCAGCAGCTCGCCTCGCCGGGCGACGAGGCCGACAGACCACCCGCGGCGGGCGAGCTCCTTGGCGAGCGCGTTCCCGATCCCAGTGGACGCGCCAGTGATGAAGGCAACAGGCATGTGGACTCCGCAGCGGGGCGGGGTCTATCTCGGGGCTCGCGGCGGCCGAGCGCGGCCACGCAGGTCGGCGGTCAGCGACCGTACCCGCCGAGGTCCAGGACCACCCGGCTGAACCCCTCGCGCTTGCCGGCCTCCAACACCCGCTCGCGGATCCCGGGGTCGCCCAGCCTCGGGATCTCGTCTACGCCGAGCTCGATGCGCGCGTGCTCTTGGCCGTCGGCGGGCTGGAAGCGGACGCGGAACTGGCGGAAGCCCTCGCGCCGAAGCACGGTCTCCACCCTGGCGACCCGGAGCACGCGGTCGAGCGTGACCCGCGTTCCCGGCGCAAACCGGCTGCCGAGGCAAGCGAAGCTGGGCTTGTCCCACGCGCGGATGCCCAGCGCGCGGGCGGTCTCCCGCACCTCCACCTTGGTGTACCCGACGTCGAGCAGCGGGTGCCGCACGCCGCGCTCCGCCGCCGCCTTCAGGCCCGGCCGGTGGTCGCCGAGGTCGTCGACGATCGTGCCGTCCACGACCGCGCCTGCCCCCCGCGCGGTGGCCGCTGCCGACGCCAGCGCGAACAGCTCCGACTTGCAGTGGTAGCAGCGGTCCCCGGTGTTGGCCGCGTAGGCCTCGACCTCGAGCTCGTGCGCGTCCACGAGCTCGTGCCGCGCGCCGAGCTCCTTCGCGAGCGCGATAGCCGCCTCGGTCTCCTCTACGGGCAGGGTCGGCGACACGGCGGTGAGCGCCAGCGCGCGCTCCCCCAGCGCGTCGACCGCTGCCCGCAGGACGAGCGCGGAGTCCACGCCCCCGGAGAACGTGACGATGAGCTCGGCGTCCCCGGCCAGCGCGCGGAGGTGAGCCACCAGGGCCTGGTAGCGCGCGTCGTTCACGCCGGCTCCCAGCGTACGGGCTGGCCAAGGTACAGCCCTCGCTCCGCCGCGGCCGACCCGTTGGGGACCGCCAGCTCCAGGTGGCCCAGCGAGCCGGTCAGCCCGACGAGCTCGCCCGGCTCTCCATCGGCGTAGGTGCGGACCACGCGCGCGCGGTGATCTCCGGCCACGACCCAGCCGCCGGGCGCGCCGGGCAGGTTCGTGATCGCGTTCCCGAAGTGATCGATCGCGCGGATCGAGCCCGGGGGGGCCGGCGGTAGCCGCACGAACGGCGCCGCTTCGGCGTCCTCGAAGCGGACAGCGCCAGTCGCGAGCCGGGCGGCCGCGGGGGCGAACAGGTCCCGGCCATGAAAGGTCGCCGAGCGCTGCGGCAGGCCCCAGCTCTCGGGGAGTCGCCGCGCGTCCGTCGAGTCGGGCGCGACGCGCGAGCACAAGCCGTTGTCAGGGCCTACGAACAGCCGCCCGTCGATGCGAGCGACGAGCGGCGCTCGCTCGCTCCCGACGCCCGGGTCCACCACCCCGACGAACACCGATCCCGCCGGGAACCATCGCCAGCCCTGGGCGATCACGTCGGCGCCGCGCGCGATGTCCTGCGGCGGGATCGCGTGGGTGAGGTCGATCACCTGGACGCGGGGATCGACGGTCGCAATCACGCCGCGCATCAACCCCACCCAGGGGTCTGCGAGACCGAAGTCGGTGACCAGGACGAGCGGGCCGGTGGCAGTCACCCCGAGGGCGTAACTCGGCGATCTGCAGAGGCTCTTTGTCTTAGCATCTACCATAATGATATTAATCATTTAGATGTACAAAACAAAATCTATGCCCTTTGTGGGGTTCTTAGTGGTTCTAGAAGGGTCCATGTGGTAGTTTCAGACGACCACCGGACCGTCTTGCTCGACGTCACCCTCACCACCCCGCTGATCATGGAGCCGAAGGGCCGGATCACGCTCCCGACGCGCCTCGTGAACGCGTTGAAGGAGCGGTCGTTGGTGTGGGTGCCGTACAAGAACCACCTGCGGGCGTACCTGCCGAGCACGTGGAAGGAGAGCGTGGTCACGCCGCTCCTGGCCGAGGACACGTGGGACGAGGCGCTCACCGAGAAGCACCGCCGCCGGCTCGCGTTGGCCGACGACATCCACGTGGACGAGCACGGGCGCTGCTCGTTGAGCCCGCTCCTCCGCCAGAAGGCGGGGCTCGCGC
The DNA here is from genome assembly GCA_943328795.2 of Bifidobacterium breve. Lineage (GTDB taxonomy): Bacteria > Myxococcota_A > UBA796 > UBA796 > SXON01 > CAIUMM01. The sequence goes on from CALQBK020000079.1 coordinate 10,010, forward strand.
GCGAGTGCGTGCTGGTCTCGATGCTCGACCGACTGGAGCTCTGGGACGCCGAGCGCTGGCAGGCGTGGGTGGATCTTGAATGAGACCGACCTCCTCGACCTCCCGTTCCACCACGAGCCCGTCCTGCTCGCCGACGTGGTCGAGCTGCTCGCGCCTCGGCCGGGCGCGCGGTTCGTCGACTGCACGCTCGGCGGCGGTGGGCACGCTGCGGCCCTGTTGGCCGCGGGCGTCGAGCTCGACGGGTTCGACCGGGACGCCTACGCCATCCGCGCGGCCTCCACGCGCCTGCAGCCGTACCTGGACGCCGGGGCGCTGCGCGTCCACCACGCGCCGTTCGCCGACGCCGCGCGCGTGCTGCGGGAGTCTGCGCCTGGTGTGCTCTACGACGGCATCCTCGCCGACCTGGGCATCTCCTCTCACCACGTCGACCAAGCCGCGCGGGGCTTCAGCTTCCAATCTGACGGACCGGTCAGTATGGTCATGGACGGGCGCGACGCGCCGCTGTCCGAGCGGCTGGACAACGTGGACGAGCCGACGCTCACCCGCTTGCTCCGCGAATACGGCGACGAGCCCAACGCTCGCCGCGTCGCGCAGACCATCCTGTTCGGGCGGCCCTGGTCCGGCACGCGTGCCCTCGCGGAGGCTATCGCCGGCGTGGCTGCAAAGACGCGCGGCACCCACAAGGCCACCCGCAGCTTCCAAGCGCTGCGCATCTGGGTCAACGACGAGCTCGGTCAGCTGGACGTCGCGCTCGCGGAGCTGCCCGAGCTGCTCGCGCCCGGCGGGCGGCTCGCGTTCATCTCGTTCCACAGCCTGGAAGACCGTAGGGTCAAGCAGGCTTTCGCGGCGCTCGCCGGGGTCGGTGCGCCGACCGACCTCTACGGGCACCCGCTCGTCAAACCCCGCTTTCGCCTCGTCGATCGCCGCAAGGGCGAAGACCGCGATCCCAACCCCCGCGCCCGCTCCGCCCGTCTCCGGGTGATCGAGCGCTGCTGATCCCCCGCCCCCGGCAGTCCCCGCCGCCGTCCTGCTCTCCGGAGTTCCCATGAGCCGCCTCATCGCCACCATGAGCCGCGTCCTTTCCCGGCCGCCCGCCTCCACGTCGCCCGCGACGCCAGAGGTGCGTACGCGTGGCGCGGCGAACGCACAGGACATCGGGTCGGCGATCCGGTTCCTCGTGGTGCTCTTCGGGATCGGGACGATCGGCGCGGTGAAGCTCGCGATCGCGAGCCAGGCCCAGCAGTCGGCGGTGCAGCTCGACCACGCCCGGAGCGAGGTCCGGCGGTCCGAGATCCGCCGCGAGCGGCTGCTGGTCGAGCGCGCGATGCTGCGCCAGCCGGGCCGCCTGCAGGTCGCGGCTGAGCAGCTTGGCCTCGAGAGCCCCGCGCACATCGTGGAAGTGGCCGCCCAATGAGCCGCCGCCCGGTCCCTCCTTCACCGGCTCGGCCGAGCGCACGGCGTCCCGCCGGGGCGCCTCGGCGCGCGCCCCCGTCGCGTGGGGTGATCGCCGCGATCCGCGAGGAGCTCACGCGCCTCGCGGGCGCCCCGCCTCGCATGGGGGCGGACGCCGACCAGGTCGCTATCCGCGTCAGCGAAGCCCGCTCGCTCGCCGCGTTCGGCTTCGTCGGCATCGCGTCGTTCGTGCTGCTGGTCCGGGCCACGGTCTTGATGACGGTCCCGGACGAGCGGTTGGAGCAGCGCGCGGACCAGTTCCAGGGCGCGAAGGAAGAGCACGGCCCACGGGGTGCGCTCTACGACCGGCAGGGGCGCCTCCTCGCGTACACGGTCAACCTCCCGGCGCTGCACATCAAGCCGGCGGCGATCTCGGACGAGGACCTCGCGGTGCTAATCCCGAAGCTCGCGCCGCTCACGGGTCACTCCGAGGCGTGGTTGAAGAGCCACCTTGGGCCGCAGGCCAACGGCCAAAAACTCATCGACCTCCGCCTCGCGGACGGGCTCGACCCCGCGAGCGTCGCCGAGGTCACCCAGGGCTTTCGGCGGGACCAGCTGTGGTCGCTCGAGGAGCCGATCCGGTTCTACCCAGGCAAGGCCGAGGGCGCGCCGCTCATCGGGTACATCGACGCGCAGGGCGTAGGCGCTGCGGGGCTCGAGAAGGTCCTCGAGAAGGACGTGCGGGGCGAAGTGTTCCGCCGGGTGCAGATCCAGGACCGGAAGGGCCGCGCTGTCGACGCCGGCGTCGATGACGACCGCGTCTCCAAGTCCGGGCACTCCGTGCGCCTGACCATCGACACGTCGATCCAGAGCGCCGCGGAGTCCGCGGTGATGGAGGCCGTGGTCGCGTCGCGTCCGCTCGCAGCCATGGCGGTGGTGGTGGACGTGCACACCGGCGCCATCCTGGCGATGGTCAGCTGGCCGGAGGGCAACCCGAACGACGGGGCGGCGCGCGCCGACCAGGCCAACTTCACGAATCACACGGCGATGGACCAGATCGAGCCGGGATCGGTGATGAAGCCGTTCGTGACCGCCGCGGCGCTGGAGGAGCACCTCGTCACGCCCGAGTCGATGGTCGATTGTGAGCTTGGACACTGGACAGTCTCCGGAAAGACCATCAGCGACGACCACCCGAAGGGCGTGATCTCGGTCAGCGACGTCATCAAGTACAGCTCCAACATCGGCGCGGCAAAGCTGGGCTTCATGCTCGGCCCGGAGCGGGTGTTGACCTACCTGTCGGATTTTGGCTTCGCGCGCAGCACGGGGCTGAACCTGCCGGGCGAGGTGGCCGGGTTCATGCGGAAGGTGGACAGCATCAAGCCGATCGAGCTTGCCAACACCAGCTTCGGGCAGGGGATCACGGCGTCTCCCGTCCAGCTCGCCGCGGCAGCCGCGACGCTCGCGAACGGCGGCGTCCGCATGAAGCCCTACCTGGTCGACGCGGTGCTCGACCGCTTCGGCGAGGTCGAGACCGTGCGCGCCCCCCAGGAGGACCGCCAGGTCGTGTCCCCCGAGACCGCCGCGCAAGTCGCGATGATGATGCAGAGCGTCACGGAGGAGGGCGGGACGGGGACCCGCGCCCGCATCGATGGCTACCTGGTGGCCGGGAAGACGGGCACCGCGCAGAAGGTCACCAACGGCGTGTATGGTAAGGAGCGTATCTCCTCGTTCGTCGGGTTCTTGCCCGCCGACCGACCCGAGATCGCGATCGCGGTCAGCGTAGACAGCCCGACCATCGGCTCGAAGTACGGCGGCATCGTCGCCGCCCCGGTGTTCTCCGAGATTGGCGCGTTCACGATGCGCTACCTCGGGGTGGAGCCCGACCCGAACGTGACCTTCAAGGCTCCGCACTTGGGCCTCGACGAGCACGGGCACCCGACGGGCGAGCCTGTCGAGGAAGCCCCCCATGTCGTCGTCTCCGAGGCCGAGCCGCCGCCCCCGCTGCCCCCGATCGAGGTCGTCGGGGATCACGAGGGCGGCTGGGTGATGCCAGACCTCTCGGGTCGGACCTTGCGGGCCGCGCTCGCGGGGCTCGACGGCACCGGGCTCGTGCTCGACGTCAGCGGCTACGGCACGCTCGTGGCCCAGTCGCCCGCGCCCGGCAGCCCGGTGCGCGCCGGCGAGCGCGTCACGCTTCACTTCGACTGATCTCTCCCGTTCTTTCCCATTTTCGTCTCGTCTACAGGGCGCCGCATGCGCGGGCACTCCCACCCCGGGAGTGATCCCGGTGGCACGGTTCGCACCCCCGGGGTGCGCCCTCCCTCCTCGGGGCCGCTTCCCGCCGCCCCACACCCCAGTGATCCTGTTTTCACCACGCCCGCAGTTGTCGAAACGCTGAGCGGATGACGGCGCCCTGTAGACCCCCCCCTCCCCAACTGAGCAGAAACGACCCATCCGATTCTGCTCAGTCCCGCCCAAACCCCGCCTTCCTTCCTACATTCTCATGCTGCTCTCCTCGCTCATCGACAGGCTCCCGTCGACGCTGGGTGCCCGGGTCTTGAACCCGGCGCCGGGCGCTGGGGGCCGGGCCCTGTCCGGGCGCGTGACGGATAGCACACGCGACATTCGCGAGGGGGACGTGTTCGTGGCGATCCGCGGGGCCCGCTTCGATGGCCACGACCACGTGCCTGCCGAGGCCTCCGTCGCGTTCGTCGAGCGCCCGGTGGAAGCCCCCCCCGGCGTGACGCTCGTGCACGTGGCGTCGACGCCCGCGGCGCTCGGCCACCTCTGCGCGTTCGCCTACGGCGACCCGGCCGCGTCGATGGTGCTCGTTGGCGTGACCGGCACGAACGGCAAGACCAGCGTGAGCTACCTCGTCGCCCACGTCGCGCGTACGTTCGGCTGGTCGGCGGGCCTGGTGGGCACCACCGGCCACATGCTGGACGGCGTCTCGGTTGGCGAGGGCTACACGACGCCGACGGCGCCCCAGCTGCAATCGCTGCTGGCCACCTTCCGCGACCGCGGCGCCGCGCTCGTCGCGATGGAGGTCTCGTCCATCGGGCTCGCCGCGCACCGCGTGGACGGCACGACCTTCTCGGCGGCGGGGTTCACGAACCTCACGCGCGATCACCTCGACTACCACGGCACGATGGAGGCCTACGGCGCGGCCAAGATGCGGCTCTTCACCGAGCTGCTCCGTCCCGGGGCGACGGCGGTGCTGAACGCCGGGGATGCGTTCGGGCTGGAGATCCGCGATGCGCTGTACGACCGATCTCCGGGAGGGACCGCGCAGGAGGCGGAGCTGTACGGCGCCGGAGGCTGGACCGCGTCCGTCGAGCACGAGTCCGTCCGCGGCTCTACGCTGCGCGTCCGGGACCCCGACGGCGGCGAGCGCGTCGCCTCGACCCCCCTGTTCGGGTCCTACAACATCGAGAACATCCTCTGCGCCTGGGCCCTCTGCCGCGCCGTCGGCATCCACGAGCGGGCGATCACCGCGGGGCTCGCGAGCTTCCCCGGGGTCCCCGGGCGCCTCGAGCGCGTGGTGGCCCCCGCGGATCCCGGCTTCGACGTGTTCGTCGACTACGCGCACACCGACGATGCCCTGCGGCGCGTGCTCGAGGTCATTCGCCCGCTCACGTCGGGTCGGCTCTACGTCGTGTTCGGCTGCGGGGGCGACCGCGACGCCGGCAAGCGCCCGCAGATGGGCGCGGCCTCGCGCCTCGCCGATGCCGCCTGGGTCACTTCGGACAACCCGCGCTCGGAAGACCCGCTGGCGATCATCGCGGCCATCGTGCCTGGGCTCGGCGACCATCCCCACACCGTCGAGCCGGACCGGCGCGAGGCCATCCGCCGCGCGGTCGAGCAGTGCCGCCCGGGCGACGTGCTCGTGGTCGCCGGCAAGGGCCACGAGACGACGCAGACCATTGGCGCGCACGCGCTGCCCTTCGACGATCGAGCCGTGGCCCGCGACGCGCTCTCGGCGCTCTCCCCGCGAACCCCCGGTGGCACCCCATGATGTTCGACAGCACCCTCATCGCGCGTGCGACTCGGGGCACAGCGGTCGCCGCTGGCGGCCCGGGCCCGCTGCTGACCGACACGCGCCGCCTGCAGCGTGACGCCTGGTTCGTCGCCCTCGTCGGCGACACGTTCGACGGCCACGCGTTCCTGGCCCACGCGCTCGCGGCGGGCTGCGCCGGCGCGGTGGTGTCCGACCGCAGCAAGGTCCCCGAGGGCTGGAAGGCTGGCCTCGTCGTGGTCCCCGACACCTTGGTGGCGCTGCAGGACCTCGCGCGGGCTGCCCGACACGCGATCAGCGTGCCCGTCGTCGGGGTCACCGGCAGCGCCGGCAAGACGACCACCCGCGTGATGATCGCCGAGGTGTTGCGCTCGGTCCCGGTCGGTGGCGACGAGGCGCCACGGCGCGTTCACCACACCCAGGGCAACCTGAACAACCACATCGGCCTGCCGCTCACGCTCTGCGCGACGCCCCCGGACGCCGAGTTCGTCGTCCTCGAGCTCGGGATGAGCCACCTGCACGAGATCGAGCTGCTCGCCGAGATCAGCATGCCCGACGTGCGCGTGATCACCAACGTCGGGGCGGCGCACGTCGAGGGCTGCGGCTCGGTCGCCAACGTGGCGCTCGCGAAGCAGGAGATCTTCGACGGCGCGCGCTTCGGGGACGCCTGCGTCGTGAACGACGACGACCCGCGCATCGCCGGCATGCCGATCCCGTTCGGCGCACGCAAGCTGCGCTTCGGCCGCGGCGGGGACTGCGAGATCCGGCTCACCGACGTGAGCGTAGATGTCGACCGCCTGCAGACGCGCGTCCGAATCGAGACCCCTGCCGGGGCCGTGCGGGCCGTGCTCGATGTGCCCGGGCTGCACCTCGCAGAGTGTGCGCTGGCCGCCGTCGCCGTCGGGTTCGCGCTCCGGGTCCCAGTCGAGACGATGGGGCCCGCGCTGGGGCGGTTCAAGCCCGAGGGCATGCGCAACCGGATCGAGCGCGTTCACGGCGTCGTGGTGATCGACGATGCCTACAACGCCAACCCGATCTCGATGGCGGCCGCGTTGCGGACGCTCGCCGCGTTGCCGAACGCCAAGGTGGCGGTGCTTGGCGACATGCTCGAGCTCGGCGTAGCCGAGGCCGAGTCTCACCGCGACGTGCTTCGCCTCGGGCTCTCGCTCGGGCTCACGCTCTTGGTGACGGGCGAGCGGATGACGAAGGCGGCGTCCGCTATCCACCACCGCGTCGGGAAGGGCACGCTGCACGTTTACCCGGACATCGAGGCGCTCGGGGACGCGATCTGCAAGCCCCCGCAGCGCGTGGAGACCATCGGCTTCATGCCCATCCGCCGCGGCGACGCGTTGCTCGTCAAGGGCAGCCGCGGATCGCGGATGGAGCGTGTGCTGGAGCGGTGGCGCGCCGCAGGCTCGGGCGTGGTCGGGCTGCCCCAGGACGACGCCATCACCGAGGAAAAGGTACGATGATCTACCACTTGCTCCTCCCGCTGGGCGGCGGCTTCAACGTCTTCCGGTACATCACGTTCCGGGGCGCCTGCGCGATGATCACCGCGCTCTCGCTTTGCTACCTCGTTTACCCGCGGTTCATCCTCTGGCTTCGCCAAAAGAAGATGGAGCAGATCATCCGCACCGATGGGCCCCAGGAGCACGTCGAGAACAAGGTCGGCACGCCCACGATGGGCGGCGCGGTGTTCCACATCGGTATCGCCCTCACGACGCTGCTCTGGGCGCGGGTGGACGAGCCCCGCGTGTGGATGGTGTTGGTCGTCACCGCCGGGTACGCGCTGATCGGGTTCGTAGACGACTGGAAGAAGGTCATGGAGCGCAGCACCGATGGGCTGGCGGGCCGCTGGAAGTTGGTTTGGCAGACGGTGATCGGCGCCAGCGTGCTCGGCTACGCGTACCAGTCGGGCCTGATGGACGCCCAGTTCCACGTGCCGTTCCTCAAGCACGCGATCATCGACTTCGCCGCGCTGTACCCCGGCGCGCCTCCCCAGTTGGGCTGGCTGTACGTCGCGTTCGGCGTGTTCGTGTTGGTTGGCTGCTCCAACGCGGTGAACCTCACCGACGGGCTCGACGGGCTCGCGATCGGGAGCACCATCACCTCGGCTGCCACGTTCGCGGTGTTGGCCTACGTCGCCGGCCACACCGAGTTCTCCGCGTACCTCAACATCCCGCACGTCGACGGCGCCGGCGAGCTGTCCATCTTCGCGCTGGCCATCGTCGGCGCGGGCCTCGGGTTCCTCTGGTACAACTGCTACCCCGCGCAGATCTTCATGGGCGACGTGGGCTCGCTCGGGCTCGGCGGCGCGCTCGGCATGCTCGCCGTGCTCACAAAACACGAGCTGCTGCTCGCCCTCGTCGGCGGCATCTTCGTGCTCGAGGCCCTCTCGGTGATGATCCAAGTCTTCTCGTTCAAGCGCTTCAAGAAGCGCGTGTTCCTGATGGCCCCGATCCACCACCACTACGAGAAGCAGGGTTGGTCCGAGCCGAAGATCATCGTCCGGTTCTGGATCATCTCCGCCTTGCTCGCGCTTGTCGCCTTGTCCACGTTGAAGCTCCGGTAGCCCCATGCCCCGCCCCCCTGTGTTCGCCTTGCCCGCCCTCGCCGGCTGCCGTGTCACGGTGGTCGGCATGGCGCGCTCAGGCGTCGCGGCCGCGGAGGTCGCGGTGCGCCGAGGGGCGGTCGTCACGTGCACCGATGCCCGGCCCAACGCCGCGCGGGTGGCCGGGACGCGCGCTGTGTACGGCGAGCACCAGCGCTCGGACTTCGTCGGTGCCGAGCTGGTGATCGTGTCCCCGGGCGTCCCAGCGAGCCAGCCGGACGTCGCGGCTGCCGTCGCCGCTGGCGTGCCGGTCGTCGGAGAGCTCGGCTTCGCGGCGGCCTTGCTCGCCGAGCAGGGCACGATGCTGCTCGCGGTGAGCGGGACGAACGGGAAGTCCACCACGACGCACTTGCTTGGCCAGCTGCTCACCCGAGCCGGGCTGCGCGCGTTCACCGGCGGCAACATCGGCGCCCCGCTCTCTAGCGCGGTGGACGGCGGCTACGACGCCGTCGCGGTCGAGGTCTCCAGCTACCAGATGGAGCTCCCCGGGGCGTTCCACCCGCGCGCCGCCGCGATCTTGAACCTCGCGCCCGACCACCTGGAGCGGCACGGGTCGATGGACGCCTACGCCGAGGCCAAGTGCCGGATGTTCCACCAGATGGTGCTCGGGGATTGGCAGATCCTCCCCGCTCACGATGCCCGCCTGGAGCGCGTCTGTGACGTGTTGCCAGGGCGCCGCGCCTACTTGGCCGACTTTCCCGGGGTGCGCATCGTCCCGGACGGCGCCGCGCACGCGCTCGCGTTCGACGACATCCCCGGCGGGCGCACCCTCTCGCTGCGTGGCTTCACGCTGCCCGGCCGCCACAACCGCGAGAACGTAGCGGCTGCCGTGCTGCTCGCGCTCTGCGGCGGGGTGCCGGCGGACCGGATTGACGTCGTCGGGCTCTCGGGGCTGCCGCACCGGATGGAGACCGTCGCGGTGCGGGACGGCGTGGCGTGGGTGAACGACTCGAAGGCCACCAACATCGAGAGCACGTTAGTTGCCTTGGAGAGCGCGTCCGCCCCGCTCGTGGTCCTGCTCGGGGGCCGCGGAAAAGCGGGGGCCGACTACGAGAGGCTCGCCGGCCCGCTCCGCGGCTCGCGCGCGGTCATCTGCTTCGGCGAGGCCGGCCCGAGCATCGCGGAGGGCCTCGTCCGCGCGGGCTTGGCCCCCACCATGGCGTCCGGGCTCGACGACGCCGTGCGGCTCGCAGCCTCCTTCGCCGAGCCGGGAGACACGGTCCTGCTCTCGCCGGCTTGTGCGAGCTTCGACGAATTCACCGACTTCGAACACCGCGGACGCCACTTTGGGGCGGCCGTGCAAGGAATGACCGCATGACGACCCAACCCACCCCGCCCCCCGGCGCAGTGCCCGCCCCCGGGCCCCGCCGCTACGACCTCTGGCTCATCTGCATCACGGCGGCGCTCGTCGCGTGGGGCCTCCTGATGATGTACTCGGCGAGCGCCTTCC
>CALQBK020000080.1 GCA_943328795.2 Bifidobacterium breve
ACCGCGGGGGCAACCACCCCGTGCGGGACAACGAGACGGGGCGCATCGAGATCACGAGCCAAAACCACGGCTTTTGCGTAGACGCCGCGGGCATCGAGCGCGCCGGCGGGCGGGTCACTCACGTGAACCTGAACGACCAGACGCTCGAGGGCTTCACGCACGACGACCTGCGGATCGCCTGCGTGCAGTTCCACCCCGAGGCGATGCCCGGGCCGCGCGACTCCGAGCACCTGCTCGCGCAGCGGTTCTTGAAGGTCGCCGGTCTCTAGGCCCCCCGTGATCCGCCTCCACCGGCTGCGCTACAGCCCCTACGCCCGCAAGGTGCAGGTGCTGCTCGAGATCCTCGCGGTCCCGCACGAGGTCGTCGAGGTGCCGTACGGCAACCGCGAGGAGCTGGCGCAGCTCACCGGCGGCTACGTGTACGTCCCCGTGCTGGAGACCAGCACAGGCACGGTCCTCACCGAGTCGAGGGCCATCTGCGAGTGGGCGCTGCGCACCTTCCCGAACACGCTCGTGCCGCCTGGGCTCGAGGCCGCGGCGTGGGCGTTCCACGACCACGTCGAGAACACCGTCGAGGACGTGCTCTTCCGCCTGTGCTCGCCGGCAGTTCGGGACGCGTGGCCCACCGCTTGGGAGCGCGCGCTGTACACGTTGGTCAAGGAGCGCCGCTACGGCGCCGGCTGCGTCGACGCGTGGCGCGGTGATCGCGAGTCGCTGCTGACCCGCGCCCGCGACGTGCTCGCCCCCACCCGCACCACGCTGCAGCACCAGTCGTTCGTCCTCGGCGCAGCGCCGACCCTCGCGGACCTCGCGCTCTACGGCCAGTGGGCGATGTGCGACGTCGCCGAGCCCGGCTTGCTCCTGGAGCTGGACCCCGTGTTCGTCGCCCACGCGCGGCGCGTCGAGGCGCTACGCCAGCAGTAGGTCGGATCGAGGCCCCGCGAACTGCCGTTTCAGCCCGCCGAACGTCGCGGTTCAGTAAGGGCGGAGGTGTCCATGTCCCGTTCTTCCTTGCCCTTCTCGCTCTCGCTCCTCGCCCTGCTCCCCCTCACCGGCTGCTTCGAGCTCGACCAGCCGATCGACGTGATGGGCAACTTCGAGGTCACCTACCTCGACAACCTGCGCGTGTTCATCGGCGACGAGCTGGTGGCCGCGGTCGAGTCCGGCGAGGACGCTACGGTGGAGTACAACGGCGGCAACTTCGAGGTCTCCCAGGTGTGCGGGGACGCCGGCACGGACTGCCCCAGCGAGAGCTGGTGGCGCACCGTCGCGGTCGACCAGCCCTGGGGCGGCGCCTACTCGCTGTTGAACTTCGTGAACTTGGACCTCGAGCGCGGCGAGCCGGGCCAGCGCATGGGCGGGACGATCAACAGCGCGGGCGCGTTCGAGATGCTCTCCGGGCTCGGGGTCGCCGGCGACAACGGGTGCGCGGCGCTCGCGGTCGGCACAGTCACGGGGGCGTTCAGCGCGGACGCGGCCGAGATCCCGGACGGCATCATCGCGTACGAGTGGTCGGGCGGCTGCCAGATCGGCGAGGCGACCATCGCCACGACGTTCCGGCTGGAGAGCGACTTCACCGCTGCGCGCACCGGCGACTACGACGTGTCCTCCGTCACCCCCGAGGAGCCCATCGACGCCGAGGGCGAGGTGGTGGACCCGGAGACGCCGGACGAGGGCGCTACGGTCGAGTAGGCGGGCCGTCACCAGCGTGGGTCGGTCGCTTCGAGCCCGCACCGTGATACTTCCGTCGCCCCAGAGGTCGCCGTGATCTATGCCCTCGCCATCTTGGTCTGCACTGCCCGCGCAGACATGGGCCCTCCGCCTTGCTGTGACGAGGGGACCCACACCGAGTACTGCGAAGGCAACCACTGCGTGCCTGACGGCTACCAGTTCGACTCGGCCTGTGAAGAGGTGGAGGACAGCGACGCGCCTTCCGACTACGGCGACCAGGAGTGCAGCTCGTGCGGCTGCGCGTCGAACCCCGGCGGAGCGTTGGGCCTGGGAATGGTGGCGCTCGCGGGCGCCGCTACCCTCCGGCGCCGGCGCTGACGCTCCGCGAGCGTGCGCTGGTGACGCTCAGAGCGTCCCGGGCGCGGCGTGAACGCCGCTGAGCCCCTGCGCGTGTCCGGCGCGCGGGCTCCAACCGCCGTCGCTGGCGCGCTGCTCGTGGCGTCCGCCGGGCTCACCGCCGTAGCACCCGTCCCGGTGCTGCTGGTTGCCCCCATCCTCCTCGGGGTCCCGCACCTGCTCGGAGACCTCTGGGTGCTCTTCCTGCGACCCGCTGCGGCCCGGTCTGTCGCTCGCTGGGTCGGAGGCCCCGTGGTGGCGCTCCTCGGGCTACGGCTGCTCTCGGCGGTGGGCGTTGGCTACCCCCCGTGGCTGGAGATCCTCGTCGGCACCGCGGGCGTGCTGCTCGGCGCGGCGTCTACGCGGTCCGCGACGCGGATCGGCATCGCTGCCGTGGCCTGCGCGCCGGCTTGGGTGTTCGCAAGCCAGGCCGCGCTCCTGCTCGGACACGTCCACAACGCGGTAGCGGTGGGCCTGCTGATCCTCTGGGGGCCCCGCCGCTTCGGCATCGGCGTGGCGGTGTTCTCCGCAGCGGTCTACGCCGCTCTCCTCGGCGGCGCGGCCGACGGGGCCCTCACCCCGTTCGCAGGGCTCGCCCCGACCGCGCTGGCAAAGGCCCTCGCCCCCGGGATCGCCGACCCCTGGGCCGCCCGCTTGGTCACCGCGTTTTGCTTTGCCCAGCTGGTCCACTACCTGTGTTGGATCGGCCTCTTGCCCGTGTTGCTGCGGGACACGCCCGGCAACCCGCGTCCGCTCTCCACCGCGCTCCGCGCCGACCTTGGTCTGCCGTTGCTCCTGCTCGGCGTGCTCGGTAGCATCGCCCTACCCATCGCGGCAGCGTGGGACCCGGCCAGGGTCCGAAGCACGTACCTCAGCATTGTCGTGTTCCACGGGTGGATGGAGCTCGCCGTGTTGGCGGCTTGGCGACGCACCCCGGCGGGGACATGAGCCCGCCCGTAGAGAGTTGGGCACGCGCCTTCCTGGCCACGCAAGTGATCGAGGTGCCGGTCGTCGTCGGCTGGCTGCGGGGCAAAGTCCCCGTGAGAGAGGCCGTGCCGCTGGCCATCCTCGCGAGCACCCTGACCCACCCGCTGCTCTGGTACGCGTGGCCAACGTTCCAGCCCTACTGGCTCTGGCTTGGGACAGGCGAAGCGCTGGTGTGGACGGCGGAAGGGCTGCTCTACGCGGCTTGGCTACACCGGCGGGGCGCTCCGCGGCCGCTCCTCACCGGGGTGCTCGTGTCGTGCTTGGCGAACGCCAGTTCGATGCTGACGGGCTTGTTGGTGGCCAGGGGGTAGGAAGCTTCTAGCCCGACGCTCGGACGCCCAGCCCTGTGCGCCGCGGCCCCCGGGCGCTACGGTACGGGGATGTCCCGCGGGCCCCGCTTCACCCTCGACCAGCTCCTCGTCGTGGACGCGATCGCCCGCACGGGCTCGTTCGCCGGGGCGGCGCGAGAGCTGCACCGTGTACCCTCCGCAGTCAGCTACACGGTCCAGGCGCTGGAGGACGCCCTCGGGGTCGTGTTGTTCGACCGCAGCGGCCACCGCGCGGCGCTGACGCCCGCCGGCGCGCACCTGGTCCGCGAGGGGCGCGAGCTGCTCACCCGCGCCCGGCAGCTGGACGACGTCGCCAGCACCCTGGGAGAGGGCTGGGAGCCCGAGCTGCAGGTCGTCGTCGACGGCGTGTTTCCGCTGGAGCCGCTGCTCTACGCGCTCAGGGTGTTCGGCGAGCGCGCGATCCCGACGCAGATCCGCATCGACGTCGAGTACCAGGACGGCGTGCTGGAGCGGTTCGCGAACGACCACGCCCAGTTCATGATCGCGCTTGGGCTCGAGGACGGCGGCCGGCTGAAGGGAGCTCCCCTGCCCCCACTCGAGATGGTCCTCGTCGCCGCGCCGGGGCACCCGCTCGCGAAGGCGACCAAGCTGACCCGCGACTCGCTGTCCGCCCACGTCGACCTCGTCGTGAAGGACTCGTCGTCGGCGTTCGCGCGCAAGCCCCGCGAGTCGTTCCTCGGCACGAGCCACGTCGTGCGCTTCTCGGACTTCCACTCCAAGCGGGTCGCGCTCCGGTCCGGCGTCGGGTTCGGCTGGTTGCCGCTGCACCTGGCCGCCGAGGACCTCGCTGCCGGCGCGCTCGTCATCTTGGACCTGCCGGACGGCAACCGCTGGACGTACGCTCCACAGCTCATCACGCGCCGCGACGAGCCACCCGGCCGCGCCGCGGCGTTGTTCATCGAGCTCCTGCTGGCACACCATCAGAAACGATGATGAAGACAAGCAAAAAGATTCGCTTTCAATGAATGACCGGCTCCGGTAGAAAAGCAGCACCTCGGAGCCTCGATGATCCTTCTTCTCGCCCTCGCCTGTTCGGACTCGGACTTTGGACTCTCCCAGGTCAAGGACGACCACGGGGTGCCCGACGAGCAGGACACCGCCGCGCTGGTTGACACGTCGGGCGAGGACCTCGACACCGGCACGCCCCCCGAGGACACCGGCACGCCCCCGACCGAGGACAGCGCCCCGGCGACCGACACCGGCGGGGACGTGCCCGCGACCGACACCGGGGACGACCCCCCGCCCGCCGACGACTGCACCGAGACCGACGACCTGGTCTACGTGATCTCCCGGGACGACGGCACGCTGTACGCGTTCGACCCGGCCGGGCTCGCGTTCACGTCGCTCGGCCGCGTGAACTGCGGCACGAGCCAGACGCCCGGGTCGATGTCGGTCAGCCGGGACGGGGTCGCGTACGTCCGGTACGCGGACAACAGCCTGTACGCGCTGGAACTCGCGACGATGACGTGCTCGCGGACCGCGTACTCGGACCGCTCCGGCTTCGACAGCTTCGGCATGGGCTACAGCACCGACTCGGCCGACACGTGGCGCGAGCAGCTGTACGTCGCGAACGAGGACACCCTCGCGACGCTCGACCCCTCCACCGGCGCGCTCACGACGATTGGGCGGATGCCGAGCCAGTCGGAGCTCACCGGCGATGCAGACGGCGACCTGTGGGCCATGCTGCCGCTCGAGAGCCCAGCCGAGATCGTCCAAGTCGACAAGTCTACGGGGAGCACGCTCGCGTCGATCCGCCTGCCGTCGTTCCCCGACCCCGGGGACATCGACGCGTTCGCATTCGCGACCTGGAGCGGTGACTTCTACGTGTTCGTGCGCGAGTACGGCATGGGGATGACCACGGACGTGTACAAGGTGACGTCCGCCGGCACTATGACCAAGGTGCTCACGGACGTTGGGTTCGACGTCGTCGGCGCCGGCACGAGCACCTGCGCGCCGAGCTAGCCCAAGGGAGGGAGCAGCAGCGGCGCCAGCCGTCGAACCCCCTCGCGGATGTCCGGGATTGACAGGTTTGAGTAGGAGAGCCGGAGCGCCCCGACGTTGGCCTCGTCCACGTAGTAGGCCGCGGCGGGCTCGAACCCGACGCCGCGGTCGACGGCCGCGGGGAGCAGGGCGCTCGCGTCCACGCCCGCGGGCAGCTCGACCAACAGGGAAAACCCGGCCGATGGCGCGGTCCACTTTACCGAGGCGGGCAACACGCGGAGCGCTTCCACGAGCGCATCGCGCCGGTCACGGTAGACCCCGAGCACCGTAGCGAGGTGCCCCGCGAGCCCGAAGGTGTCCAGCCAACCCGAGAGGATGCGCTGCGTGAGCGTCGCCGTCTCCAGGTCCTGGGCCTGCTTGAGGCGCCCGAGCTCCCGGACCAGGGCCTCGGACCCAACGACCCACCCAACCCGCAGGCCAGGCGCGAGCACCTTCGAGAAGCTACCGACGTGGACCACCCGCTCGTCGAGCCCGGCCAACGCGAGCAGCGAAGGCGCGGGGTCGCCGAACTGCAGCTCGCCATAGGCGTCATCGTCGATCAGCCAGGCGCCGTGGGCCCGACAGCGGTCCACCACGCCTTGTCGGTCGGCCCCACCCAATACACCGCCCGTGGGGTTGTGCCCGGTGGCGATCACGTACACGACCCGCGCCGCGCCCTTGCCAACCGCCCAACTCAACCCATCGAGGTCGATCGCCCCCGCGCTGCGAGCGACCTTGCGGTACGCCGGACGACGCAGGTCAAACGCCTGTAACGCCGACGTGTACGTCGGCACCTCCACCGCGACGGGTGAACCAACGGGGATCAACAGCTGGGACAGCAAGCTCAACGCTTGTTGGGCCCCGCTCGTGACCAACACGTTGGCGCTCGACGCCTGCACCCCGCGCAGCGCCATGCGCGCGGCGATCTGCTCGCGGAGCCGGTCGAGCCCGCCGGACCAGCCGTACTGCAGCACGCGCGGACCATCCGTCCGCACTGCGTGTTCCAGCGCTGCTTCGACTTGCGCGGTGGGAAACAGCTCGTCGGCCGGCACCCCGCCCGCGAACGTGATCACGCCTACGTCATCGACCGCCTCCCGCAGCGCGCCATCGACCCGGGCGGACTGGTGGTGCGACACCTCCGCCCGGGGCGTCGGGACGACCGGGGTCACGCGGGCTTGGCCAACGACCCAAGCGGGCGGACATTGGAACACGCCGCCGCGCACGCCCGGGCGGCCACCGCCGCGGCGCCGCACTCGGGCAGGTTCGCCGCGACCGGGGCGCACTCGTCCGCGCACTCGAGGCACGCCCGCCGGCACGCGTGGAGCTGCGCAGACAGGGCGTCCCAACTTCCGCCCGCCCCCAGCTGCGCCTGGGTAGCTACGCAGGCGTCCACGCAGTCGCGGTTGGCCCGAATGCAGGGCCCCAACAGGTCGGCCTTGGCATCGGCTGCACACGCATCCGAGGCGAACCGGCAGGCATATTCGCAGGCCTTCAACGCAGCGAGGCACGCAGATAGCGTAGCTTCGTCAGTGATTTTCATGGATCGCCTCTCCCCGGGTGTAAGCACCCGTCCCTGCCGGGCAAGCCGGCTGCCGGCATGGCACGAATCTCAGTCTCTGAGCTGCGTTACATGGCGGGGAGGATCGCGGCGTCAGCGGGCGGAGAGCACGTACTGGTGGAAGAGCAGCCAGGGGTCGGTGAAGGTGCGCGACTCGACCTCCAAGCCGGCTCGGTCGAGCAGCGCCAGCCAGGAGAGCACGTCCAGCTCGTACACGTCACGCTCGGCGATCGGCGCGTTCGCCGCGAGGTCCACCTGGCCGAGGCACCAGTCGCGGATGATCGTCCCCCACCGCGCGCGAACGCCCGGCTCCACGTCTCGCCGCGTGGCGATGTCCGCCGCCAAGGAGGTCGCACAGCGCCGCACGTAGGAGTCGAGGAGGCGCTCGGTGAGCAGCGGATCACCAGGCAGCAGGCCGATGTCGCAGTACACGTCGGCCTCGTTGAGCAGGACTCGGCCGTCTCGCGCCTGGACCGACGCGCGGAAGGCCCCGAGGACCTCCAGCTTCCCCGGGCCGGGTAATGCGACGCTCGCGCGCTGCCCGGCGTCTGCACCCGCCACGTGGTGGAGCACGAGCGAGCAGACGACGGCGTCCGCTTCGGGGAGCTGGACGTCTTGCACAGGCGCCTGGACGTGGTGCACCTGCACGCCGGGGGGGACGTGTGCACGGACACCGAGGGCGCCGTCCGCGTGCGGATCCACGACCACGATCTCGCCAACGTCCGCCGGGCCCAACAGCCCGCGCCAGAGCGAGCCATCACCGCCGCCGACCTCGACGACGCGGAACTGCGGGCGGGCGTCCAACAGTCGCCGGAGCACCGCGCGGTTCGCCTGGTGCACCCCCTGGGCGACCGTGCCCCGGGCGAACGCCTGGTACAACGAGCGATCCCCAAACGCGCTGTTCCAGGGCTCGTCCGCCGACGTTGGCAGCCGGTCGCGGAGGTCGCGAACGCCCGCTGGCTGCGCTGCGCGCGGGAGGCGAAGCACAGCCTCCAGCGCCGCGACGAGGTCGACGGGGTCGGGCACCTACCGAGCCCCGGTGTACAGCTCGGTGACGACTTGGAATTGCGCGAAGATCACCCCGTGCTGGCCGGCCAAGTCCCAGACGGTCGTGCCGTCCGGGGTCACCTCGACCAGGTCGTTGCCCGCGCCGAAGTTGATGAACGTGTTGCCGTTCGACAGGCGCTGGGCCTCTCCGAGCGCGACCGCCGAGCGCGTGAACCCGGCACGCCACACCTCGACCGGCGCGCCGTCCACCAGCTCGTACTCGATCGCACCGGAGCCGTCGTCGTCCGACATGAACATCAGCAGGTTGCCGTTGTCGAGCCAGCTTGGGTCGTGTTGGTAGTCGAAGGGCGGGTCGGCCGCGATGCCGTCCAGGCCGTACAGCGCCTCCACGCCGTAGTCGGAGCGCCGCACCTGGAGCAGGTCATCGGCGTGGCCCAAGGACAGCAAGTACTGGTCGGTCGCGGCGTCGTAGCTGACGAAGTTCCCGTGGGTCCAGTCCACGCCGCCGTAGATCGAGAGGTCGTCGGTGCGGCCGTTCGGCCCGGCCTCCAGCACGTCCCAGGTGGAGAACACCGTCGTCGCTACGCCCCCGGGCGGGATCTCCGCCAAGGCGTCGCCCACCCAGTCGTCCGTCTGCCCAGACTCCGGATCGGTGAACTCCCGGACGTCGGTCTGCTGGAACGTGATCGTGCCGTCGGGCAGCTCGCAGAAGGTGTGGTGCGCGTAGGGAGCGTCGAGCGTCTCCAACAGCTCGCCCTCGAGCGACACCCGTTGGATGGAGCCCTCCTCCCCGCCCATGTGACCGCCGAACGAGTTGAACAGGATGCCGTTCCCATCGAGCGCGTAGTGCATGTCGAGGCCCGTGCTCGACTCGTCGCCGTCGTAGTACCAGACGAGCGCGCCATCGCGGCGGTAGGCGGCCAGCTGCGTGCGGCCCGTGCTCGACCCGGCGCCGGCGAAGTACGCGCCGATGACGAACCCCGCGGGGTCCTGCCCGACATCGTTGGTGAGCGCCTCTGCACGCGGGATGTCGCTCGGGGCCTCGCCGGTGTGCGTGACCCCCGTGCACTCGGAGGTCTCGCCGCTCGCGCTCACCGTGCGCCCGCGCCAATACACGTCGACGTCCTCGGGCATGCCGACCAGCGCGAGGTGCACGTCGGCGTCCGAAGTGCTCGGCGCCTGCATCCCGTACGCCTCGGTCTCGCCAAACTCCACCGTCGAGGTGCCACCCTCGTCGGTCGACCAGTCGACGGTCACGACGGTCGCGATGTTGGCCGAGACAGCCGCGGTGCACTCGAGCGGGGCACCGGAGTCGTCATTCTTCGCGCCCGCGCAGCCCGCGGAGCCAACCAAGGCGAAGGCGATCAGCATGGGAGCGGCAGTGCGGAAGGCGATCATCGAACACCAGGAGGCCGTTCGGCTAACGCGCCCGACAGATCGGAAACGACCCATCCGATTCTGCTCAGCGTCTGGATACGCTGCGCGGAATTCGGAGCGCAGATGGACAAGAACATGACGACGACCTGCTTCACGCTCGACGGCTACCGCGTGGTCCGCAACCTCGGCGTGGTCCGAGGGATCATCGTGCGCTCTCGCTCGATCTTCGGGACGATGGGCGCGGCGCTTCAGACCGTGGTCGGGGGCGACATCACGATCCTGATGGAGCTGTGCGAAAAGACGCGCGCTGGCGCGTTCGACATGATGGTGGACCACGCCACCGAGCGGGGCGCCAACGCGGTGATCGGCATCAGCTACGACGCGACGGAGGTCATGCAGGGCGTGACCGAGGTGCTGTGCTACGGCACGGCCGTCGAGGTCGATCGGATCGCAGAGGCCTGAGCGACGTCGGGCGGGATCTCACCTCACCCCTCGGTGAGCCGGGGCCGCACCGGGCGCGGAGGCGCCTCCAGCTCGGCATCGGCCGCGACGCGGGCCAGCAGCTCGTCCAAGCGCTCGGCCACCGCCCCGTCCGCCTGGCCAACCGCCAACACGTGGAACGCTCGCAGCGCGTCCAAGAGCGCGTCTGCCTGGGCCTCCAGCCGGGCGCGGGCCTCCACGATCGGCGCCGCTTGCCCCCCGAGCGCGCGGTGCGCCTCCTCCGCCTCGTCGATCCGCCTGAGACGACCCAGCACGTCCCGCAACCCCGCCTCGATGCGCTGCGCAGCCTCCACTTGGCGCGGGTCCGACGCGCTCGCGAGGTCCGCGAGCAGCACCTTCGCCGGCGCCCACCGCGGGTGGATCGGCTCGGCCGCCTGCACCCGGGGATCAGCGGGCACGCTCCGCCCCGGCGCGCCGTCGGCCCGCTCGCTCCCCCCAATCCACTGCCCGTCCGCCGAGATCGCCCCCACCACGGCCCCGCCACCTCGGTGCACCACCGTCGCCACGAGCCGCACCTCCTCGCCCTCGGACTCCACCGCCCACGACAGCGAAGCCCCCGAGCCCTGCAGCGTCGTCTTCCGCGCCACCTCCACCCCGTCCACGTAGAGCACCTGCGTGTTCTGCCGCGCGACCAGGCGGATCGGCCGCCCCCTCCACGTGCACGACCACTGCGCCACCACCCGATCCTGCATCGCCCATGCCCCGAGCGCCGCGGCGCCGGCCATCGTCGCGAGCAGCACCAACGTCACGACCATTTGACTACCTCGACCAGCTGACTATCCGCGTTCCCGCTCGGCGCCTGCTGCCGAGCTACGGGGGTGCAAAATCACGACGACCGGCAAGGCATGAACGCTGACCTGCTTCACTCTCGGGTGCGCCACCTTCGCGGCGTGTTGTTCCCCGCCGCGGCCGCGCTCGCGTTCGTGCTCGCGGCGCCCGGGCTGGACGCGCTGGAGCCGGGCGCATTGAGCACCCGGGGCGACCAAGCCGAAGCGCGTGAGCGCTGGCCGACAACGGTGGTGGCCGGCGCGACCTGGCTCGCCCGGTTCAACGACGCAGTTCGCATCCCGTTGGTGCTCCAGCTCTCCCCGCTCGAGGTCCCGTTCCGCATCCGCCAGAACTGGAGCCTGTACACGGATGGCGCACCGCGGGCGATGCGGGTCGAGATCTCGGTCGACGGCCGGCTCGTCTCACGGAGCGAGGACCCGGCTTACCCCTGGCTCGCGGCGCAGCTGCGGAACCGCCGAATCCGCCCGATGGTCGCGACCTTCGCGGAGGGCGGCGTCTGGAGGCGACAAGCCGACACCGCCCCCCCCAACACGCGTGGCTTGGCCCGCTGGGTTGGCCAACAGGCCGAGCGAGATTTCCCGGGGTGCCAACAGGTCGTGATCGCCGCGATGTGGGGCGCTTGGCCCGGGAAGACGATGACCGAGCACCACCGCGTGGTGGTGACCCCGCCCGGGTGGGTCCCGTGAGGTCGTCCTGGAGCCGTTGGGCCGACTGGTGCAGCGCGGAGGAGGATGCCCGCTCGCTGGCGTGGACCCGTATCGCCGTCTGTACGGTCATCTTGTTGGACATGCTCCGGATCTTCCAGCTCGGATTGGTGCAGGTGATCTTCGTACCGTTCGAACAAGGC
Source organism: Bifidobacterium breve (assembly GCA_943328795.2). GTDB lineage: Bacteria > Myxococcota_A > UBA796 > UBA796 > SXON01 > CAIUMM01. The sequence continues at coordinate 11,465 of CALQBK020000080.1, forward strand.
GGCCTCGTCGGGCGCTCGACGGACGCATGGGTCACGGACGACCTCTTTGGGCCGTCATTCGGCGGGCCAGTGGCGTTTGCGGTGACGGTGACCTGCATGGCGATGGGCGCAGCCGGGGTGTTCGTACGCCCGGCGTTGGTTGTCGGCGCGCTCGCATACGCCCAGCTCGGCCATTGTTACCCCGCGGGCGACAGGGCGATCGACCGGCTCTTGCGCACCGTGCTGCTCGTGCTCGCCATCGGCGGACCGAAAGCATACCCCGCGTGGCGTCGGCTGAGCGCCGAGGCGAAGGACCAACTGCGAGCGAGCGCCTGGCCCGCGCGGTTGATCCGCTGGCTGCTCGTCCTGGTGTACCTTTCCGCAGGCGCCGCCAAGCTCGTGGAGCAGCCGGAGTGGCTGTTTCCGAGCGGTCGGCCCGTGCTCTACCGCATCCTCGCCGACCCGCTGACGGGGAGCTTGGACCCGGTGCGCGCCCAACACTGGGGGTGGCTGTTGAAGCTCCTGGGGCAAGGCACGGTCGGGATGGAGCTGACCGCGCCGCTGTTGCTGACCCCCCTCGCGCCGCTCTGGGGCCTCGGCGCGGTGACCATGCACCTCGGGATCGCCGCGCTGATGGACCTCGGCATGTTCTCCTGGGGGATGCTGGCGCTGTACCCAGTCGTCTACGTGCCCGCCTGGTTGCGCCTGCGCGATCACCGCCGCTTGCTGGCCACGCAGAAGCGTGCCACACTGACCGGCGAGGATTGACCCTATGCGCCCGCTCGTCCCCTGCCCCGCTTGCGCCGAGCTCGTCATCGACGGCGCGTGCACCTGCCCCCACTGTGGCGAGCGCCACCCGTGCACCAAGCGGCACTTGGCCAAGGTCGCGCTGTTGATGGGGCTCACGATGGGCGCCGGGTGCGGCCCCGTGCAGGTGCAGTCCGATTACTCCGCGAGCGTGACCGAGACCGGCGACAACACCGACCAGGACGAAGACGGCTACGCCGCGGAGACGGCCGGGGGCGACGACTGCAACGACGACGACAGCTCGGTCCACCCCGACGCCGCCGAGACCGCTGGAGACGGGGTCGACTCGAACTGCGACGGCGAAGACGACACGTAAGTAGGCGACACGTAGACCACTCGACACGTAGACCAACCGAACCCCCAGGAATCCCATGGCCCGCCCGCTCGTCCCCTGCCCCGCCTGCGCCGAGCTCATCATCGACGGCGCGTGCACCTGCCCCCACTGTGGCGAGCGCCACCCGTGCACCAAGCGCCACTTGGCCAAGGTCGCGTTGATGATGGGGCTGACCCTCGGGGCAGCCGCTTGCGTGCCCAGCAGCACGACCCACAGCGGCGACTCCCCGTCCGTCGACAGCCACGAGACGGACGAGACGGACGAGCCGCACGAGAGCGTGCAGTCCGACTACAGCGGCGCTGTCACCGAGGACGCCGACGAGGACGGCTACAGCACCAACGACGACTGCAACGACAACGACCCCAACGTCCACCCCGGCGCGACCGAGGTGCCGGGCGACGGGGTGGACTCGAACTGCAACGGCGAAGACGACACCTGATGCCGAGCCGTCGTGCCGTCCGCCCAGGGACGCCGTTCGCGCCCATCCACGTGGTGTGGGAGCTGACGATGCGGTGCGACCACGCCTGCGCGCACTGCGGCTCGCGCGCGGCCAAGCCTCGCCCGGACGAGCTCGACACCCCCGAGCTGCTCGACGTCGCCGCAGCGCTGGTCAAGATGGGCACCCGCGAGGTCGCGCTGATCGGCGGCGAGGCCTACTTGCACCCGGGCGTGTTCGAGCTCTCTCGCTTCTTCACCGACAACGACGTGCGCGTGATCATGCAGACCGGTGGGCGCGGCCTCACCCCCAAGCTCGCGCGGGACCTGGCGGCCGCGGGCATGGCGTCGGTCGGGGTGAGCGTCGATGGGCCCGAGGCGGTGCACGACGAGCTGCGGGCTTCCGTTGGGAGCCACCGCGCAGCGATCGCCGGGCTGCACAACGCCCGGGACGCGGGGATGCTCACGTCGTCGAACACCCAGGTGAACCGGCTGAACGCCCACCTGCTGCGGGAGACGCTGGCCGCGCTGCGCCCGACGGGGATCGTGTCCTGGCGCGCGCAGCTGACGGCCCCGATGGGCCGCGCCGCGGACCGCCCCGAGTGGATCTTGGAGCCGTGGCGCATCCTGGACGTCATCGACACGCTCGGGGCGATCCAGGGCGAGATCGCCGAGGAGGCCCACGCCAACGGGACACCCGTGAAGCGGATGCTCGACGTGCAGCTGGGGAACAACCTCGGCTACTACGGGCCGCACGAGCAGATCCTCCGCAGCCGGCCGGGCACGACCGCCACGTGGTACCAGGGCTGCACCGCGGGTCGCTACGTCTTGAGCATCGAGTCCGACGGCACAATCAAGGCGTGTCCTTCGCTGCCGACCGCGCCCTACGTCGGCGGCAACGTGCGAAACGTGGACATCGCCGCAGCGTGGTTGGACGAGCCCGCGCTCGCGTTTGCGCGTACGGACGAGCGCGTGAGCGAGCTCTGGGGCTTCTGCAAGACCTGCATGTACGCGGACATTTGCAAGGGCGGATGCACGTTCACTGCGCACACCACGCTCGGGCGCAGGGGCAACAACCCGTTCTGTTACCACCGGGCCGCGACGCTCAAGAAGCGCGGCGTCCGCGAGCGGCTGGTCCAAAAGGAGCGGGCCGCGGGCCAACCCTACGACTTCGGCCGGTTCGAGGTGGTCGAAGAGCCGTGGGGCGGGTGAGCGGCGAGGTGTGCCGAGCGTCGGCATCGGCGGCGGCGTTCACCGCGTGAGTTGGGTCGTGTCGCCCGAGCGGGAGACCACCGCGCCCCCGGCCAACGTGTAGTGGTGGCCAAAGCGGAACGTGTCGACGGCGAGCCAACTGGAGTACGCGAGGTCTACGACCACGAGGTTGCCTTCGCCTTCGTGAACGTCGTCGTGGAGGATGACCGGGGCAATGCTCATCCACGCGTCGCGCTCGCCCGCATGCGTGGAGACCACGGCGTCCCAGCCGGGCCCGCGCGGGGCCTGGAACGTGCCGGCTGGCGTACAGGACCACGGCGTGAGCCAGTAGCGACGCACCTCGGGATCGCCCGGGCCCGGGACGGTGAAGGCGGTCCACGCGAGGGGGGCGAGCGGCGCGGGCACCGCGTCTACAGGCTCGGGGGCCTGGTGGACAGCGAGGGCCTTGCCCGCCGCGGCGATGGCGTACCAACACGCCAGCGCGAGGATGCCGGACCGCGCGGCCGCGCTCGACGCGCCGCCGCGGCGCGCGAGCCACCAAGGCAGGAGCCCGAGCGCGAGCCAGAACGCAGGGTCTACGATGAAGATGAGCTCCAGCCCGAACCGGCGATCGTCCGGCCAAAGCAGCTGGGTCCCCCACGTCGTCGGCACGTCGAGCAGCGCGTGGGAGGCGATCCCCGCGGCCCAGAGCGCGAGGTGGTCGCGGTAGCGCCCTGTCCGTAGCCAGCGCCAAGAGACGAGCGCCCCCCCGAGCGTGAGCACCGGCCAACCCAACACGCTGTGCGTGAACCCGCGGTGCTCCCAAGTCCCCACGTCCCTGTTCACCGCGTAGAGCAGCACGTCCACGTCGGGCAGGTTCGCGGCGACCAGCCCAACCAACGCAGCGCGCGGCCCCACCGCGCGGAACACGTCGAGCTGGCCGATCCGGCGTCCGAGCAGCGCGTGTGCGACGTTCTCCATCGACTACCCCGCCCCGCGGAGCTTGCGGGTTTGTCCTTCGAGGATCCGCACCGCGGCGCGGCGCGTGAGCACCCGGCGCAGCAGCCACGACGCCAATCGGTTGAAGCGCCCGGGGATCACCAACGCCGTCGCGCCAAGCCCCGCGAGCGCCTCCTCCGCGACCTGCGCCGGCTCGAGCTCCCCCGGGGCGCCGCCCTTCGCCGCCCGCGCCAGGTAGTTGGGCGTCCGCGTCGCCCCCGCGGCGCACACCACGACGTCCACCCCCTCCTTCGCGAGCTCCAACCAGAGGCCCTCGCCGAGCGAGAGGTTGAACGCCTTCGTGGCGCCGTACACCGTCGTCCACGGCGTGCCCTGGAACGCGGTGAGCGACGACATCAGCACCACCCCGCCCCGCCGCCGGGCGACCATCCCCGGCAGGAGCGCGTGCAGCAGCAGCAGCGGCGCCCTGCAGTTCACGTCCACCGCCCGCAGCGCGTCCTCCGCGCCCGCTTCCAAGAACGCCCCGAGCGGAGCGTAGGCCGCGTTGTACACGAGGAGCCCCACCTCGCGGTCCCCAAGCTCGGCGACCAGCCGCACCCCGACGTCCGGGGCCGCCAAGTCCAACGCAACCGCGACGACGCGCACGCCGTGTCGCTCTCGCAGCCCGACGGCGAGCTCTTCCAGCTTCTCAGCGCGCCGTGCGACCAGCACGACGTCGTAGCCGCGCTTCGCGACGGCCTCCGCGAACGCGGCGCCGAGCCCCTCCGAGGCGCCGGCGATCACCGCCCACGTGCCGTACCGGGCGGCGGCGCTCACCGGGCGGGCTCCGTGAACGGGTGCTCGCCCCACAGCCGCGCGATCACGAAGAACGGGAACAACAGCCACGGCCCGTTGGCCGCGAACACGATCAGCCGCTCGGGCGTAGCGTACGGCCCGAGCCACTCCTCGAACAGGATGATGCTCACGTTCGCGATCATCAGCCCTGCCCAGACGAGCCCGAAGTTCTTGATCCAGTCGAGGCCCTTGTAGAACGCGTAGATGGCCGCGACGTAGAACGGCCCGAAGCCGAGCACGTCGATCCAGATGGTCATCCGCCACCACGGGGGTCGCGCCCACTGCAGCGGGTCGAAGTTGCGGCCCCACCAGTGCACCAGGTCGAGCAAGAACGCCGGGGGCCAAAGGGGCTGGACGTAGTTGTCCGGGTTCGCGATCACCAGCTGCTCCAGGTCCACGACGTAGGTCACGAACGAGAGGTTGATGAAGAAGAACACCATGAACGCGACGTCATAGGGGCGGCGATTGAGGGGGATGGGGGTACGCACGGGGCTCCGGGTCACGGGTGGAACGCGGCCGCGAAGTGCTCCATCATCGACAGCACGTCGCGGCGGATCGTCCCGGTCATCAGCGACAAGGGGATCGGCAGCCTCGGCTCCAGCTGCACGCGGTAGGTGAGCAGGCTGCCTGCGCCGTCGGGCGCGACGGTCCACTCGGACTCGTAGGCGGCGAAGTCGTCGGACGACACCAGCGCACTCTTGTAGCCGTGCGCGGTCGGGCACTGCCGGATCACGTAGGTCACCGTCATCAGCGCGCTCGGGGACGTGTACGCCGCCAGCGTGCAGGCGGCCTCGTGCCCGGTGACGACGACGGTCGTGCGGCCGCCGTCTACGCTCGACACCCACGTGGGGTCGGCGAGCTTGGCCATCGCGTCGGCCGGGGACAAGGACACCGACACCGTGCCTTGCACCCCCTGCGACGGGAGCACCACGGCGTCCGGCGCACCTGCGTGGGCTAGCGACATCGCGACGAGCAGGAACCACATGCCCGCCGGGTAACCTACGAGCCGCTCCCCAGCGTGCTCTCAGCGCCCTGGCCGCAGAAATGCCGCCGACTCCGCTCCGGCCTTCACACTTCTTCGCACCCCTTCCGGGGGCCTTCCAGCTACCTTGCGGCGATGACCGCGAAGAACCCCCAGAAGATCAAGGCTGCGTCGAACCACCCCGACCGCCCCGGCGAGCGCTGCCAGGCCGACCCCGGCACCTGGCGACCACGCGTGGACCGCTCGAAGTGCGAAGGCAAGAAGGACTGCGTCGAGGTGTGCCCGCACGACGTGTTCACCGTCGAGCGGATCCGGGACGCGGACTTCGCCGCGCTGGGGCCGCTGTCCAAGCTGAAGTCGCTGGTCCACGGCCGGCTCACCGCGTACACCCCCAACGCGGACGCGTGCCGTGCGTGCGGCCTGTGCGTCGTCGCTTGCCCCGAGCACGCGATCACGCTGGCGCGGGGCGCGTAGCCAGCCCGGCTAGCGCAGGATGGCCGCTCGCGGCACATCCTGCGCTAAGCGTCGAACAGCGCGCGCTCCCGCGTGATGCGGTCGTGTACGCCCTCCCAGGCCTTCGGAGAGCGCTGGAAGTTCGCCTCGACGTTGGGCTCCTTGATGTCCTGGATCGCCCGACCAACGTCCGCGGCCGTCGGGGACGCCATCGCCCCGAGCTTCTTCGCGACCTCCTTCTCGATGGTCCCGACCAGCGAGCCGTACTGGTTCAGGGTGCCCATGACCAGGTCGTAGAGGTCCGGGTCTTTTCGGAGCGCGGCCGGCACCTTCGCGGCGTCGAAGAACTCGGTGACCTTCGTCGCGACGTCGTGCTCCAAGAACCGCTCCTGGGCCTGCCCAAACGCCTTGTTCTCCGCGGTGGTCAAGCTGGTCCACAGCGCGTCGAATTCCTCGCTCGCTACGCCGTGAGCCTTCACCACCGCGGCCAACTGGGCCCCGTACGGGTTGTCCGCCCAGTTCACGAACCGCAGCAACGTGCTCCCCGTCACCTTCGACTCCTTCGCCTGGCTGCCGTCCTTGTAGACGTAGGATTCGAACTGGTAGGTGCCGTACGTCTTCCCTCCGTCGTCGTCCTCCTGGCTCGGCTTGGTGATCGCGCCGACCGCGTAAGGATCGCTCTTCGTGCGGTAGATGTCGGATTCAGAGTAGGCGGTCGCCCGGTACTTCGGGATGAACGCGCTGTCCGAGTGCGACTTGGACCGAAGCTCGTCGCGCAGCCCAAGCTTGGTCAACGTGCCTCGCCCGGCCACGCCGTCTTTTCCGAGCTTGTTGTCGACTTGGTAGGTGATCACCGCAGCCTTGGTCGCGGCGTCGAACTTCCCGGTGACCGGGATCTTCAACGCCGCCTGGAGCTTCTCGACGTCCGGGCCCTCCGCGCCCTCCTTCAACGTGCCGGGCACGACAGGTCGCTGGGCCCACGCGGGGATGTCCGACGTCGCGGCGTCGGGGGCGCCAGGTTGCGCGGCAGCAGCGACGGGCTGGGCTGCCGCCGGCGCGGGTGCTGCAGCGGGCGCTGGGGTCTTGGCAGCGGCGGGCGGGGCATCGCGGAGGCCGAGGCGCGTGAGGGTCTCGCGGCCGGCGATGCCGTCCTTCTTCAGCTTGCTGCGCTCCTGGAACGCGACGACAGCGGCGCGCGTCGCGGCGTCGAAGGAGCCGGTGATCGCGATGTCCAGGGTCGCCTGGAGCGCCTCCACGTCGGGCCCCTTCGCGCCTTCCTTCAAGGTCCCGCCGACGTAGAGCGCCTGCGCGCGCGGCGCGGCGGCCTCGGGTGCGGCCTCGGGGGCCGGGGCCGCGGGGGCGGTCACGGTGGGGGCGGCGACCGCGGGGGCGGCCGCGGTGGAGGCGACAGCGGGGGCCGCGCCAAGCGACTCGGCGAGGGCTCCGTTGCCCATGTCCCCGCGGCCGAGCGCCGAGCCAGGTCCGGGCCAGCCGCTCCGGAGCCGCTCCAACGTGTCCGAATTCCCGAGCCCCGGGAGCCCGCGCTGCGGTCCGCCTTGGACGGGGCCCGGGCCGGTGGGGGTGGGGCTCTGCTGGCGGCGATGGTCAGGCACGTGTGCTCCGGGTCGCCGGCATCGTACACGCATCGCCCCCCGGCGGACAAGCCTCGCGCCGTGATCCCACGGTGTCCGCCCTGGACATCGCTTTGCGAAAGCTCGGGGGCTGAGAGAAGATGGGGCATGCTGCTCGCGCTCTTCTCCTCGCTCGCCTGCTCGGTCGGAAAGCTCGACGACTCCTCCCCCGTGCGCCCGGACGCCGACGCCGACGCCGACACCGACGCCGACACCGACGCCGACACCGACGCCGACACCGACACCGACACCGACGCCGACACAGACGCCGACACAGACGCCGAGCCCGCCGACGACGGCTGGCCGGCCGTGTTCGCTGCGCCCTACGTGGACGCGACCGGGTACCCGACCGTCAAGGTCGGGGAGATCCCCGCCGACAACGGCGTCGATCACTACA
>CALQBK020000081.1 GCA_943328795.2 Bifidobacterium breve
ATCGAGGAGCAGATCGTGGTCGGAGAGTGGCACCGGACAAGCAGATCACACCGCGCAATGCCGCGCAACAACTCAACGGCACTACGATCGGCAAACGCCGGAAACTTTCTTACGAGGAGCGCGCCCGCGGCTCGGAGGGATCGCGCCCCCATGCGACCGTCGACGATCTTGACCTTGAGCTTGCCGGCGTCGATCAGCGACTGAAACCGGCTCAGCAGCGACTTGAACTCGGCGATGCGCGCGTCCGAGGCGGCCTTTCGAACGGCGAGCTCCCGGAGCGCGCTCTCCATCTCGGCGACGGAGCCCTTCAGCGCGGAGGAGTCCGACATCAGCCGGGCTTTCTCCGCGTCTAGCGCCGCGGACTTTGCCTGTTCGGCGGCGAGCGCGTCCTTCAGGGAAGTGCGTTCGGAATTCACCTTCGTGAGCTCTGTCTGCGTTTGGTCCAGCTCGGTCTGGAGGGCGTCATATTTGACCTTCCCGACGCAGCCCATCATCAACATCAGCGCGATCATCATGGAATTTTTCCTTGGGTGGCAAGTGAGCTGAGAGAGTAAGCGCCGATTCCAGGTTGGCTTGAACGCTCGACCGTGGTGTAAGGCCAGCGTTAGCCCAACGTGCACCGCGGTGGTCGAGGTCGGCGGCTGCTCGCCCGCGTCACCGCGACGGCAAGTACTGGAGCGGGTCCGCCCGCTCGTCCCCGAACCAGATCTCGTAGTGCAGGTGCGGGCCGGTGGACATCCCCGTGTTGCCGACCAGCCCGACCAGCTCGCCGGCAGACACCGAGTCGCCCACCGTCGCGAGGATGCTGGAGAGGTGGCAGTAGCGCGTCGAGATGTCGTTGCCGTGGTCCACGACGACCATCTGGCCGTGGCCCGAGTCCCAGTCGGCGAACGTGATGATGCCGTCGTTGGTCGCGTACACCGGGGTGCCGTAGGCCAGCCCGATGTCGATGCCGCCGTGGAACTTCCACTCGCGGTGGCCAAACGGGTTGAGCCGGTAGCCAAAGCCCGAGGTGATGACCCCGCCCTGCACGGGCCAGATCGCCGGCAGCCCGTCCGAGAGGGCGGAGAGCCGCTCGAGGTTGCGGTCGAGCTCGCCCAGCGTGCGCTCCAGCTGCCGGGCCTCGTCGCGCACGTCCGTCGCGCGCTTGACCACGTCGTCCGCGGAGGCCAGCGGGTCGTCGCTCGCCTCCTCGTGCAGGATCCCGGCGCCAGCCACGCCGTCCAGCCACGCGTCCCGCTCGGCCATCGCCTCCTCGTCGAGCGGTCCGAACCCCGGCAGGGCCTGGCGCCGCGCCAAGTCTCGCAGCTCCTCGTCGTACGCTCGCACGCGCCTCAACACGGGCGCGACGTCGTCCAGCGCGTGTTCGGCGACGTCCAGCCGCGCTCTCAGCGCGAGGTTCTCCGCGACGACGCGGTCTCGGTCCGCTTGCCCGAACACCCCCGAAGCACCGGCGCTCGCTACGAGCCCGAGCAGGAGCACCGCGAGCGCGGCCGCACCCGCGCCGACCCGGACCTGTTGGCGGTCCAGCGAGCGTTGCCACACGCTGCCCCGGCCGCCCTCGCGCACCACGATGAGCGTGAAGCGCTCGGAGGGTGGGCGGCTCTTCGGGCGGCTCAGTTGACCTCGTCCACCCGCGCGATGATCGCGGTGATGTTGTCGTCGCCGCCGTGCTCGCACGCCAGGTGGATGAGCTTGCGCGCCGCCTCCTGCGGCGAGAGCGCCCGCACGGTCTCGCCCATCTCGGCGATGTCCACCAGGTTCGACAGGCCGTCTGAGCAGAGCAGGTACCGGTCGCCCCGGCGCACCGCGCGGACCTGGATGTCGATCTCGACGTCCTCGGTGTACCCGAGTGAGCGCGTGATGATGTTCTTCAGCTTGTGCGTCTTCGCTTGCTCGGGCGTGAGCACACCGGCGCGGATCTTCTCGTTCACCAGCGAGTGGTCCTCGGTCAGCTGCTCGATCCGGTCGTCCCGGACGACGTAGCCGCGGCTGTCGCCGACGTGCGCGATGAACACGTTCCCGGAGTCCACCAGCAGCACGAGGCAGGTCGTGCCCATGCCCTTGTACTCGGGCTCGGCGAGCGCCTTCTCGAAGATGCGCTTGCCGGCGAGCCGGATGGCGTAGCGCAGCCGCTCGCGCATCACCTCGACCGGGCCGTCCTCGCGCGCGGCGTCCACCTCGGGCGAACTCTCGAGGTTGGAGAGCACCTCCTCGACGGTGTTGACCGCGATCTGGCTCGCAAATTCACCGCCGGCGTGCCCGCCCATGCCGTCACACACGATGTAGAGCGAGAGCTCGTCGTTGATCAGGTAGTTGTCTTCGTTGTTCGTACGCTTGACGCCGACGTCGGTGATGCCGCAAGAGGTGATGCGCATGTGCCTGACCTTGAAGGAACGGGTTTATAACTCCGACTGGCGCTCCGGCTGGGTCGGGTGGGGCCGATGCCGACGGGGATCAGATCGCGCTGGCCAACCGCCGCCAGCCGGCGAGGTCGATCCGCTCGGCCCGGAGCGTCGGGACGATCCCTGCAGCGGCGAGCGCGGCGTCGACCGCGGGGCGCTCGAACGCGGTGGTGAGCGAGTTCGCGACGAACTTGCGGCGCTGCGCGAAGCCGGCCCGCACGACCTTGTCAAAATGCGCTGCGGTGACGGGCGAGCCATCGGCGCGCGTGCCGAAGTCGGGCACGATCGGCTCGATGCGCACGACGGTGCTGTGCACCTTCGGCGCGGGGTGAAACGCGCCCGGGGGGAGCTCGATCGCGGTCTCGACCCGCGCCCGCACTTGCACCTGGACGGACAGCGCACCGAAGGCGTCGTCGGCCGGGGTCGCCACCAGCCGGTTGGCGACCTCGCGCTGGAACATCAGCGCCATCGTGGTGAACCGCGGGTCCAGGAGCCGCATCAGGATCGGCGTCGCGACGTTGTAGGGCAGGTTCGCGACCACCTTCCAGCCCGGGCCGGGCGCGACGGCGTCGAAGTCGATCTTCAGCGCGTCGCCCTCCACCAGCGTGACCGTCGGCATGGACTCGCGGATGCCCGCGGCGAGGTCGCGGTCGAGCTCGATCGCGGTGACGCTGGCGCCGGCGTTGAGCAGGGCCGCGGTCAGGATCCCGAGCCCGGGCCCAATCTCGAGCGCGCGGTCGCCCGGCCGAACGCCCGCCACCCGGACGATCCGCCCAACGATGCCGGCGTCGACCAGGAAGTTTTGGCCAAACCGACGCTTTGCGCGGGTCTCGAGCTCATGCAGGCGCAGCGAGGGGTGCATGCGGCGCGGGGTAACAGGATCCCGACGCGGCGCCTCCCCCGTGCTACCCTGCGTGGCGATGCGCCCATCTTCGACCCGGTCTCTCGTCCTACAGCCACTCGCGCTCGGCCTCTTGCTGCTCCCCGCTTGCACCTGGGTGTCCGACAAGGACGTCAAGGACCGCCTGTCGGTCGTGGACGACGACGGCGACGGGTACGCAGCGGAGGCGGACTGCAACGACGGCGACGATGCCGTCCACCCGGACGCCGAGGAGCTCTGGTACGACGGCGTGGACCAGGACTGCGCGGGCGACGATGACTACGACACGGACAAGGACGGGTTCGTCACCGATGCGTACGTCGGCCTCAGCACTGGCGGGGTCGAGGGCTCGGGTGAGCTGCCCGGCGGGGACTGCAACGACACGGACGCCAGCATCTTGCCGGGGGCAGACGACCCGTACTACGACGGCGTAGACCAGGACTGTGCGGGGGACGACGACTACGACCAGGACCTCGACGGGTTCGTGCGGGACGAGGACGTCGGGGCGACCACCACGGGCGTGCCTGGCTCGGGGGAGCTGCTCGGCGGGGACTGCGACGACGACGCGCTCGGCGTGCACCCCGGCGGAGTCGACAACTGGTACGACGGGATCGACTCGGACTGCGGCGGCAACGACGACTACGACCAAGACGCGGACGGGTTCCACACCGACGACGAGACGATCGTGTACGGGGCGACCCTCTACGTGGACGGGTCGGGCGTTCTGCCTGGAGGGGACTGCAACGACACCGAGCCGGCCTACTTCCCCGGGGCGACCGACGCCTGGTACGACGGCTACGACAAGAACTGCGACGGCGTGAGCGACTGGGACCAGGACGGCGACGGCTACGACTTTCCGCACGGCGGCTCGGGCGACGACTGCGACGACCTGGCGCCGGACGTGCACCCGGCCGGCGTGGAGCACCTGGGCGACGACGTCGACAACGACTGCGACGACGACCCGGACCGGTTCTCGCTGCTCCCGCTCGTCGGGCTCACGTGGACGGCCGCGCACGACCCGCAATTCGCCGCGAACACGGGCGCCGTCTACCTTTCCGTGCCGGACACGCAGGTCACGGTCGACACCCAAGCCTACTACGATTCGGCCGCCGCCATTCGGTGGGAGCTGGCCGATCCGCTCGCGGTCGCCGGCGTCGACATGTGGAACAACAACACGTCGGACCCCTCCACGTTCAGCGTCGGGGAAGGCCAAGGCTTCGCGGTCGACGACACGTACATCTACGGCTTGCTGTCGCTCGACCTCACGTCCGGCCACGGCCTGCGGTTCGTGCGCTACGACCTGGCGGCGGGCACCCGCGACGGTGCGAACGTGCAGAGCAGCGGGGACGTCGCGAGCTACTCGGATCTTTCGCTCGCGGTCGGCGGCGGGTCGATGTTGGCCGCGGCGGGCGACCTGGACGGCAACCTCACGTTCTCGCGGGTCGACGACATCACGACCGCCACGTACGACGTCAACCACGAAGAGTCCGTCGGCGTGGACCGGGTCGCGCTCACGCTCTCGGGCGACCTACCGATCTACGGGAACGTGGGGACGGACCTCGTGGGCTACGACTTCGACGCGTTCGGGGCCGAAGGCGGGTTCGGCGCGACCACCGTCGCGAGCGGGGTGAGCCCGTCGGACCTGGACGTGATGGACGACCTTGGCTACCCGATCTTGGTCGAAGCGTTGATGGACGAGGGACTGGTTCGGCTCTACGACGTCGAGAGCACCGTCGTGATCGACGTGCCGGCGAGCCAGGTCGTGGACGTCGCGGTCGCGCGGTCGGAGGTCTCGGGCACCTGGTACATGGCCTGGGCCGACAGCGCGGGGGACGTCCACTTGTCGTTCGGGTCGAGCCTCACGTCGCTCGACACGCTGGACTGGGACATGCCCGGCACCGAGGCCGAGGTCGCGGCCTGGTCTGCCGACGGGGTCGTCTGGCTCGCGGTCACGGCCGATGGGACCTTGACCGTGGGGCAGGTCGAGGAGCCCTGAGGTCCCGTCGTGTGGGGCGGCGGGTAGCCGAGCGTACCAGGGGGCGTTCGCGGCCCGTGGGGGCTTGCATCCGCCCGCTGGTTCGGTGACACTACGCGACAATGTCTACGCTCCTCCTGGCCCTCCTCTCGCCGCTGTTCACCCGCACCGCCACCGCGGGGACCTTCTACCTGGACGCTGACAGCGACGGGTACGGCGACGTGTACTTCCCGCGCACGGCGACCACCGCGCCGGCTGGGTACGTTTCGAACTCGACGGACTGCGACGACCGGCTGAGCACGCTGAACCCCGCCGCGACCGAGACCTGCGACGACTACGACGACGACTGCGACGGGTCCATCGACGAAGGCGGGGTGTGCCCGTACCCCGTCTGGCAGCACGACGACCACGCCTACCTGGTCATCACCGACGTCCGGAGCTGGAGCGACCAGCAGGCCACGTGCGACGCGTACGACTACAGCCTCGTGGAGATCGCCGACCTCGCCGAGAACACCTACGTCGACTCGATCGTCGACTCCTACTACCCCTCGGAGAAGTGGTGGTTCGGCCTGAATGACCTCACGACCGAAGGCGTCTTCGCCAACCCGAGCGGCTCACCCGTCGTCTACACGAATTGGCACTCCGGCGAGCCCAACAACTCCGGAGACGAGGACTGCACCCAGTTCAACCGGTTCTCCGACGACACGTGGAACGACGAGCCCTGCAGCTACACCTTCCGCGCGGTCTGCGAGTCGGGCCACCTGACCATCTGGTACCTCGACGCCGACGGGGACAATTACGGCGACTCGGGGACGACCTACACCGCGGTCGACCAGCCCGCTGGCTACGTCATCCGCGGCGGCGACTGCGACGACGCGAACGCGACCGTGCACCCGTCTCAGACCGAGACCTGGTACAACGGCGTCGACGAAGACTGCGACGGCAACGACGCCGACCAGGACCTCGACGGCTACGACTCCACGGCCACGGGCGGAGACGACTGCGACGACCTGGACGACACGGTCAACCCCGGCGCATCGGACGCCTGGTACGACGGCCTGGACGCCGACTGCTCGGGCGGCTCCGACTATGACCAGGACGGGGACGGCCACGACTCCGACGCCTACGGCGGCGATGACTGCGACGACACCAACCCGGCCGCCTACACCGGCGCACCCGAGGTCTGGTACGACGGCGTGGACGAGGCGTGCGACGGCGGCACCGACTACGACCAGGACGGCGATGGGCACGACTCCGCGAGCTACGGCGGGGACGACTGCAACGACGGCGACGCGAGCACCTACCCGGGCGCGCCGGACGGTGCGGGCGACGGCATCGACCAGGACTGCTCTGGCGCGGACAACCAGGACGCAGACGGCGACGGGTACGACGGGACGTCGTACGGCGGGACGGACTGCGACGACGCGAACTCGGGCGTCAACCCGGGCGCGGTCGAGATCCCCTACGACGGCATCGACCAGGACTGCTCAGGCAGCGACCTGGCCGACGCCGATGGGGACGGGTACGACGCGGCGGCCTACGGCGGCACGGACTGCGACGACACCGACGCGACGGTGAACCCCGGGGCAGCCGAGACCTGGTACGACGGCGTTGACCAAGACTGCGACGGCAACGACGCCGATCAAGACGGCGACGGGCAAGACGCCGCCGCGATGGGCGGCACCGACTGTGATGACACCGACGCGAGCGTGTACGACGGCGCGACAGACACCTGGTACGACGGCGTGGACAGCGACTGTGCCGGGGACAATGACTACGACCAGGACGGCGACGGCTACACGTCCGACGCGTATGGCGGCGACGACTGCGACGACACCGACGTCACCATCCACCCCGGGGCGGTGGAGCTCTCGGACGGCCTGGACAACGACTGCGACGGCGTCAGCGAGACCGACGACACCGACGGGGACGGCGTGCCTGACGAGGTGGAGACCGCGTTCGGGTCGGATCCGTACGACACCGACTCTGACGGGGACGGCGTCTCGGACGGCGTAGAGTACGGCGCGAACCTGACCTACCCGCCGGACAGCGACGGCGACGGGAGGTACGACTTCAGCGACACCGACGACGACGGCGACGGGGTGCTCACCGTTGACGAGGCGGGCGCCGATCCGCTCAACCCCGAGGACAGCGACGGGGACGGCACGCCCGACCACCTCGACCTCGACAGCGACGACGACGGCGTGCTCGACACCGACGAGCTGCCCGGCGACACCGACGTGGACGGCACGCCGGACCTGGAAGACGCCGACGACGACGGCGACGGCATCCCCACGGCAGACGAGAACGCCGAGGACGCCGACCACGACGGGGACGCAGATCCCGACGCCGACGCTGACGGCACGGCGAACTACCTCGACACCGACAGCGACAACGACGGGGAGAGCGACCTCTCCGAGGGCGACCAGGACCGCGACGGCGACTACATCGCCGACTACGTCGAGGCGAGCTGCTGCAGCGATCTCGACAGCGACGGCGACGGGCTCACCGACGACGAGGAAGCCATCGCCGGCTCGGATCCGTTGAACCCCGACACCGACGGCGACGGGGTGTCCGACGGGATCGAGGTGGGTGACCCCACCGCGCCGACGGACTCGGACGGCGATGGCACGGCCGACTTCAACGACACGGACGATGACGGCGACACGCTCCTTACCGCGGACGAGCTGGGTGACCCGGAAGCGCCGACGGACACGGACGGCGACGGCACGCCGGATTACCTGGATGTCGACAGCGACGACGACTCGCTCCTCGACAGCTACGAGGGCGTAGTCGACAGCGACGGTGACGGCCTCGGCGACGCGTACGACAGCGACGACGACGGCGATGGCATCGGCACGCTGGCCGAGCTCGAGGAGGACGCCAACAACGACGGCGTGGTCGACGCGAGCGATAACGACGCGGACGGGGACGGCACGCCGAACTACCTCGACCTCGACAGCGACGCCGACGGCGAAGCGGACGCCTCCGAAGGCGACGTGGACGCCGATGGCAACGGGATCTCCGACTACGTCGACCCGCTCTGCTGCGACGGCCTGGACTCCGACGGCGACGGGCTCACCGACGACGACGAGGCGATCGTCGGCTCGGATCCGACCAACCCGGACTCGGACGGTGACGGCATCTACGACGGGATCGAGGTCGGCGCCGACGTGCTGAACCCGCTCGACAGCGACGCGGACGGCACGGCGGACTGGAACGACGCGGACGACGACGAGGACGGCATCCCGACGCTCGACGAGAACGTGGGCTACGACGCCGCCGATCCGTCTAGCGTGCTCTACGACACCGACGCGGACGGCATCCCCGACTACCTGGACACCGACAGCGACGACGACAGCCTGCTCGACGCCGACGAGGGAACCGTCGACACCGACGTGGATGGCCGCGCCGACTACGTGGACAACGACGACGACGGCGACGGGATCCTGACGCTCAACGAGTTGACCGTCGACGCCAACAACGACGGCGTAGCGGATCCGGACGCTGACGCGGACGGCATCACCAACGACCGCGACGATGACAGCGACGCCGACGGCGAGGCAGACTTCTCGGAGGGCGAGGTGGACGAGGACGCCGACGGCATCCCCGACTACGTCGATCCCGACTGCTGCGACGGGTTCGACTCGGACGGCGATGGCCTGCTGGACTCCGTCGAGGAGCTGCTCGGGTCAGACCCGCTGAACGCGGACACCGACGGGGACGGCGTTCCTGATGGCGTCGAGGTTGGGGCCGACTTCGACGGCGTGGACGCTTCTACGGCCGCGGACAGCGACGGCGACGGCGTGCAGGACTGGAACGACACCGACGACGACGACGACGGCCTCCTCACGGCTGACGAGATCGGGGAGTACGACTACACTGACCCCGCCGCGTCGCCCGACGACGTGGACGGTGACGGCACGCCGGACCACCTCGACCTGGACTCGGACGACGACTCGGTGCTCGACGAGGACGAGGGCACTGTCGACAGCGACGGCGATGGCCTCGGGGACAGCGAGGACGCGGACGACGACGGCGACGGCATCCCGACGCTGGTGGAAGAGACCGTGGACGCCAACAACGACGGCGCGCCGGACCCCGACGCGGACGGCGACGGGACGCCCAACCGGCTCGACACCGACAGCGACGACGATGGCGCCCTGGACATCGACGAAGGCGTCGAGGACGCCGATGGCGACGGCATCCCGAACTACGTCGACCCGCTCACGCCGGACACCGGTGACGACACGGGCGAAGAGACCGGCGACGACACGGGCGAGACCGGCGACAGCGACGTGCCCGACACCGGCGCGATGTGGCAAGGCGGCGGTGGGTGCGCGTGCGACGTGTCGGTCGTGGACCCGACCGCGATCGGGGCGTTCGCGATGGTCGCGAGCGCGTGGCTGGCCGGGCGTCGGCGGTCTCGCTCTTAGGGAGCTCGGCGGGCCGCGCCGCCGCGTGCGGCGCGGTCGTCCGTGCGGGTGAGCGCGCGGGGTACGCCCCCCGCAGCGCCGCCCAGCGTGCTTCAGACCCGGCGGAGCTTCATCTGCACGTCGCTCGACCAGTGGTTGGCGAAGCCCTTGACGCACGTGGACAGGTAGCGGTCGTAGTCATCGAACACCTGGTTGCCCCAGGTCTTGCGGATGTACGCCTCGTGGAGCCGCATCCGGCGCAGCCACTCGCCGGTGGTCCGGCCGTAGTCGGTGCGCCGCGTGTGCAGGGTCTCGATCTCCCAGCTCGGGTTCACCGCCATGATCAGCTCCTCGAGCCGGGGGTTGAGCCCGCCCGGGAAGATGACGTCGGCCGTGAACTGCAGGTCGAGCAGGTCCTGGCGGCCGCGCGGGATGCGGTTGCGCAAGATGGCCTGGAACCCGAAGCAGGAGCCGGGCTTCACCCAGCTCGCGAGCTTGTTGAAGTACGCGCGGTAGATCTCGACGGCGAGGCCCTCGCGCGCCTGGGCGGGGGAGCACAGGTGGTCGATCATCTCCACGCTGACGAGCGCATCGAACGGCTCGGCCGGCGCGTAGGTGTGGTAGTCCTGGACCATGAAGTGGGCGTTCTTGTGCCCACGGTCGTTTGCCCACGCCGTCTGCTCCGTGGACAGCGAGATCCCGATCGCCTGCTTGCAGCCCCGGCGGACGACGTAGTCGAGCATCGAGCCCCAGCCGCAGCCGATGTCGCACACCCGCTTCTCGGGGGTGACCTCTGCGAACTCGTAGAGCACTCGCGCCTTGGCCTCTTGCGCCTCTTCCAGCGACTCGTCGGGGCGCGTGAACACCGCCGACGTGTAGTGCATGTTGGTGTCGAGCCAGAGCTTGAAGAAATCGTTGGAGATGTCGTAGGCGACTTCGATCTCGGACTGCGTGGAGGTCATTCGGGGCTCCGGTTTCGGCCCGGCTAACAAGGAACCTGCGCGTTGGCGCTACCGCCTCGGCGGGCCAGCGGGGATAAGGCCCGCGCATGCGAAATCCCCTGTCCCGGCGGCTGGCCGGGTTCGGCACGTCGATCTTCACCGAGATGACGCGGTTGGCCAACGAGCACGGCGCCGTGAACCTCGCGCAGGGCTTTCCGGACTTCGACGGACCACAGTTCGTCAAGGACGCCGCCGTGGCCGCCATCCGCGCTGGCCATGGCCAGTACGCCCGGATGAGCGGCATCCCCGCGCTGCACGCCGCCCTCGCGTCGAAGTACCGCCGCCACTGGGGGCTCGACTACCGGGCCGAGGACGAGTTCACCGTCACGTCGGGCGCCACTGAGGCGATTTTCGCGGCGATCAACGCGTTGACGGACGTCGGCGACGAGGTCGTGATGTTCGAGCCGTTCTACGACAGCTACCGGGCGAGCGTGTGCATGGCCGGCGCCGTGCCGCGCGTGGTGCGGCTGCAGCCCCCGGCGTGGCGCTTCGACCCAGCCGAGCTGCGCCGGGCGTTCACCCCGCGCACGCGCCTCTTGCTGTTGAACACCCCGCACAACCCCACGGGGAAGGTGTTCTCCCGCGAGGAGCTGCGGCTCCTGGCCGACCTCTGCGTCGAGCACGACGTCGTGTGCATCGCGGACGAGGTGTACGAGCACCTGGTGTTCGACGGGCAGCACATCCCCATCGCGACGCTGCCGGGGATGCGCGAGCGCACGGTGACGATCTCGAGCCTCGGGAAGACGTTCTCGCTCACCGGCTGGAAGATCGGCTGGGCGGCGGCCCCGCCGCCGTTGACCGCCGCGATCCGCGCGAGTCACCAGTTCATCACGTTTTGCACGTCCACGCCGATGCAGCACGCAGCGGCCACGGCCCTCGGCGCGGGGCCGGACTACTACGCGGACCTGCTCAACTCCTACCAGCGAAAGCGGGATTACCTCGTCGGCGAGCTAAAACGCATCGGGTTCGAGGTCCGGGCGCCGGCTGGCACCTACTTCGTGCTGGCGGGGTTCAAGAACTTCTCCTTCGACGACGACGTCGCGTTCTGCAAACACCTGATCCAGCTCGGGGTCGCGGCGATCCCGCCGAGCGCGTTCTACGAGGTGCCCGGCCGGGTCCCGTTCGTGCGGTTCGCGTTCTGCAAGCGCGACGAGACGCTCCAGGCGGCCGTGAGCAAGCTGGACAGGCTCAACTCCTAGCCCAAAGTGTGCGCGAGGCGCAGCCGCACCAGGCGTGCAGCGAGCGGCCCTCCTGTCGGCCTTGACCGCAAGTTCACCACCCGGGCGGTCAGCCGGCGGGCCCTTCCGCTACAATCCGTGCGCTCCTGGTGGAGCTGGAGTCCGCGTGTCCGAAGAGCTTCCCGTCGATGTTGACCCGGCCGTGTTCGGCAAGGTCCAGTCCTGCATCGCTGATGCCCTCGGACTGGACACCGACGAGGTGCATTACACGTCGCGCCTGATCGGGGATCTCGGGGCGGAGAGCCTCGACTTCCTGGACATCGCGTTCCGCCTGGAGCGCGCGTTCGACGTGCGAATCCCCCGCGGCGGCATCGAGGCCGCCAGCAAGGAGGGGCTCGAGGCCGGAGAGAGCTACGAAGTGAACGGCGTGCTCACCGACAAGGCGCGTGAGCAGCTGATCCTGCACATGCCTGAGGTGCCTCCCGCCGAGTTCAAGCCCGGCCTGAAGGTGAGCGAGGTGCCTACGTTGATGCGCGCCGGGACCTTCTACAACGTGGTCGTCGGCCTTCGCGCCGAGGCCGCGAAGAAGGCGGTATAGTCCGGCTTCGTCCACGGCACGCCCCGGGGTTACCCGCCGGACGTGCCCAAGCGCTTCGCGTTCCTTGTCCACCCGCTCGTCGAGCCCGCCCGCCGCGTCCTGGCGGTCCGCACGTTCCGACCGCGGTTGGCGCTGGGTCTACGGCCGGCTGACCCGCTCGGCGACGTAGCCGAGATCACGCGCCTCTCGTTCGGTGGCGTGGAGGGCGTGGTGATGGGGGTGCCGATGTTACCGGCGGAGCTCCTCGCGGACCAGGAGCTCGGGCTGCGCGCGATGGAGCGGGCCGTCCAGGAGGCGGCGCCGGTCGCGTTCGTCGGGCTGGGCAGCGTGCTCTCGGTGATCGCGGGCCGCGGTACCGCGCTGCAGGCGGCCTGCGGGATCCCCGTGACCACCGGAAACGCTGCTACCGCCTGGGCCGCGAGCGAGGTCGTCCGTGCACTTGTTGCCGAGCGCGGGGTCAAGCGGGTCGGCGTGCTCGGAGGCAAGGGCACGGTGGGCAAGGCGATCGCGGGGATGCTCGGCGATCGTCCTGGCGTCGAGGTGATCGTCGATCCGCAGGACGTCCGGAGCTGCGGTCTGCTCGTTGGCGCGCACACGACGGGCGGCCAGCTCGAACCCGCGAGCTATCCGACCGGGATCCTTGTCGATGTCGCCCTTCCACCTACTCTTTCCGGCCCACCGGCCCCCGGCTGCGAGGTGTACGCGGGGGAGTCGGTCGCGCTGCCGGCGGGGTGGCGGCGGGATCGCTGGGGTGCGCTTTTTCACGTCGTGGCCGGCTACGGAATCGGCAGCGTGTATGCCTGTCTTTTGGAGCCGCTGGTGGCGCTCGCCAGCGACCGCGAGCAGCCGTGGGCGCAGGGCAAGAAGCTGGATGTCGCGGACGTGCGGGCGTTTGGGGTGGCTGCGGGGAAGCTGGGGTTGAAGGTGCGGATGGTTAGGAAGTCCAGGTAGGCGGAGAGGCGACGTTGCGCATGGGCTGCGAGCCGTCTCTGTGCCCCTGTGTGAGAACCCCTTTGCCTTTCGGCCGCGATAGCCGGCCCGCGGAGCTGGATCGATGCGCGTCGTGGTCACAGGCGGAGCCGGGTACATCGGGAGCGTCGTGACCGAGGTCCTTTGCCAGCGCGGGGACGACGTGGTCGTATACGACAGCTTGATCACCGGACACCGGGATGCGGTGGATCCAAGTGCACAGTTCGTGGAGGGTGACCTGCGGGACGACAAGCTGGTCGGCCTGCTCCGAGGGGCGGACGCGATCGTGCACATGGCGGCGCTCTCGGTGGTTGGCGACTCGGTCGTGGAGCCCGGCCGGTACTTTCGGAACAACGTGGTGGGCGGCCTCGCGCTGCTCGACGCCGCGCGGGCAGCAGGGGTGCCCAGCATCGTTTTCTCGAGCACCGCCGCGGTGTACGGCGCGCCGCAGCACAGCCCCGTGGATGAGCTGGCGCCCGCGCACCCGACGAACCCCTACGGGGCGACGAAGCTCGCGCTGGAGCACGCCCTGGCGGCGTACGCCACCTACGGCATCGCGTCGGCGCGCCTGCGTTACTTCAACGCGGCGGGCGCCAGCACGCGGTTCGGGG
Source organism: Bifidobacterium breve (assembly GCA_943328795.2). Lineage (GTDB taxonomy): Bacteria > Myxococcota_A > UBA796 > UBA796 > SXON01 > CAIUMM01. The sequence continues at coordinate 14,033 of CALQBK020000081.1, forward strand.
AGGACCACCGGCCGGAGTCGCACTTGATCCCGCGCCTGCTCGCGGTTGCGGCGGGGGAGGAGCACGAGGCCGTGCTCTACGGCGCGGATTGGCCAACGCGGGATGGGACCGCGATCCGGGACTACATCCACGTGCTCGACCTCGCCGATGCCCACCTGCTCGCGCTCGAGTGGTGCCGGGCGCGGCCCGGCGAGACCATCGCGTGGAACCTCGGGTGCGGGGGCGGCTTCAGCGTCCGCGAGGTGGTCCGCGCCGTCGAGCGCGTGACCGGGCGGGTCGTGCCGGTCCGCGAGGTCGGCCGACGGGCTGGGGACCCCGCCGAGCTGGTCGCCTCGTCCGCTGCCATCACCGCGGCGGTCGGGTGGTCGCCCCGGCGCCAAGACCTCGACCGCATCGTGTCGGACGCGTGGAGCTGGAAGCAGCGGGTCGGGCGCTACGAGCGCTGACCACCGGTCGACCCGTCGCGCGGCCGAAAAAATCGTTGACTCGGCGGTCGCCGGTGCCTAACCCTGCGGCACACGCCCCGAACGACCCAACGGGTCCAGGGGCGGCCTCCCCCGGGAGGTCCCACGAACCCCATACCGAAGGTACCCCAAATGGCATTCCGTCCCCTCTATGACCGTGTCCTCGTGAAGCGCCTCTCCGCCGAAACCAAGAGCGCCGGCGGCTTGTACATCCCGGACTCCGCGAAGGAGAAGCCCCAGGAGGCGGAGGTCATCGCGACCGGCAGCGGCCGCGTCCTCGACAGCGGGTCCGTGCGGGCGATGAGCGTCAAGGTCGGCGACCGGGTGCTCTTCGGCAAGTACACCGGGGACGAAGTCAAGCTCGACGGCGAGGAGCACATCATCCTGCGCGAGGAAGACATCCTCGCCGTGCTCGCCTAGTCCTCCCCAACTACCCCTCCAAAAACACACTCATCCAAGGAGCGCGCCATGGCCGCCAAGGACATCCAGTTTCGTGAAACCGCCCGCGTCGAGATCCTCAAGGGCGTCGACATCCTCGCCAACACCGTCAAGGTCACCCTCGGGCCCAAGGGCCGCAACGTCGTGATCGAGAAGAGCTTCGGGGCGCCCATCGTCACGAAGGACGGCGTCACGGTCGCGAAAGAGATCGAGCTGACCAACAAGCTCCAGAACATGGGCGCGCAGATGGTCAAGGAGGTCGCCTCCAAGACCAACGACGTCGCTGGCGACGGCACCACCACCGCGACCGTGCTCGCGCAGGCGATTTACCGCACGGGCTCGAAGCTCGTGGCGGCTGGCGCCAACCCGATGGACATCAAGAAGGGCATCGACAAGGCGGTCAAGGCCGTCGTCGAGGAGCTCAAGGCCATCTCTCGCCCGATCACCGACAACAACGAGATCCTGCAGGTCGCGACCATCTCCGCGAACGGGGACCGCGAGGTCGGCGAGATCCTCGCCCGCGCGATGGAGAAGATCGGCAAGGACGGCGTCATCACGGTCGAGGAGGCGAAGAGCCACAAGACCGAGCTCGACATCGTCAAGGGCATGCAGTTCGACCGCGGCTACCTGTCCGCGTACTTCGTGACCAACGCGGACCGCATGGAGTGCGTCATGGAAGACGCCTACGTGCTCATCCACGAGAAGAAGCTCTCCAGCATGAAGGACCTGCTCCCGGTCCTCGAGGCCGTGCACGAGGCGGGCAAGCCGCTCGTCATCATCGCCGAGGACATCGAGGGCGAGGCGCTCGCGACGCTCGTCGTCAACAAGCTCCGCGGCAACATGCAGATCGCGGCCGTCAAGGCCCCGGGCTTTGGTGACCGTCGCAAGGCCATGCTCGAGGATCTCGCGATCCTGACCGGCGGCCGGGCGATCATGGAGGACCTCGGGATCAAGCTCGACACGATCACGATCGCCGACATGGGCCGCGCCCAGCGCATCGAGATCACCAAGGAGCACACCACCATCATCGAGGGCTCGGGCCCTGCGGACGCGATCAAGGCGCGCGTCAAGCAGATCCGCGCGCAGATCGAGGAGACCACCTCCAGCTACGACAAGGAGAAGCTCCAGGAGCGGCTCGCGAAGCTCGTCGGCGGCGTCGCGGTCATCCACGTCGGTGCGGCGTCCGAGATCGAGATGAAGGAGAAGAAGGCCCGCGTCGAGGACGCGCTGCACGCCACCCGCGCGGCAGTCGAGGAGGGCATCGTCCCCGGCGGCGGCGTCGCGTACATCCGCGCGCTCAAGGCGCTCGAGCAGCTCGCGAGCATAGGCGACGAGCACTTCGGCATCGAGATCATCCGCGACGCGATCCAGGAGCCCTTGCGGGCGATCGCGTCGAACGCAGGCCTCGATGGCAGCATCGTGGTCCACAAGGTCCGCGAAGGCGCGGGCGCGTTCGGGTTCGACGCGCAGACCGAGACCTACGGCGACATGTTCCAGACGGGCATCATCGACCCCACGAAGGTCACCCGGTGCGCGCTCCAGAACGCGGCGTCCGTCGCGGGCATGCTCCTCACGACCGAAGCCGTCATCGCGCAGAAGCCGGAGAAGAAGAAGGCCGGCGGTGGTGGTGGCGGCGGCGGCATGGGCGGCGGCATGGGCGGAATGGGGGGAATGGGCGGAGACATGGACTTCTAAGCGCAAGCTTAGGGGTCCGTGTCGGAGCCCGTTCCCGCGGAGTCCCCGGCGCGCCTGCTAGGCGCGCAAACGCCGCAAAGGCGTTTAGGGGACGTAGCCCGCCCCCGGAGTCGGCCCGCAAAGGGCCGGCGTGAGGGGGGAATGGGCGGAGACATGGACTTCTAAGCGCAAGCTTAGGGGTCCGTTCCCGCGGAGTCCCCAAGACGGCGGTCGGCGCGAGTCGGTCGCCGCCTTGGCGTTTTTGGGTGTGTCATCCGTTGTCGCGACCCTGATTGGAACCGCACCGTCGCGCGTCTCTCTCGTGGTCCCCGCGCTTGCCAGAGTCTCCCGCTCTGCATACACGCCAGGCCGCGGCCCAAAGGTGCTTCCCGTGCGTCGTTTCACGTCCATCCTCCCCATGCTCTCCCTCGCAGTGTTCGCCGCCGTGGCGGGCTCGCCCTTGGCGATCGCCGCGCCCGAAGCCGACACCGTCGAGGCCGTCGTGGCCGGGGTGAAGAGCACCTACCAGGGCGTGCAGAGCATCAAGGCTGACTTCACGCAGACCGTCACCAACGCGGCGATGGGCGCCGAGATGCACCAACGCGGCAAGATCTCGCTCGAGCGGCCGCGCAAGATGCGGATCGAGGTCGGGGTGCCGATGGAGAGCGTCGTCGTCAGCGATGGCAAGACGCTGTGGGTGTACAGCGTCGCCTCCAAGTCCGTGACGCAGACCCCGGAGATCGGGGACGGCGGAGAGATCGGCGCGCTGCTGGAGGACCTCGCGAAGCTCGACGAGCTCTTCGACATCAAGCTGGTCGAGGACAAGCCGCCGAAGCCGACCCAGACGGTGTCGCTGGCCCCGCACAAGGCCGGGGCGTTCAAGAGCTTGCAGCTCTCGTTGCTCCGGCAGAAGTTCACCCTGACCGACCTCGTGCTCGTCGACCAGTTCGACACCGTCACTGCGATGAGCTTCACCAACGTCAAGCTCAACGCTGATCTCGCTGACTCCGACTTCGTCTTCACGCCCCCGGCCGGCGTGCAGGTGATCAAGAGCGGAAACTAGGATGGAGCGCGTCCACCTGGTGAGCCTCGGTTGTCCGAAGAACAGGGTGGACAGCGAGGTGATGGTCGGCAAGCTGCAGAGCGGGCCGTTCGAGCTCGTCGATGATCCCGCCCTCGCGGACGTCATCGTCGTGAACACCTGCTCGTTCATCCAGCCGGCGACCGAGGAGAGCATCGACACGGTGCTGGAGATGGCCAAGTTGAAGGCATCCGGCAGCGCGAAGAAGCTCGTCGTGACGGGCTGCATGGTGCAGCGCTACGGCAAGTCCCTGGAGGACGAACTGCCCGAGGTGGACCACTTCCTCGGCACGGGCGAGTACCACCGCATCGAGGAGGTCCTCCACCAGCAGGGCGGGCAACGCTCGTACATCGACACGCCGCTGTACATCCACGGCGAGCAGGAGGCGCGCCCGAACTCCTGGGCCCGGCACTCGGCGTACCTGAAGATCAGCGAAGGCTGCGACCACAAGTGCGCGTTCTGCATCATCCCGCAGCTCAGGGGAAAGATGCGCTCGCGGTCGATCCCGTCGCTGGTCACCGAGGCCAAGCGCCTCGCGGACGAGGGCGTAGTCGAGATCAACCTGATCTCACAGGACTCGACGGCGTACGGGCGCGACCTGGGGGACGGGTCGGACCTCGGGAAGCTGCTTCGGGCGCTCGCCAAGGTCGACGGCGTGCGCTGGATCCGCCTTCACTACGCGTACCCGATCGGGCTCCCGGAGAGCCTGCTGCGGGCCATCGCGGACGAAGAGAAGGTCGTCAACTACCTCGACATGCCGTTGCAGCACGCGAGCGGACCGATGTTGCGCGCGATGCGCCGTGGCGTCACGCGCGACGGCCAGGAGCGCATCCTTGAGCGCGTCCGGCGGTTCGTGCCCGACATCGCGATCCGCACCACGTTCATCGTCGGCTTCCCCGGCGAGACCGACGCCGACTTCGACGAGCTCAAGAGCTTCGTCGAACGCGAGAAGTTCAGCAGGGTCGGTGTGTTCACCTACTTCCAGGAGGACGGCACCCCCGCGGCGCTGCTCCCCGGGCAGGTGGAGGAGCGCGTCAAGAACGCACGCCAGAAGCAGCTGATGGACGTACAAAAGGCGATCTCGAAGGCGCTGCACAAGGAGATGGTCAAGAAGACCTTCCCGGTGCTGATCGACGGCCCCAGCAAGGAGAGCGAGTTCTTGCTCTCCGGCCGGTTGGCCACCCAGGCGCCGGACGTGGACGGGCAGGTCTACTTGCAGTCGCCGCCCGAGGACGCCCGCGCCGGCCAGATCCGGCAGGTCAAGATCCGGCGTGCGAGCGCGTACGACCTGGTGGGCGAGATCGTCGACGGGTAGCTCGGTTCTGGGCCGGCGAGGATGCCCGCTGCCCGACGATGTCCGAGTTGAGCCCGCCGATCCGGGGAGCGGCGCGGGAGGGGGCCATCGAGCGTCTCGCTTCAAGCGATTTCAGGATGTTGGAGCCGCCGTGATTGCGCAGCGCCCGGGCTGGCCCGCCGATGCCGACGCTCGGCACACCTCGCGTCGGCATCGGCGGTTCTTTTGCGCCGTTCCAAGGCACGGTCTGGCGGAACCGCCGAAGACGTCGGCTCCGCCAGACCCTGCGGGGAACGGCGCGGGAGGGGGCCAGCGTGCGTCCCGC
>CALQBK020000082.1 GCA_943328795.2 Bifidobacterium breve
AGCACACGACCTCCACCCCGCGCTCGGCGAACCACTCCGGCAAGTGGGTGTACTTGGGGATCAACAGCACCGTGAGGTTGCAGCGGTCGATCACGTGCTTGCCGCGGCGAACGCACTCTTCTACGAGCCAGGTGAAGTGTGGGTTCAGCTCCGGCGCGCCGCCGGTGATGTCCACGGTGTGCGCGGGGGTCTGGTCAAGCGCCGCGAGGCAGGCCTCCATGGTCGCGCGGTCCATGTTCTCGACCACCTGGTCGGGCCCAGCGTCCACGTGGCAGTGACGGCACGTCATGTTGCAGAGCTTGCCGATGTTGACCTGGAAGATCTCGAGCGGCCCGACGTCGAGCCCGTCCGCGTAGCCGGCCTTCGCGAGCGCGGCGTCGAAGTCGCCGCCCGGCAGGTCCAGGCCGTTCAACAGCCGAAGCTGGGCTGCCGGCTCGGACAGCCCGCCGCCACGCGCCTTCAACGAGGACGTACGCTTTGGCCCCGCGGCCGCGCCGTCCAGGGACAAGGCCTCCCGTACCGAGGCGAGGTCGTGCGGGGGGGCTAGCACGTGGTCCCGGGCGCGCAGCACGCTGCGGCCTCGGTCGTGAGGTCGTACTCGAGCCCCTTGGTCTCGCGCGGGTGCCGCGCGACGGTGCGTGAGCAGTCGAACGGGAGCTGCTCGGTGACCGGCTCGATGGGCTCGACCGCGATGACCTGGTCCCGGTAGGGCTCGCTGGTCAGGATCCGGAACGTCTTCTCGCACACGGCGACGCGCTCGCCGCGGCGGAGCACGTGCCCGTCGTCGTCCTCGACCTGCTTCCACGGCCCCTTGAAGATCACGGCCTGGTTGCCCTCCCAGCACGGGCCTTGCTTGCCCTTGTGCGCGGTGACGGTCGCCGACCGGAACTCGATCCCGTTGACGATCTGCCAGGGCGCCGCGTCCCACTTGTCCCAGCAGATCGCGTGGAAGCCGGCTTGCTCGAGCAGCGTGAGCAGCTCCATCTCTTGGAACGCCCCGCTGATGCAGCCCGACCAGAGCTCCGAGTCGTCCCGCAACGACTGCGGCGCCACCTCGTCGCTGATGATGTCCGAGATCGCGATCCGACCGCCGACCTTCAGCACACGAAAGATCTCTCGGATGAGCTGCGGCTTCGCGGCATCGTCAACGAGGTTCAACACGCAGTTGCTGACGACGACGTCGACGGAGTTGTCGGCGATCATCGGGAGCTGCGCGCGCAGGTCGCGCTCCCAGGTCGCGTGCTTCGCGAGGTCATCGGCGCTGCGGACGGGGTGCTCGGCCAGCCGCGCGTCCACGGCGTCCAGGGGCAGCTGCAGGTCCTGGATGCGGCCGCGGTGGAACTCGACGTTGGCGTAGCCGATCCGCTCCGCGACGACCGGGGCGTTCCGCCGGGCGAGGTCCAGCATGTCGGGGTTCATGTCCACGCCGATGACCCGGCCGCCCGGGCCCACGATCTGGCTCGCGATGAAGCAGATCTTGCCGCCACCGCTGCCGAGGTCGAGCACGACCTCCCCCTCGCGCACGTACCGGCTCGGATCTCCGCACCCGTAGTCGCGCTCCAGGACCTCCTCGGGCAGGATCTTCAGGTACTTCGGGTCATAGTCGACGGGGCAGCACAGCGCCTCGACCCGGGTCGCTGCGCCCTCCGAGTACCGGTCCCGCACGCTCCGCTCGACGTCAAGCGGGGTGGAGCGCGAGTCGGGAGACGATACCGCCTCCGAGGGAGGGGGAGAGGTGAGCGAGGAGGTCATCGGCTTCCAGGAGTCGAGGAGCCCGGGGGTGACCGGGGCGAGTGTGGGAAGAGCCACAAGGTAGGACGTACGAGGGAGCAAGGCAAGCGGATCGGGGGGCGGTGGAGGTGAGGGTGCGCGGGAGAGGGCGTCCGCGGCGGGCCTCGGCGGGGCTGCCGACGGGGTGATCGGGCTCGGCCGAAAGCGATACACGCCCGGGTGCCCTCCCAAGCCCACCTCGGCCTCCCAACGCTCGGCGTATTGGCCGAGGGCGCAGTGTTGCTCCGCGGGTTTGCGCTCGAGCAATCCGAGGAGCTGCTGCTCGGCATCGCCGCGGTGTGCGAGTACGCGCCGTTTCGGCACTTGGTCACCCCCGGCGGGCTCCGGATGTCGGTCGCCATGACCAACTGCGGCGCCGTCGGCTGGGTCAGCGACCGCGAGGGCTATCGCTACGCGGCGCTGGATCCCGACTCCCGGCTCCCCTGGCCCGCGATGCCCCCAACGTTCACGGCGCTCGCCACGCAAGCCGCCGCCCGCGCCGGGTTCCCCGGCTTCGTGCCGGATTGCTGCCTCGTCAACCGCTACGAGCCCGGCGCCCGGCTCACCCTGCACCAGGATCGCAACGAGCGCGGCTACACCGCCCCGGTGGTCTCCGTGTCGTTGGGCGTCCCCGCCGTGTTCCAGTTCGGCGGGCTGCGCCGCACGGACCCGACGACCCGCGCGGACCTGGAGCACGGCGATGTTGTCGCCTGGGGCGGGCCGGCCCGGATGAACTTCCACGGGGTGTTGCCGCTGCGCGAGGCCGAGCACCCGGAAACCGGGAACCTACGCTACAACCTCACGTTCCGCCTCGCTCGCTAGCAGCTACCCCCCGCTGAGCACAACGTACACCTTTCCGTTCGCGTTGGTGCCGTCCGACGCGTACGCGTACGCGCCGATGACGTAGTCCACGAGACCATCGTCGTCCAGGTCGCCAACCGCGAGCGCGTTGCCCGTCAGGCTCGCGGCGGCCTCTCCGGTCCACGCGAGGATCGCGGAGTCGTCCGGCACGCTCGACCCGAGCGCGGCTGCGCCGTCGAGCAGCCACACGCGGCCGTTCGTGCTGTCCGCCTGCGGCTCGCTGACCAGCAGGTCGTCCGCGCCATCCCCGCTCACGTCGCCGGCGGTGCTCACCGCGTACCCGAGGTAGCCGCTCGCAGTGCTGCCGAGCACCACGGCGCCCGACGCGGACGAGCCGTCCGGCGCGGCGTCCGCCGGGGCGAACAGGTAGAGCCCACCCGCGAAGAGCGCGTTCGTGCTCTCGCCGAGCGCGCCGACCGCGAGGTCGCCGAGCCCGTCCCCGTCAAAATCGCCGGTGGCGCCGGCGAAGCCGAGCTGCTCGGAGCCGACGCCTCGCCAGAACCCGTACGCGAGGCTGCCGAGCTCGCCGCCTGCGATCGCCTCGTCGTCGTTCACGAACGAGGCTCGGCCGGGGTAGCCGGTGTCCGCCGAGTCCTCGGGCGCGTGCTGTGACTCGCCCAGGAAGAGCTCGGACGCGCCGTCTCCGTCCAGGTCCGGCAGCTCAACCGCGGTGCTGATGCCCTCGCCGGTGATGGTGGCGATGGCCACGTCAGCGAGCTGGTAGGTGCCGGTGAAGCGCCCGCCGCCCAGGATGTAGTAGGAGTCGTCACCGCCGCTCAAGTTGGCGTCGACGGGGTTCATCAGCACGATCTCCCACTGGCCGTCGCCGTCCAGGTCCACCACGGTGAAGTTGCGTCCGTAGACGGACGTGAGGTTCCTCTGCACGCCGATCGACATCTCGAACACCGCGTCGCCGTCCCGCTCGGACATCGTCGCGGGCCACGTGCTGCCCGTGCCGTACCAGATGTCGAGCTCAAAATCGGTCTGGTAGGTCGAGTAGTGGATCTCGCCGCGCCCGGTGACCAGGTCGTTGTTGCCGTCGCCGTCCAAGTCGGCGCAACCGAGCTCGAAGCCCAGGAAGAGGCTGTTGCTGGTGATCAGCGTGTCGGCGTCCGCGAGCGTCATCGTCGACGTCCAGTCGGCCCGGTTCGCGCCGTAGAAGATCGCGACTTGGCCGGCGTAGGCATCGGCGAAGGGTGCTGCGACCACCAAGTCGAGCAGCGTGTCGCCATCGAGGTCGCAGAGCGCGACGTCTTCGCCCGCCAGCTCTTGCGCGCCGTCGGCCCCGGAGACCGCTACGCTCGCGGAGGAGAGGCTGGCCACGTTGTTGTCCAGGCCATCGCAGTCGGTGTCCAACCCATCGTTCCAGTAGTCGAGCACGCCCGGGTGGACCTCGGGGTCCAGGTCGTCGCAGTCGTCGCCGCCGAGGTCGGCGTCCCCGTACCCGTCGCCGTCCCCGTCGATCGCGTCCTCGCCGTCACAGTCCTGGTCGACGCCGTCCTTTGCGATCTCCGTGGCGCCCGGGTGCACGTCCGGGTCGGTGTCGTCGCAGTCTGTGCCGCTGCCACCCGCGTAGAAGTCGCCGTCCACGTCGGTCTCGTCTTCGCCGTCGCAGTCCTGGTCGATGCCGTCGTAGGGGACCTCGGGCAGCGTGGTGCCAATGGTGCCGTCGGCGTCGTTGCAGTCGGTGCCGCCGTCGCACGCCGCGGCGTCCATCTCTCCGTCGGCGTCGGCGTCGAAGTCCTCGTCGGTCAGCTCGTCGCAGTCGTCGTCCACCCCGTTGCAGGCCTCGGGGGCGCCCGGGTAGACCTGGTAGTTGTTGTCGTTGCAGTCCACGTCCGAGTCGTAGCCGTCGTGGTCCTCGTCAACGGGCACGTCGGTGTCGGTGTCCGTGTCGCTGTCGGCGTCCGAGTCGGCGTCCGAGTCGGTGTCGGCGTCGCCAGACCCGGTGTCCTTGCCGGAGCACCCGAGCGGCGGGAGCAACAGGCAGAGGGGGAGGAGCGCGAGGGAAGGGGAAAGGTTGGTTCGCATCACGGGAATATACCTCGCGCCCGCGCCGAACTGGCGCGGGGCCGGTGGCACATCGTGGGTTAGCCTCGCGGTCCATGTCTGCAGACACCACCGCACTCTCCTTCGAGCAGCTCAGCGCCGAGGCCCACGCGCTGCGCGCGCGCCTGGACCGCTTCCGGCAGGCGCTCGGCCGCTACTTCGTCAAAAAGCAAGAGCTGATCGACCTGATGACCGTCTGCGCGGTCGCACAGGAGCCGCTCTTGCTGGTCGGGCCGCCAGGGACGGCGAAGAGCGACCTGGTGCTCAAGTTCAAGGACGCGCTCGGGCTCAAGGACGGCGAGTACTTCGAGTACATGCTCACGCGGTTCACCGAGCCGGGCGAGGTGATGGGGCCGATCGACGTCGCGAAGCTGCGCGAGGGGCGGTACCTGCGCCGCTCGCAGGGCAAGCTGCCCACGGCGAAGCTGGTGTTCTTGGACGAGATCTTCAAGTCCAACTCGGCGATCCTGAACGCGCTGCTCACGGTTGTGAACGAGCGGAAGTACTACCAGGACGGCCAGCCGGTGCCGGTGGAGCTCAAGATCCTGTTCGCGGCGACCAACGAGATCCCGGAGCACAGCGAGCTCGCCGCGTTGAAGGATCGCTTTTGTCTGAAGGCCGCGTGCCGGTCGGTGTCCGAGGACCACTTCTTGCCGCTGATCGACGCGGGCCTCGCGAGCCAGTCGTGGAAGGACTTGGGCCAGAAGCCGTGGGCCGAGAGCCACGCGACCTTGGACGATTTTCTGAAGGCGAACCGCTACCTGGCGATGCAATTCGGGCGCGCGGAGGGGGCGAACGGGGAGGAGAAGGACCGGCACCGGTTCTTCCCCGAGCCTTTGTTGCTCGAGCTCCGACGGGTGCTGCGTACGCTCGTACGCGAGGACGGCGTGTTCATCTCGGACCGCAAGATCGTGAAGCTCTACCGGCTGTTGCGTACGCGCGCCTGGGTGATGCACGGCGGTGCGGTCGAGCGGGAGGACCTGCGCATGCTCTCGTACCTTGGCGAGACGCGGGACGAGATTGACCTGCTGGAAGACAAGGTGCCGAAGCTGCTCGGCCTATGAGGGAGGTTCGCGACCCCGCGCTGATCGCCTCGTGGTTCGCGACCGGTTGGCCGCTCGCCCGGGTCCCGAGCGCCGAGCGCGCCGCGGCGACCGGCTGGTTCCTGACGCTGCTCGCGGAGCGCCCCGGGCTGCCGCCGCCGGGCTGCGTCGTGGACCTCGCGACGCTCGCGATGGAGGGCGCGTACACGAAGCTCGGCGGGCCGACGCCGGACGACCCAACCCTGCGCCGGGCCCTGCGGGACTGGGAGGACCAGGTGCTTGGCCGGCTCGTGTGCGACCCGCGGCTGGGCGGCGTGCAAGACGCCGTCCTCGCGTTGCCCCCCGCGCTCCGACCCGAGGCCGCGGGGCTGTTCGCCGCGCTCGTGCTCGGCCGGCTGTGTCCCGATCACGGGAGCTCCGGCGCGGGCGTCGAGCTCGCGGTGGTGCCGGGCGTCGTGCGGCGGGAGCTCGCGCAGCCCGGGGGCGCGGGGCCGACGCCGGAGGCCGTCGAGCTGCTGGTCGCCGGCTACGAGGGGCTCGTGGCGGGCGCGCGGTCGGTCCCGGAGCTGCTCGGCCCCGGGGACCTGTTCCTATTGACGTGGATGGAGCGCCTGCGGTCGCTCGAGGCCCGCGTCGCGCTCGACCAACTGGCTACAGCCGCGGCGAGCACCGAGCTCCCGCGCACGGTCCGGAGCCGGCGGCGGGCCGGGACGGCGCTCTCCCGCATCGAGGAGGAGAGCGCGTACCCGGTGGGCGGGTTCTCGTCGATCAGCACGAGCGGCGCGCTCGAGAACCTCGTGACGTCGGAGCTCGCGTACATGCGGGAGGACGACGGGCCGCCCGGGGACGCCGATCTCTTCGACCTGCGCTGGGCCGAAGGCGAGCTGCTGTACTACTCGCGGGACGAGGGGGCCCACCACCGAGAGCACCGGGCGATCCTGGTGCTGCTGGACGCGGGGTTGAACGGCGAGCGCACCACCGAGGGCGGCGTGCAGCGGCTGATCCTGGTGCTTGGCCGGCTCGTCGCGGTGCTGCGCCGGGCGGCCGAGCTGCTCGGTGAAGTGGAGCTGCACGTCCGGTTGGCCGTCGAGCCCGGGGCGCTCGGGCTCGAGCACGACTTGGTGGCCGTGCTGCTGGACGACTGGGTCAAGCGCCAAGTGCTGGTCGTCGTGCGCGAGCCGGTGGCCGCGTCGAACGCCTGGCTCGCCGAGCGAGCGCGCTTCGGGGCCGTCGACTGCATCGTCGTGCATGGCACGGGCACGACGGCCAGCTGGGCCCCTGCCGACCGCCTGCTCGCCCGCCTACAGCCGCTGGATCTCGACTTTTTCACCGAACCGACGGCCCTCCTCCGCGCGCTCGTCTGACGGCCCCGGGCTACGTGTGCGGCAGTAGGAGTCCCGATGCCCCGCTACACGTTCGAAGAAGGCACGTCGTCCAAGTTCTGGCAGATCGACATCGACGGCTCCACCTTCACCGTCACCTAAGGCAAGATCGGCACGGCCGGGCAGACGCAGACCAAGAGCTTCGCGTCGGCGGCGGAGGCCGAGAAGGAGCACGAGAAGCTCGTCCGGGAGAAGACGAAGAAGGGCTACGCGCTCGACGGGGGAGGCGGCACGCCGGCCGCGCCCGCAGCGCCCAAGGTGGTCGCCCCGAAGGCGGGCGGAAACCCCGAGCTGGAGGCGGTCATCGCGGCGAACCCCGAGGACGCCAACGGGTACCTGGTCTACGCCGATTGGCTGCAGACCACCGGGGACAAGCTCGGGGAGTACGTGGCGCTCGCGTGGCGCGGCGAAGGCGACCCGCTGCTGAAGAAGATGGCAGACAAGATGCTGAAGGAGAACGCGAAGGCGTGGCTCGGCCTGGTGGCGGAGGAGCCCGAGCTCGCGACGGTCGAGTGGGCGCACGGGTTCATCAAGACGGCCCGGGTGACCATGGAGTACGAGGGGGAGCCCCACGCGAAGAAGGTGCTGTCGGGGTTGTTGAAGCTGCCGACGGCCCGGTTCCTCCAGGACCTAGTGATCGGGCTCTACTACGACGAGCAGGAGACCTACGAGGTGAACTACGCGGGCGCTGCGAAGCTGCTCGTTGGAAACGGGCCCCTCCCTACGCTCCGGTCGTTGTTCATCGGGGACTTCGAGTACCCGGACGAGACCGAGATCTCGTGGGCCAAGCTCGGCAACGTCGGAAACATTTGGGCGTTGTACCCCAACTTGGAGTCGCTGCACCTGCGCGGCGGCGAGCAAAAACTCGGGGCGTTGGTGCTGCCGAAGCTCAAGTCCTTCCTGCTGGAGACGGGCGGGCTCGATGTCGGCGCGCTGCGCTCCATCACGAAGGCCGAGTGGCCCAACATCGAGCGGATCAGCGTGTGGTTCGGCCGCGAAGACTACGGATGGAACGGCAAGCCGAAGGACGTGATCGGCCTCTTGCAGCGAACCGACTTGCCGAAGCTGAAGCACCTGGGGCTGAAGAACAACGAATTCGGCGACGAGATCGCCGGCATCGTCGTCGGCTCGCCGTTGGTGGCCGGGCTTGAAGAGCTCGACCTGTCGATGAGCACGCTGGCAGACCCCGGGGCCGAGGTGCTGATCCAAGGCGCCGCGCGGCTCCGCCACTTGCGTGTCCTAGACTTGACGGACTGCTACATCACCGACGAGGTCGCGGCCCGGCTCAAGGCCGCGCTGCCGAACGCCAACGTCTCTGAGCAGCGCGAGCCGGACAACTGGGGCGACGAGCTGCACCGCTACTCGTCCGTCGGGGAGTAGCCGCGGGGAGCGGGTCTACAACAGGCCGGGGTCGGCGGTGCTGGTGGTCGTCACCACGCGCGTGCCCTTGCCGTTCGAGCTCGTACGGAGGAGGACCACCGGCGGCGCCTCGAGCACCCCGTCCTTGTTCGCGTCGGTCAGCTCAAAATCGATGGGCTCGCCGCCGATCAGGATGTCCCCCTTCGCGGAGATCAGGTCCTTGTCCGCGCCGCCGAGCGCCAGGTCCCCGTCCTCGTCGCGCGTGAACGTGGCGTAGAACTTGCCCTTGGCGAGCGTCTTCGTCTTGCCCTTCTTGTCCGCCGCGCCAAGCAGGCTCACCTTGCCGGAGACGTCGAGGCCGAGCGGGTCCTGGGAGTAGGTGACCTCGTTCGCGAACACCGCGGCGATCCCATCCTCGTACTCGAGGTCGAACGCCTCTGTCTCCTCGGACGCGGCGCCCTTCTCGTAGACGGGGGTGATCTTGACCGACACGGACTTGGGCAGCTTGCCGGACTCCTTGGCGTAGGCCGCGACGGAGAGGGTCCAGGTGCCGTCCTCGTTGTCAACGAGCGTGCCGACGGAGAGGTCGTCGGCCCCGAGCAGGTAGACGCCTACGCGCGTGAGGCTGAAGTAGCCGGGGTTCCCGTTGACGCTCACGTCGAACCCGGTCAGGTCACCCCACGACGGGGTGAACACCTCCGGCGCAGCGCTGACTTGGTAGCTGTTGACGGGGATCGTGAGCGTCTTGCCGCCGGTGATCTCCACCTGGGCGCTGGCGGGCAGCGTGCTCGTGCCGGACCAACCCTCGGACAGGAACGTGAGGTGGCCGTCTACCCAGACCGCGTCCTCCGTGCCGCCGTTGTGGAACTGGTCCGAGATCAAGCCTACCGTGGTGAGCGGATCCTCGTCGGTCGCGAGCACGTTGACGCCGTACCCGCCGTCGTCCCAGGGCACGCCGAGCTTGACGGTGGCCGTCTCGAGCTTCTTCCCGCTCGTGTCGTACGCCTTGCCTTTGACTTGGACAAGGCCGTCGGGGTCGAGGGTCAGGGCGGCGTCCCACACCGCCCCAATGTCGTCCCAGTCCACCTCGGCCTTGGTGGTGCTCGTGCCCTCAGTCACGGTGAACGAGGCGTACGCGACGGCGTAGGTGTCTGCGCCGACCACGTCGAACGTCACGTCGTAGCCGGTCGTGGCCGGGAACAGCTCCGCGGCCAGGACCTCGAGATCCACGGTTGTCTCCTTCGTGTCGCTCGTCCCGTCGCAGGTCTTCGAAGCGCACGTGCTCGATTGCCCGGTGAGGCTCACCGTCCCGTCGGCGCCCAGGGTGCCGGTGAACGTCGCCAACACGGCGTTGCCGCTGTCGAACAGCGTGAGCGTGGCCGAGCCCGTCTTGGCGGGCAACGACTTCACGACCGCGCCGCCGTGCAGCCAAGCGTTGGACTCAACGAGCGTCACGGTCTCGCTGCCGGCGTCCGACTCGACTTGCGCGGTCACGCTCCCGACTGTCCCCCCGCCGTCCGACGTGATCGCGACCACGCGCCCGCCACCGGAGTAGTTCAGGCCCTCGTGGGCGATCTCGATGGTCTCGATGCTCACGGCACTGGCGGCGGGCATCGTGAGCGAGAGGAGGACGACGGCGGAAGAGAAGAGCATTGGAGGACTCCGTTTGGGTGATGGCTTTGTACCCGCCCCCCGCTCGACTGTGACCCCCACCCAACCCCCACTGGCCCCCCTCAGCCGCCGCCAATCGACCGCGCTCTCGCGCGTTCGCCCCGCGCCTTCGCCTCCGCGGGGTCCGCCAGCGCCTCCCGGATCGCAGCGCGCAGCGCGTCCACGTCCCCCGGGGGCACGAGCCAGCCGACAGTCGCGTCGACCACCTCCGGGATCCCCGAGATGGAGGTGCTGATCACGGGCACGCCGGCGGCCTGCGCCTCGAGCAGGACCACCGGGATGCCGTCCATGTCCCCGTCCGGCGCTCGCTCGCAGGGCAGCACCACGACCGAGGAGCGGGCGATCAGCCGCAGTACGTCGGCGTGCGGCAGCGGCCCGTGAACGGTCACGCCGGGGATCGCGGGGTCCGCGACGTCGCTCACCACGTCCAGCGTGTACCCATCGAGGCCGCGCACCGCTGCGAGCAAGGTCGGCAGGCCCTTCTTCGGGACGTTTCGCCCGACGAACAGGAGGCGCCCGGGCTCGCGCGTGGACATCGACGCGGGGGCGGCTCGGCACCGCTCTACGGTCGCGTCGACGGCGTAGCGCTCCCGGATCAGCTGGCGGTTGTAGTCGGAGATCGTGACCACCCGGTCGGCGTGCTCGAGCACTTCGGCGAGCCGAGGGTGCGGCTTGAACAGGTCCACGGCGTGGAGCGTGACCGAGTACGGGACGCCCGTGCGCATGGCGGCGTCCAACGTCCACGTGGCGGCTTCCCCCCCGAAGTGAACGTGGAGCCGCGCGGGCCGCACCCGTCGGACGAGCGCGGCGAGCCACAACACGCGCCGGTTGGCGGGCCCGCGGAGCCGCTCCAGGAACAGCAAGGGCAGCCAGCGGAGCCAGCCGAGTTGGTGCGGCTGCGCGTGGACCGGGCAGGGGGCCGGGCGGCCGGAGGCCTCCCTCGCGCCAAACGCGGCGATTGCCGTGGCCACGTTGGCGGAGACGCGCACGATCTCGTC
The DNA here is from genome assembly GCA_943328795.2 of Bifidobacterium breve. Lineage (GTDB taxonomy): Bacteria > Myxococcota_A > UBA796 > UBA796 > SXON01 > CAIUMM01. The sequence goes on from CALQBK020000082.1 coordinate 11,134, forward strand.
GTGGACGAACGTCTCGGACAGCGTCGGGTAGTAGCGCAGCACGTAGAGGATCACGCGCGCAGCTCCCCGAGGAAGCGCTCGATCTCGGCAGCGCGCTGGTCCCAGGTCCGCAGCACCGGCTCCCGGCGACCGCGGGCGAGCGCCCGGGCGATGGCGGGTCGTACGGTGTCCAAGTCCGCCGGGTCGTATAGGTCGAGCGCCCCGGGGCACAGGGCATCGGCGACCTCGCGAATGGTCGGCAGGTCCGGCGCTACGACGGGCCGGTCGGTCGCGAGGTAGTCCCAGAGCTTCAGCGGGTTCGTGAGCTCGCGCCCAAACAGGTTTGGAGCGAGCGGGAGGAGCAGCGCATCGAAGCGGGCGAGCAGCCCAGGGACGTCACTGTAGGGGACCGCGGGGCGTGTTTGGACGCCAGGGAGCGCCTCGGACGCGCCGACCAGCGTGACCTCGGGCCCGGCAGCGGCGAGGACCTGCGCGACGCCCTTGTACTCGCGGGCCGAGCCGACCACGCCAACGCCTGCGCCGCCGACGCCACGCACCGCACGGTCCGCGCGCGTCGCGTTCCAGACCACGCGAGCGGGGGGCAGGGTCGCCCGCGCAGCCCGGATGCAGCCGAGCGTCCCGCCGCAGTTGGTCACGACCCCGACGGCTCGGCCGTACACGGCGTCTTCGAGCGCGCGGTTCGCGTCGGGCGCGCGCCCTTGCTCGACGTCCAACGCGGAGTCCAGCTCGTGGGCCTCGAGCACCACGGGGATCGTGGCGGGGACGAGGTGGACGTACCTTTTCGCGCGCGCGTACACGAGGCCGGGGTGCCGGCTCCACGCGGCGAGCTGCGCGCGGAACCAGAGCCCGGCGCCCGGGAGCCAGCGGGTCGGAGCGACACGCAGGTCGAAGGAGGGCGGGGCGTCGAGGCCGTAGCGGGCCAGCGCGTCGCGACCGCCGCCGTCGAAGCCGGGCGCCCGGTCGGCGAGCAGGGTGACCTCGTGGCCGCGGGCGGCGAGCGCGTGGCAGGTGTGCACGACCTGGATGGCCTGCGCCCGGACGTCGGGCACCCGGGGGCGGTAGAGATGCAGGAGTCGCACGCCGCTGCCGTAGCCCGGGGGCAGCCCGGGAGGCGAGGTGTGCCGAGCGTCCGAATCGGCGGACGGGTGTTCGCGCCGGCCCGTCATTTTGAAGGAGCCGCGAAGCGGCCCAAGCGCGCAGTCCTCTGCGTCCTCGGGAAGATGTTGGAAGTACGTGGGGTTGCAGGCCGGCCAACGTGCGTTAACGGCGCCGGGCTTACCCAAACGCCCATTTCGGGCATCCCTCGGAGGAGTTTTTTCATGCGTACCCTCTCTCGCTTCGTCCTCGGTCTCTCGCTCGTCACCCTCGGCTCGCTCGTCGTCACGGACGCCGCTTGGGCCAAGAAGAGCAGCACGGTTACCTACAAGGAGATCGAAAACACCGGCATCTCGCAGTTCGACGAGGTGTTCGGCAAGGCCAAGGCGATCCAGGACTCCCTGGCCACCCAGGAGACCACCCTCACCACCGCTCGCACCAACGCGAACACGGCGCTCGGCGTCGCGGCGGATGGCGACCTCGGCGACGCGATCGCCGCGCTGTCCAACGCGGCCGGCGGCAAGCTCGGCATGGAGATGAAGGGCACGGCCCCCCACCTCACCGTCGCCAGCGGCGCGGACGCCACCGTCACCAAGGGCGCCGAGGGCGTCAACGGCCTGATCGACGCCGGCACCTCCACCGTGGCCACCGTCACGGCGCTCGTGCCCCAGGTCACCGAGCTCGTCACCGCGTGCAAGGAGTTCCCCGCGACCTTGAAGACCCTCGGCCTCGACGCCACGACGCTCCTCAAGGCCACCCCGATCGTCGCGAAGGACGTCGCCGCGGTCGGCCAGACCCCCGGGCGCATCACCGCCATCACCGACGCCGTGACCGCGATCTACACGGACGTCACGGACGCGTTCAAGAAGTAGTCCTCCGCTCCCTCGTGGAGCAACGGGCCCCCGGTCGGAGACGGCCGGGGGCCTTCGCTTTTGGTTGCTACCGAACGTTTCCTTCGACCTGGAAGACCTCGCCGGTCTCGAGGATCATCCCCGAGAGCTCACCGCCGTACACGCACCCCGTGTCGAGCCCCACGGTCGCCTCGTGCACTTGCAGCCCGCGCATCGCGTCGTGCCCGTAGTAGATGCGCTCGGGGAGCGTGTAGAGCTGCCACCAGTAGGGGTTCTCCGGGTCCTCGTCGTCGGGCCAACGCCTCATCGTCAGCAGCTGCCGCTTGGAGGTGCCAGCGAGCCCGAGTGTGGGGTGCACGCCCGCGTGGACCGCGGTCCAGCCGTCGCCGGAGCGCGAGAGCGGCAGGGCCGAGATCCACTCCCGCGTCTCGTCTTGCAGGCGCGGCCAGCACCGGTGGTGCGCCGAGCTGCCCGGCTGTCCCCACACCTGCAGCAGGCGCTCGTCGTGGTTGCCCATGATCGCGGTGGTGTCGTTGTCCTTGATGATGTCCCACACGCCGCGCGGGTCTGGCCCCTTCGCGAAGATGTCCCCGAGCAGGAACAGCTTGTCGGGCCGCGCGGCGCGGATCAGCGCGTCGAGGGGCCTTGAGCAGCCGTGAACGTCGCCGACGAGGAGCGTCTTCATCGCGAGGTGGTCGCCGAGGCGAGGTCGCCCGAGCATCGGGCTGGCGTCAAGCGCCCACCCGTTGCCCGAGCCAGACGCCGGCGAGCCCGAGCAGGAGGTTGACCGCCACCGAGCCGAGCGCAAGGTCGAGGCGGTCGGCGCGAACGAGCTCCAGCGTCTCCCGGCCGAAGCTCGAGAAGGTGGTGAAGCCCCCCAGCAGGCCGACCCCGAGGACCCGCCGGAGCAGGGGATCCTCCGACTTCGCGTACAAGAGCCCGATGAAGAAGCACCCCGCGACGTTTACGACGCCAGTGCCGATCGCCGAAGGCCAGCCGCGCCCGAGCACGAACAGCGAGAGGGCGTACCGCGCGCACGTCCCCACAGCGCCGCCGAGCGCGACCAGGAGCCAAGTCGGCGCGGCTGTGAGCACTCCCAGCTCCTAATCCGGCGTGCCCTCAACCGGCCGGCCAAAGTCTGTCCGCCCGATGTCCGAATTTACCCCCCTCCAAATTCGGACAGGGATCGACCATTTTCTGTCCGGGGGCCGGCACCCCCGGATGTCCGAATTTACCCCCCTCCAAATTCGGACAAGGATCGACCATTTTCTGTCCGGGGGTGGCCGGGGTTGGGTTTAGCGCGCGGGCGGGCGGGTGGCTGCGAGGTCCTGCAAACGGGTGATGCCGAGGCCCCCGGCGCGGAGCGCGCGCAGCGCGGCGGGCAACACCCGCGCCGCCTGCAGGTTCGTCACGCACGCCACGCCGTAGCGCAAGCCCGCAGCCCGCATCGCGGCTTCGTCGTACTGCGCCTTCTTCCCGAGCGGCGAGTTGATCAGCAGCTGGATGTCGCCGTTCTTGATGCGGTCGACCACGTCCGGCCGCCCCTCGCGCACCTTCCAGACGGCCGCGGCCGGCACGCCCGCGGCCTGCAGCGCCCGCGCGGTCCCGCCCGTCGCGTAGATGGTGAAGCCCATGTCGTGCAGCTCCCGCGCGATCTCCACGCCCACCGGCTTGTCTCCGTCCTTCAGGCTCATGAACACGCCCCCCTCCGTCGGGAGCGTCATCCCCGCCGCGATCATCGCCTTCGCGTACGCGATCCCGAACGACAGGCCTACGCCCATCACCTCGCCCGTCGACCGCATCTCCGGCCCGAGGACGGTGTCGCTGCCGGTGAACTTGCGCCACGGGAACACCGGCGCCTTGATGAACGAGTACCCGGCGCCCCAGTGGGAGAGGTCGCCCAGGTCCGCGATGCGCTCGCCGAGCGCCAGCCGCGTCGCGAGCTTCGCCAGCGGGATCCCGGTCGCCTTGGCCAGGTACGGCACGGTGCGCGACGCGCGGGGGTTGACCTCGATCACGTAGACGACGCCGCGCTGGATCGCGAACTGCACGTTCATCAGGCCGATCGCGCGGATCTCCTTGCCGATGCGCTGCACGACGTCGATCATCTCCCCGCGGTTCACGTCCGAGAGCTGGATCGGCGGGAACACCGTGGTGCTGTCCCCCGAGTGCACGCCGGCCTCCTCGATGTGCTCCATGATCCCCGCGATGTGCACGCTGCCGGGCTCCCCGGTGCCGTCACACAGCGCGTCCACGTCGTACTCGACGGCGCCCTCCAGGAACCGGTCGATGAGCAGCGGGTGGTCTTCACTCACGCGGATGGCCTCGTCGAGCGCCATCTTGAAGTCGTAGCTGTCGAAGCAGATCTTCATGCCCCGGCCGCCGAGCACGTAGCTCGGGCGCACCAGGAGCGGGAACCCGAGCCGCGCGGCCGCGGCGAACGCGCCCTCGCGGTCGTCGACCATGGCGCCTTCGGGTTGGCGCACCCCGAGCTGGTTCATCAGCACGTTGAACCGCCGGCGGTCCTCGCACAGGTCGATGGCCTCGGGGGAGGTGCCGAGCACGGTGCCGACGTCGTGGGAGAGCTTCAGCGGGGTCTGCCCGCCGAACTGCAGGATGGTGCCGATCGCGTTCTCGCGGCGAACGACGCCGCGCACGTGCTCGGCGGTCACCGGCTCGAAGTACAGCTTGTCGGACGTGTCGTAGTCGGTAGAGACGGTCTCGGGGTTGCAGTTGACCATCACCGCCGCGTAGCCCTTCTCTTGCACGGCGTAGGCCGCGTGGCAGCAGCAGTAGTCGAACTCGAGCCCCTGGCCGATGCGGTTCGGCCCGTTGCCGAGCACCACCACGCGCTGCTTTACGAGCTCGCCGGCTTCGTCCTCCTCCTCGTAGGTCGAGTACAAGTAGGGCGTGAAGCTCTCGAACTCCGCGGCGCACGTGTCGACGCGCTTGTAGGTCGGCACGACCCCGAGCGCCTCCCGGCGTTGCCGAACGTTCGCTTGCTTGGACGACAACAAGGTGGCCAAACGCTGGTCGGTGAACCCCATGCCCTTGAGTCGACGCATCCCATACGCGTCGAGCTTGTCGAGGCGCGTGGCGCTGATCTCGACCTCCGTCTCGATGATCGCGGAGATGCGGTCGACGAACCAGGGGTCGATTCGCGTGGTCGCCTGGATCTCCTCGACGGTCACGCCGCGGCGCAGCGCCTCGAACAAGGCCGGCATGCGCTCGGGCGTAGCGGTCGAGAGCCGCAGGCGAACCTCCTCGTTCGAGAACCGGCTCATGTCGGTGAACCCGCCCTCCAGGCTCGCGATGGCCTTCTGCATCGCCTCGACGAACGTGCGGCCGATGCCCATCACCTCGCCGACGCTCTTCATGCTGGTGCCGAGCTGGCTGACCGCCCCGGGGAACTTCTCGAAGTTCCAGCGTGGGTACTTGACGATCACGTAGTCCACGGTGGGCTCGAAGCTGGCCGGCGTCACCCGCGTGATGTCGTTTTGGATCTCGTCGAGCCGCAGCCCCACCGCGAGCTGCGCCGCGATCTTCGCGATCGGGAAGCCGGTGGCCTTGGAGGCCAGCGCCGAGCTGCGGGAGACGCGGGGGTTCATCTCGATGACGCGGACCTCCCCGGTGCCGGGGTGCACGGCGAACTGCACGTTCGAGCCGCCCGTGTCCACGCCGACGCGCCGGATGATCGCGATCGACATGTCCCGCAGGTCCTGGTACTGCCGGTCGGTGAGCGTCTGCGCCGGCGCCACGGTGATGCTGTCGCCCGTGTGTACGCCCATCGGATCGACGTTCTCGATCGAGCAGATGATCACGCAGTTGTCGGCGGTGTCGCGGATCACCTCAAGCTCGAACTCCTTCCAGCCGAGCACGCTCTCTTCGACCAGCACCTGGTGGTTCGGCGAGAGGTCCAGCCCCTGCGCGCAGATGTCGCGCAGCTCCTCCAGGTTGTACGCGATGCCTCCGCCAGCACCCCCGAGCGTGAAGCTCGGGCGGATCACCGCGGGGAGCCCGATGTCGCGCACGATCGCCTCGGCCTCTTGCACCGTGCGCGCGATCCCGGCCCGCGGCACGCCGATGCCGATCTCCTCCATCGCCGCCTTGAATAGCTCGCGGTCCTCCGCGACGGCGATGGCGGTCGGGTTCGCGCCGATCAGCTCGACCCCGAACTCCTTGAGCACGCCGGCCTCGTGCAAGGCGAGGGCCAGGTTCAGCCCGGTCTGCCCACCCACCGTCGGGAGGATCGCGTCAGGCCGCTCTCGCTCGATGATCTCGCGCGCCACCGCGACGGTCAACGGCTCGATGTACGTCGCATCCGCGACGTCCGGGTCCGTCATGATCGTCGCGGGGTTCGAGTTGATCAGCACCACGCGGTAGCCGAGCGAGCGCAGCACCTTGCAGGCCTGCGTGCCCGAGTAGTCGAACTCGCAGGCTTGCCCGATGACAATTGGCCCGCTGCCGATGACCATGATGGAGTGGAGGTCGGTGCGTTTGGGCATCGCGGCGGGTCCTTTGGGGCACGCGGCGGTTAGCGTGGGGAGGGGGTGAGGGCAAGGGGGAGGCCCCGCCCAGGGCGTAGCCGACGCCCGCGACGACGGATTGCACGCCAGCGCTGACGACGCCGGCCAGCACCACGTTGCGGGACATCTGGGAGAACACGTCGAACAGTCGGGTGAGCTGCTTTGGCGGGAGCGGCCCGAACCGTAGGATCCAGCTCGACAGCTCGCGGCCGCGGTGGAGGTAGGTGGCCAGCGCCAGGTAGAAGATCGCGACCTTCAGCATCGCCTTCGCGGTGATCCCCAGCAGCCCCGGCACCGCCGACCCGATGGTCGACCCCAGGTCGACGCTGGCAGCCCGCGCGCCCTCCTTCAGGCTCGCGAGCAGCGCGTCCACCCCGCCTGCCTGGTCGACGCCCCAGGCGACGACTCGCACCTCCGCCATCGAGCGCACCCACGCGTCGAGGCCCCCCGCGTCAAGCTGGACCGCGAGCTCCTTCGCCAACGCGACCAGCTCGCGGCTGACGAGCCAGACGAGGCCCGCCGCCGGCGCGACCGCCCCGATGGTGAGCAAGAAGAGGGACAGGCCCGTGGCGAACCCCGCGTGGATGCCGCGGACGCCCAGGAGCCGGCGGTGGAGGGGCCACGCCAAGATCGCGACGACCGCTGCGATCAACAGGGAGTCAGCGTACGGCTTCACCAGCCAGGCCGCTGCAGCGGCGCTCACGGCGAGCATCGCGCGGAGGGCCATCGACGGGGGCGAGATGTTTGGAGCGAGATCGGTCATTGGGGGGCGTAGCGCTTCGAGCCACTGAGTGCCCGTTCGCGAGTTCAAGAGCTTGCTGGCGAGTGAGGAGTGCGCTACCATTTCTTTGCACCGTGGGTGGAAGATGCCGGGACGCACCGTGTTGGTCGTGGATGATGAGCCGATGAACCTCAGGCTCGTGGGCGAGCTGTTGCGCCGGGACGGGTTCGAGCCTGTCCTCGCCGCGGGAGGGGCCGAGGCGTTGGCGATCACCGCGAGCCAAGCGATCGACCTGGTGCTCCTCGACCTGGTGATGCCCGACGTCGATGGCATCGCGGTCCTCACCGCGCTGCGTGATCGAGGGGTGCTCGGGCGCCTCCCCGTGGTGGTGGTGATGGGGCTCGGGGATCGGGCGGTTCGCCAGCACGCGCTGGCGCTGGGCGCGGTGGACTTCATGACCAAGCCGTTCGACCGGGTGGAGCTTACCTGCAAGGCCCGGAACCTGACCGAGCTCGGTCAACTGCGCGCCGTCGCCCTCGCGGAGTCGAACGCGGCGGCGGCCGCGAGCCAGCTCCAGCGTGTCGAGGCGGCCGTCCACGGTCTGCCGATCGTCGTGTTCGAGATGGCGGGCGGCGC
>CALQBK020000083.1 GCA_943328795.2 Bifidobacterium breve
ATCGCGCAGCCGGCTCGCGGGGGTAGAAGCCGGCGGTAGCCGGCTTCGGAGGGGGGCGCCCCGCGCCCCCCTCAGAGTAAACGAATTAGTCCCCCGCCCCCACAGGAGCCCCCGATGCACATCTCTGAGCGCGCCCTCGCCATTCAAGAGTCGGCGATCCGCAAGCTGGACGCCGCGGTCGGGAAGGCCGCCGGCGTCCACTTCCACCGGATGAACATCGGCCAGCCGGACGTGCCGACGCCCCGCCCGATCCTGGACGCGCTGGCGGCCGAGGACGGCCCCGTCCTCGCGTACGGCCCGGCGTCGGGGTTGCCGGAGTGCCGCGACGCCGCCGCCGCGTTCCACAGCCGCACCAGCGCGGGCCTCACCCGCGAGCACGTGGTGGTGACGCAGGGCGGCTCCGAGGCGCTGCTGTTCGCGATGGTCGCGCTGTGCGACCCCGGCGACGAGATCCTGGTCCCCGAGCCGTACTACACGAACTACAACGGGTTCGCGACGTTCGCCGGCGCCAAGGTGGTCCCGGTCCCGACCAGCCTCGACCAGGGGTTCGCCATCCCCGGCGACGACGTCCTGGACGCCCTCGTCACGCCTCGCACGCGCATCTTCCTGTTCGCCAACCCGGGGAACCCCACCGGCGCGGTCTACGGCGCCGAGCAGCTCCGCCGGGTCGCCGCCTGGGCCCGCCGGCGCGGGATCTGGCTCGTGGCGGACGAGGTGTACCGGGCCATCTGGTTCGACGCCCCCCCGCTGTCCGCGCTCAACCTCGAGGGCCACGAGGACCACGTGATCGTCGTCGACTCGACCTCGAAGACGTTCTCCGCGTGCGGGCTGCGCGTCGGCTTCTTGGTCAGCCGCAACCTGCAGCTGATGGAGCGCTTTGAGCGCCTCGGCCAGGCCCGGCTCGGTCCGCAGCCGCGCGGGCAGCGGGCCGCCATCGCCGCGCTGCAGCTCCCCGAGGCCTACTACGCCGAGGTCCGCCACGTCTACAAGTCGCGCGTGGACGCGATGATGGACGCCCTCGCGCTGCTCCCCGGCGTCGCGTTTCACCGCCCGGCGGGCGCCTTCTACACGATGGCCCGGCTCCCGGTGGACGACACCGAGCGCTTCGCGCGCTGGCTCGTGGAGGAGTTCCGGGACACGTCCAGCGGCCGCGCGGAGAGCGTCGTGGTCGCCCCCGGCCCCGGCTTCTACGCCGATCCGCGCAAGGGTCGGGACGAGATCCGGCTCGCAGCCGTCCGCGAGGAGTCCCAGCTCCGCCGCGCGGTGGAGCTGCTGGGTCGCGGAATCACGGCGTACAACGCTCAATAGACCGGCGAGTTAGCGCCCCGAGCCAGCCAGCATCGGCCTCTTCGGCGGTGCGTCCCCTACTCGTCCGCCATCTCGTCGAGCGCGGACTCGATCTCGGCGTTCGCGTGCTTGTCGCCGCTCTGCTCGGTCGCGAGCAACCCGCGGCGCAAGATGGTCATGGCGCCGGCCCGGTCGCCGGACTCGCGGGTCGCCATCCCGTAGTGGTACCAGCCTGCGCCGTACCCGGGGTTCAGCTCCAGCAGGGTCTGGAACGTCCCGAAGCAGTCCTCCCAGGCCTTCACCTTGCGGAGCTCCATCGCGAGCGTGTAGAGCCCGAAGCGGTCTTCGGGCTTGCGGGCGACGTAGGCCCGAGCAGCCTCGAGCCGGGTGTTCTGCGGTTCCGCCATGGTGAGCCTCTGCGCCGGCAACTATCCGATCGCGCGGGCTCGCCCACCCTCCCCGGGCTGCCGCCGAGCCATCGTGGCGCCCGGGCGGATCTCGGCTACAATGGCGCACGCTCCGGAGCCCCCTTGCGTGGTCTGACCCCCTCCTTTCTCGCCCTCGTCACCGCGTTGTCGCTCACCGCGTGTGGCAGCACCGTCAAGGCCCAACACCACGACTCCGGCACCCCGGCGGAGGAGACCCCCCCGGACATCCAGGTCACCGTCACCACGTACGACTTCGGTACGTTGCCGCTCGGCGAGCGCGTCTCCACCGCGATCACCGTCTACAACTACGGCTCCGAGGACCTCGTGATCTCGTCCGTGAGCGTGGACGCGCCGTTCTCGGTCACGCCCTCCACGCTCACCGTCCAGGGGAACTCCTCGTCCACCGTCACGATCAGCGTGGCGACCTCGGACTACGACGCCCACACGAATGACCTGGTGCTGACGTCGAACGACGCCGACACGCCCACGGTGTCGATCTCGCTCTCGGTGGTGACCGTGACGGACGCGGACGGCGATGGCCACGCGCTGATCGCGGCCGGCGGGGATGACTGCGACGACGAAGACGCGGACGTGAACCCCGGGGCGACGGAGACCTACTACGACGACGTCGACGAGAACTGCGACGGAGAGTCCGACTGGGACCAGGACGGCGACGGCTACGAGGAGGAGAGCCACAACGCTGACCCGGACGCGGGCGGCGGGGACTGCCAAGACCTGAACGCGGACTACCACCCGGGCGCCGTGGACACCCCGTACGACAACCGGGACACCAACTGCGACGGCGCGGACGACTACGACGTCGACGGCGATGGCTCGCGCTCGGACGAGTACGGCGCCGGGACGGACTGCGACGACAACGATCCCGACGTGAACACCAGCGGCGTCGAGACCTTCAACGGCAAGGACGACGACTGCGACGGCGCGATTGACATCGGCGCGTCCGGGGCCGGCGCCCCGTACCAGTACGTCGGCGTTGGGAACTACGACCACACCGGCTGGGCGACCGCGCTGGCGGACCTCGACGGCGATGGCCTGGACGACGTGATCGTCGGCTCGCCGAACGTCGGGGCCTCGGCGCCCACCTCCAACGGCAAGGGCGGGGTCGCGGTGTTCTTGAGCGCCCCGCTCGCGGTCACCGGCTCGAAGATCTCGGACGCCGACAACTACTTCACCGGCGGCGGGACGACCGACTTGCTCGGCTACGCCGTGAGCAGCGTCGGCGACTTCGACGACGACGGCGTGGACGACCTCGCGGTGTCGGCGACCAACACGGCCTCGGGCTCCGGGGCGGTCTACGTGCTCTCGGGCGCGGACGCAGCGAGCGGCGGGGACACCTCGAGCGCGGTGTTCACGCTCACGGGGGCGAGCACCAACGCGGCAGGTCGCGGCCTCGGCTCGGAGATCGACCTCGATGGCGACGGCGTCTACGACCTCGTCAGCTGCTACGCGAGCGGCTCGAACAACGCCGTGGCGCTGAACTACGGGCCGGCTACGGGCTCGCAGGCGATCTCCGCGTCGGACGCCGTGTACACGACGGACGGCACCGAGACGGCGTTCTACCGCAACGCGCCAGTGGGCGGCGACATCGACGGGGACGGCTACGACGACATGCTGCTGGCCGACGGCGCGTCGGACTACGCGGCGACGGACGGCGGCGCGCTCTGGGCGTTCTTCGGGCAGTCCACGCGCTACTCCTCCTCCGGCGCCGTGGACATCGAGACAGCCGCCAACGTCATCGTCTCGGGCGACACCGCGAGCCAAGGGCAAGCCTGGGCAGTCGGCGTCGGCGGGGACATCGACGGTGACGGCGACAACGAGCTCTGGGTCTACGAGTCGGGCACGGCGCTCTACGGCATCGCCGGGGGCGTGGCGCGTCGCACGGCGTTCGACCCCGCAGACGAGGCCTCCGTCACGTACACGTGGGGGAGCAGCTCGCCCGAAGTCGACCAGATCCGGGACATCGGCGACTGGACCGGGGACGGCGTCTCCGACATCTTCGTGGTCTCCGAGGATGGCTCGGGCAGCTACGGGCGGTCCGAGCTCTTCAGCGCCGAGGACTGGAACGGCGGCACCTTCGCGGAGCGGAGCGACCTCACCGCGAGCCTGCTCGGCACCAGCGCAGACAGCAACGGCAACCTCGGGTACGGGCAGAGCGCGACGCCCGGCGACATCGACGGGGACGGCGACATGGACATCGCCTCCGGCGACCCGGACTACGACACCTACTCTGGCTTGGCGTACGTGTTCCTGAACGACCCGGCGGAGTGACGTGACGGAAGGCGTCGGCCCTACAGACGCACACCGGGACCCCTTCGGCTGCGAAGGCCTGGGGCCTGCCGCGGAGCGATTGGTGCTCGGGCGACGGCTGCGTGAGCTGCACGCCGCCGCGACGGCCAAGCTGCGGGGCGACGAGCGGCTGCTCTATGCGCCGAACCTCGCGTTCTCCGACGTCGCCCTCGACCGCGTGCTGGCCGAGGCGCGCGCCGGTGGGGACGTGCGGCTGGTGCTCGAGGCCCCTGCCCTGGCGCCGATCGCCGCGCTGACGGGCGAGCGCGCGGAGTTCGTCTACCTGCGGGGGGCGAGCGACGGCGACGTCGAAGCCCGGTCTGCCGCGGCCCCGGTGCGGCAGGTCCAGGTCAAGGAGATGACGCTTCCGGGGATTCAGCTGCCGGACTCGCCGCTCACGGTCGTCGACGAGTGGGCGCTGCCCGTCGGGCACTGGGCGCAGCTCTTGTGGGCGAACTTGCTCGGGCTCGGCCCAGCGCTGTGGCGGGAGCTCGGGGCAGGCATGGGCGGGCTCGTGCGCGTGGCCTGGGGTGCTGCGTGCGCCGGGAGCCTGGCGCCGTACCGCGTGGCCCGCCACGTCAACGCGATCGGCCGGGGCGCGCGCATCCACCCGAACGCCACGGTCGAGGGGTCGGTGATCGGCGCGGGGGCGCGGGTCGGCGCCGGCGCGATCGTCCGGGGCTGCTTCGTCGGCGCGGCGGCGAGCGTCGAGGACCTGTCGCTGGTGGAGGGCAGCGTGCTCGGCGAAGGCGCCGTCGTACAGCGGCTCGCGATGGTGAAGTACAGCGTGGTCGAGGCCCGGGCGTTCGCCGCGGGCATCCACCAGCTCGCGGTGATCGGGGAAGGCGCGACGACGAAGCACGGCGCCGTGCTCATGGATCAAGGCTTCCGCGGGCCCGTACGCGTCCGTGTCGGGAGCGCGCTGCGCGAGGCCCCGCACGGGATGCTCGGGGTGTGCGTTGGGCCCGGCGCGCTCGTCGGGAGCGGCGTGCACGTGGCGCCCGGGCGCGTGATCCCCGCCGGCCTGACCGTCGTCCAAGACCCGGACCGCGTGGTCGGGCGCGTAGACCTCCCGGCGGGCACGACGCGCGCGCGGGTGAGCCAGGGGGGGCTGCAGCCGCTCTGAAGTGGGGGGATCCTGCGTTCTCTGAGCTCCTGCTGGGGGGCTACCTCGGGATGCTCACGTTGCTGTGGGGCGGGCTCGCGGCCGGGGCGTCGCGCTGGGCCCGCCGGTTTGCGCTGCCGGAGGCGGCGGGCTCGGCCCCCCTCCCGAGGCTGTCGATCCTGGTGCCAGCCCGGAACGAGGCGCTCAACATCGGCGCGTGTGTCACCGCTGCGTTGGCGAGCGACCACCCGGACATCGAGGTGATCGTGATCGACGACGCCTCCAGCGACGACACCGCGGCCCTGGCGCGCAAGGCGGGCGGGGGCGACCGCCGCTTGCACGTGATCCCGGGCACCCCGCTCCCGGCGGGCTGGGCGGGCAAGCCGTGGGCGTGCCAGCAAGCGGCCGGGCTCGCGACGGGCGAGCACCTGCTGTTCATCGACGCCGACGTCCAGGTCGCCCCCGGCGCCGCGCGTCACGCCGCTATGGTGCTCGAGGCCCGCCGCCTCGACCTGCTGAGCGCGTTCGGCACCTGGGTGCTCGGCTCGTTCTGGGAGCGCGCCGCGATCCCCGTCGTCGGGTGGTTCATCCGGGGGGCCACGGACCTGGACGCCGTGAACGACTCGGGGCGCCTCGAGGCGTTCGCCAACGGCCAGTTCATCCTCGCCCGCACCGTCGCGTACCACGCGGTCGGCGGCCACGAGGCGGTGAAGTCGGAGGTCCTGGACGACGTCCGCTTCGCACGCGTGATGAAGCGCCGCGCGCACGCGACCGGGATGTACTTCGCGCCGCACCTGTTCCGGGTCCGGCTCTACCGCAACTTGTCCGAGATCATCGCCGGCTATGGCAAGAACCTGTACGAGGGCATGGACCGTCGGCCGCAGATCGCCCTGATCGCGCTCCTGTTCCTGTTCATCACGGTGGGCGCGCCGTGGGTGCTCCTCGCGGTGGCCCTCTCACACCCGCCGATGGTGCTCACCGCGATGGCCGAGCCGGGCCCGTGGCTCGGCTGGCTCGCCCTCGTGTGCGTGATGCCGATGGGCCTGCGGCTGCGGCTGGAGCGGCTCGAGGGCCGCAGCGGCGCGCTGGCGTGGACTCACCCGCTCGGCAACCTGGTCCTGGCCGTGATCCTGCTGCGCGCGCTCACCACGGTGCGGAGCACGTGGAAGGGCAGGGACTTCCACGACGGCAAGGCCGCGCCCGGCGAGCCGGCGTAGGCGTGCTCCTCACCGCCATCGTCGGGGACCACACCTGGCAGACCCCGGCCTGGCCCCTGCTGGTCACGCTCGGCAACGCCGCGGCGTCCGTGGTGATGGCCGGCCTGCTCGCGTTCCTCGCCCGGCGGGGTGGCTTCGGCAGCTCCAACCTCGGTATCGGGGCGCTGCTGCTGACCCCGCTGTTCGCGGGCTTGGCGTGCGCCCTCCCCTTCGCGCTCCTCCCGTCGGCGCTGCTCACCGACTCGAAGCTCCCGCTGGAGGTGTTCGCCGGGCCGTTGTTCAGCGAGCTCGGCGGCTCGGCCGTGGCCCTGTGCGCGCTCGGCTTTGGGCTCGCGGGCTGGCTCTACGCCGAGCGCAAGCCGGGGGTCCCGGTCCCGGTCATCCCGCTGGTCCTGTTCCCAGTGTTCGGCGCGATCGGGCTGGCCGGGCCTGCCCACGTGCTCGCGCTGGACGCACAAGGCACGTTGCCCCGGCTCGACATCGACCTCGGGCCCCGCGTCCACGTAGGCGTCGACCTGTCCGTGCCCGTCCTCCTCGACGACCAGGCGTCCCGCGGGTGGTTCGCCCCGCCCGTCCACGTCGCCCCGCGGGAGCCCGGCACGGTGGCCGTGACGCTCCGCGCGGAGCGGGTGGGCCTCGTCGGCACCCGGGTGGTCACCCGCGAGGCCGGGGAAGACAGCGGCAGCGCGCTGCTCCCGCTCGCGGAGGGCAACACCTGGGACCTGCAAGAGACCGTCGCGCGGCGCGCCCAGTACCTGTGGTTCGTCGACGGCGACCACACCCAGGACGGCCGCCGGATCCAGCTCCGCGTCACGGCCGGCCCCCCCGGCCCACTGAGGACCTGGGTCGTGTCGCGCCGCGACGACGACGACCCGCCCACCACCACGCACGTCTACAACTGGAACGGGGCGATCCTGGACGCTGCGACGGACGTGCCGTTCCTGGACACCACCGCGGCGCCCGGCCAGCGTCTGCAGCCGTGTCGGCTCGCCGCGCTCTCCGAGTGGACCTGCGTGTGCGGCACCCCGCCGCCCCCGCCGGCGGGGCTCGCCGCCGGCTGGAAGGACCCCTGGGCGTTCCCCGGACCGGCCTCCTGCGAGTGGCAAGAGACGCCCGGCGCCGTCCGAACGGGCCTCGGGGCCCTCGTCGCGATGCTCACCGTCGGGCTGGTCATCGACATGGGAGACGCCCGCCACACGGCGGTCCTCGCGAGGTCTGGCGTCACGACGCCCGCGGCCGGGGCTGATACAAAGTGACACGTCTCACGCTGGCCGCCACGACGCTCGGGCTGCTTGGCGCAGCGCTCCTTGCGTGGGACCCCGTGTCGCCGCTGGCTATGGACCGGGCAAACCGGGCGTACATCGCCGGGGACTCGGAGCGAGCCTTGCGTACGTACGAGGCGATCGCCGACGGCTGGCACACGCGGGACGCCCGGGTCACGGCGGCCGAGCGCGCCGCGATGCTGGACCTCCAGGCCGGGCAAGACGTCAGCGCCGTGAGCCGCCTGCGGCAAGCGGCCGGGGCCGCGACCGGGCCGAGCACGGTCCTCTTGGAGCAGCGGCTCGCCGACGTGTACGCCGACCACTTCCACGACCAACGCCGGGCGGCGCTGGCGCTGCAGGAGGCCGCGCGGGTGGGCGACGACCCTGCGCTCCTGGTCAAGGCGGCGCGTGCGTTCGAGCGCGCGGAGTCCTGGACCGACGCCGGGGATTGCTGGACGGAGGCGCTCCCCGGGCTGGCCGGGTCGACGGACCGAGAAGAGGCCGAGGCGGGGCTGCTGCGGGTCGCGCGGCATAGTGAAGAAGCCAGCACGGAGTCGGAATGAGCACACGGCGGCTGACGTTCAAGGACCACCGGCGGGAGCTTGGCCAGAACCGCTACGTGTACGCCGTGGTCTCCCGGCGCGCGCGCGGGCTGTCGATCGGCATCAACCTGAACCCCGACAAGGTGTGCAACTTCGACTGTCCCTATTGCCAAGTCGACCGGTCGCCCGAGGGGATGGCGGGCGTGTCTAGCGGCGTGGAGGTCGCCCGGCTCGTCGAGGAGCTCGACGTCCTGCTCGGCTGGGTCACCGATGGCACGCTCTGGAGCCACGCCCCGTTCGACACCACCGACCCCGCGCTGCGCCGCGTCGCCGACATCGCCTTCGCCGGGGACGGCGAGCCGACGTCGAGCCGCGCGTTCGCCGCCGCCGCGGAGCAGGTGCACGCCGCGCGCGACCGACACGGCCTGCACGACACCCCCATCCGGCTCCTGACCAACGCCACCCTCCTCCACCGCGAGGGCGTCCGACGCGGCCTCGCGTCCATCGACGAGGTCTGGGCGAAGCTGGACGCTGGCACCGAGGCGTGGTTCCACCGGGTCGACGGCACGACGTTCCCGTTCGCCCGCGTGCTCCAGAACCTCGCGGAGCTGGCCCGGGAGCGCCCGATCACCATCCAAGCCATGTTCCCCGCGATCGCGGGTGCCGGCCCGTCGAGCGTAGAGATCGACGCCTGGGTGGACCGGCTGCGGGAGATCCGCGACTCGGGCGGGACGATCGCCGCGGTCCAAGTCTACACCGTCGCCCGCGACCCCAGTGACCCCTCGTTCGGCCCACTCCCCGCCGAGCAGCTCGCCCAGGTCGCGGCGCGCGCACGAGCGGCAGGGCTCCCGGCCCACGTGTACGGGTAGACCAAGCGCACGGCGGCGGGAACATCTCCCCGACCTCGCGGGTCAAAGAAATAGGTCGCCGTGGCCCACGCCGCATGCGAGACTAACCCCACAGCTCTTTCTCCCCTTCGTCGCCTCCGTCCCCACGGCGCGCCGGGAAAGACACCGAAATCGCGCTCCGCAGGGCCACACCCCATCCAGGAGTCCCCAATGCCCGCAGCCCACGCAAGCCCTTCCGGCCTACTCGGCATGATCGCCGGCTTGCAGGACATCCAAGCCTACCGGGAGCAGAACTGGGAGGGCAGCTTCGCCGACTACCTGGACCTGGTCAAGGCGCGCCCCGAGATCACCCGCAACGCCTACCAGCGCCTGTACGACATGATCTTGTCGTTTGGGACCGAGAGCTACACCGAGTACAAGAAGCCAATCGTCCGCTACAAGTTCTTCGACGACCCCATCGACAACGGCAAGGACGCCGTGTTCGGCATCGACGTCCACTTGGTGAAGCTCCTGAACACGCTCAAGTCCGCAGCGTTGGGCCTGGGGCCGGAGAAGCGCGTCATCCTGCTTCACGGGCCAGTCGGCAGCGCCAAGTCAAGCATCGTCCGGCTGTTCAAGAAGGGCATCGAGTGGTACTCGAAGCAGCCGGAGGGCGCGCTCTACACGTTCTCGTGGAACCTCCCGTCCGGCGAAGTCGTGCACTCGCCGCTGCACGAGGAGCCGCTGCGCCTCATCCCCATCGAGATGCGAAAGTTGGTGCTGGACGAGCTCAACAAGAGCGTGGCCGGGCGTTCGAAGTACCGCATCGACGTCGAGGGGGACCTCGACCCGGTCTCGCGCTACCTGTTCAAGGAGGGCCTGCGGGAGTGCGGCGGGGATTGGATGCAGATGATCGAGCGCATCAAGGTCCGCAGGTTGCTGCTCTCCGAGAAGGACCGGGTGGGCATCGGCACGTTCCAACCCAAGGACGAGAAGAACCAGGACTCCACCGAGCTGACGGGGGACATCAATTACCGACGGATCGCAGAGTTGGGGAGCGACTCGGACCCCCGCGCGTTCAACTTCGACGGAGAGTTCTGCGTCGCCAACCGCGGCATCATCGAGTTTGTCGAGATGCTGAAGTTGGACGTCGCGTTCCTCTACGACTTGCTCGGCGCGAGCCAAGAGCACGTGATCAAGCCGAAGAAGTTCGCCCAGACCGTGATCGACGAGGTCATCATCGGGCACACCAACGAACCCGAGTACCGGCGCTTGCAGTCCAACGAGTTCATGGAAGCGTTGCGCGACCGCACCATCAAGGTGGACGTCCCCTACATCACCAAGTGGAGCGACGAGGCGCGGATCTACAAGCGCGACTTCAACAAGCAGCGGGTGCACAAGCACATCGCGCCCCACACGCTCGAGATGGCCGCGATGTGGGCCGTGCTGACCCGGCTCGAAGACCCGAAGAAGGCGAACCTGTCGGTGCTCCAGAAGCTCAAGCTGTACGACGGCCGCACGTTGGCCGGGTACACCGAGGACAACGTCAAGGAGCTCCGAAAGACGGCGGTGCGCGAGGCGCTCGAGGGCATCTCCCCCCGGTTCGTCCAAGACAAGATCTCGAACGCGCTGGTGCGCGACACGGGCGCGCCGAGCATCAACGCCTTCATGGTCTTGAACGAGCTCGAGGGCGGGCTGCGGAGCCACTCGCTGATCAACGACGAGGACAAGAAGAAGCGCTACCGCGAGCTCATCGGCATCGTGAAGAAGGAGTACGAGGACATCGTGAAGAACGAGGTGCAGAAGGCCATCGCGTCGGACGAGAACGCGATCATGCGGCTGTGCGGCAACTACATCGACAACGTGAAGGCGTTCACGCAGAAGGAGCGGGTGAAGAACGCGTTCACCGGCGGGTACGAGGAGCCGGACGAGCGGATGATGCGCTCGATCGAGGAGAAGATCGACATCCCGGTGTCGCGGAAGGAGGACTTCCGGCGCGAGCTGATGAACTACATCGGCGCGTTGGCCATCGACGGCAAGCAGTTCAACTTCCGGATGAACGAGCGGCTGTACCACGCGCTGGAGCTCAAGCTGTTCGAGGACCAGAAGGACAGCATCAAGCTCTCGTCGTTGGTCTCCCAGGTGGTCGACCCCGAGACCCAGGCCAAGATCGACGTCGTGAAGCAGCGGCTGATCGACCAGTACGGCTACGACGAGTACTCCGCCACCGACGTACTGCACTACGTGGCCAGCATCTTCGCCCGGGGCGACGCCAAGGACGCCTAAACCCCCTGTCCGAATTTGCCCCCTTCAAATTCGGACACGAAAGGGCCAAAAAATGGCCCTGCCCTCGCGGCGAGGGTGGATACGAGCGCCGGGAGGTGTCGATGTCCCCTGCTCCAAAAACCGCTGCGGTCGTGCTGTCCGGCTGCGGCCACATGGACGGCGCCGAGGTGCGCGAGTCCGTCCTCGCGCTGCTCGCCCTCGACCGCGAAGGCGTGGTGGTCCAGTGCTTCGCGCCGGACATCGCCCAGGCGCACGTGGTCGACCACCTCACGGGCCGCCCCGAGGCGGGGACCCGCAACGTGCTCGTCGAGTCCGCCCGGATCGCCCGGGGGCGCGTGCGGCCGCTGTCGGACCTCGTCGCCGCCGAGTTCGACATGCTCGTGTGCCCCGGCGGGTTCGGCGCAGCCAAGAACCTCTCGAACCTCGCTGCAGCCGGCGCCGACGCGCAGCTCCTGCCTGACTTCCTCGCGGTCATCGTGGCGTTTCGCGCGCTGAATCGGCCGATATGTGTCATTTGTATCACGCCGGCCGTGCTGGTCGCAGGGCTCGGCGAAGGCGAGGTCACGACGGGGGATGACCCCGACACCGCGGGCATGATCTACTCGATGGGCGGCACGCACGTGAAGGCGCCGGTCACCCACTGCCACGTCGACCGCGTGCACCGCGTCGTGTCGACGCCCGCGTACATGTACAGCAACGCCCGTCTCGCGGACGTCGCGAAGGGCATCGACGCCGCGGTTCACGCGACTGTGGCGCTCGCGTGAAGCGGGACGGGGGCCGGCGGCGCGTCGTCTGCATCACCGGTGCGGGTCGGGGGCTCGGGGCGGCGCTCGCCGAGCGCTTCGGCGCCGGCGGGTTCGACGTCGTGCTCGCTGCGCGCACGGCGCCGGAGATCGACGCCTTGGCGGAGTCCCTCGCGGAGCGGGGCATCGGCGCGCTCCCGGTGCAAACGGACGTGCGGATAGCGGTGGAGTGCGAGCGGCTGGTGGACGCTGCGCTCGCCGAGTTCGGCCGGCTGGACGTGATGATCAACAACGCCGGCGTAGCGGTCTACGGCGCTGCGGAGAGCGCCACCGCGGCGGACATCGACCTGATGGTGGACACCAACCTGAAGGGCGCGATCTTCGGCAGCCTCGCCGCCTTCCGAGCGATGAAGGCCCAAACACCCGACCCGGTCCGCGGCCGCATCATCAACGTCGCGTCGATCGCGGGCAAGCGCTACCTGCCCAACGAATCCGTGTACTGCGCTACCAAGTGGGGGCTCAACGGGTTCACCGGCACGTTGGCCATCGAGGCCGCGCAATTCGGGATCCACGTCACCGCGCTCTACCCCGGCGGCATCGACACCCCGTTCTGGCGGACGATGGACGCGTTCCCGTTCCCCGACCACATCGAGCCGGAGCGCGACTTCTTGGACCCCGCCGAGGTGGCAGAGGGCGCTTGGCAGGTCGCGAACACCTCCGCCCGCTACGCCGTCTCCGAGGTCGTGATGCTGCCGATGATCGCCTCCCCGGGGGCGAAGGACTGACCCGCCGACCCGGAGTTCACGCCCGACCTGCGCACCAACGGGAGCGGCGGTGATAAGGGGGCGCCCCCATGCGCTACGTCCCAGAAAACCCGCTGATCGTCCAGTCCGACCACACCCTGTTGCTGGAGACCATGAGCGTGCACTTCCGGGGCGCCCGTGACGCCTTGGTGCGCTTCGCGGAGCTGGTGAAGTCGCCGGACTACATCCACACTTACAAGGTCACCCCGCTGTCGCTGTGGAACGCGGCGAGCTCCGGGATGACCGTCGAGGACGTCGTCGCGGCGCTCGAGCAGTGGGCCAAGTACGACGTCCCGCCGAACGTCCCGGTGTCCATCCGCGAGACGATGAGCCGCTACGGCCGCCTGAAGCTCCACAAGGACCCGCGGGGCCTGCGGCTCGAGGCCGACGAAGCCGTGCTGATGACGGAGATCTGCCGGCTGAAGCCGGTGATCCCGCTCCTCGGCACCAAGCTCTCCCCGACCTCCGTGCTGGTCGACCCGCTCCACCGCGGCGACCTGAAGCAGACGCTCACGCACGCCGGGCACCCGGTCGAGGACCTCGCCGGCTACCGCGACGGCGACCAGCTGCTGCTCTCGATGCTGCCGGAGACGAAGACCGGCACTCCCTGGGCGCTCCGCGACTACCAGACCGACGCGATCGACGCGTTCTACGGCGACGGCGTGGTCCACGGCGGCTCCGGCGTCATCGTGCTCCCCTGCGGCGCCGGCAAGACCATGGTCGGCATCGGCGTCATGTCGAAGCTGAGCATGCGTACGCTCATCCTGTGCACCAACATCACCGCGTTGCGCCAGTGGAAGTCGGAGATCCTGGAGCGCACCACGATCACCGAGGACGAGATCGGCGAGTACTCCGGCGAGACGAAGGACATCCGCCCGATCACGCTCGCGACCTACCAGATCATCACGTTCCGGAAGTCGAAGAACGACATCTTCGTCCACTTCGGCATCTTCGACCGCGAGAATTGGGGCCTCGTGATCTACGACGAGGTGCACTTGCTCCCGGCGCCCGTCTTCCGCTCCGTCGCCCACCTGCAGGCCCGCCGCCGCTTGGGGCTCACCGCGACGCTCGTCCGCGAAGATGGGAAGGAGGAGGACGTCTTCTCGCTCATCGGGCCGAAGCGCTTCGACGTGCCGTGGAAGGATCTCGAGCACCAGGGCTGGATCGCCGCGGCGTCCTGCACCGAGATCCGGTGCGGGTTCTCGGACGAGGACCGCATCCGCTACGCCACGGCGGACGACCGCGAGAAGTTCCGGATCGCGAGCTGCAACGCGATGAAGACCCCGATCATCGAGCGTCTCTTGCGCGAGCACGACGGCGACCGCGTCCTGATCCTCGGGATGTACATCGACCAGCTCGAGTTCATGGCCCACCGCCTGAACCTCCCGATCATCGACGGCCGCACCCCCCAGAAGCAGCGCGACGAGCTCTTCGCGCGGTTCCGCCGCGGCGATGACAAGGTCCTCGTGATCTCGAAGGTCGGGAACTTCTCCGTCGACCTGCCGGACGCGAACGTCGCGATCCAGATCAGCGGCACCTGGGGCAGTCGGCAGGAAGAGGCGCAGCGGCTCGGCCGCATCCTCCGCCCGAAGTCCGGGGACAACAAGGCCAGCTTCTACACGATCATCACCCGCGACACCATCGAGCAGACCTACGGGGAGCGCCGCCAGCTCTTCCTCACGGAGCAGGGCTACGCGTACAGGATCGAGAGCGCCGCGTGAGCGAAGCCGTCCCGGTGCTGCACAAGAACGTGGCCGTGCTGCGGGTCAGCGACGCCGACGCGCTGCGCGAGATGGAGCTGGTGGTGTCGATCGAGCCGTTCGTGCTCGGCCGCATCTCGCCCACCGAGATCATCGTGGACCCCTCGCGGGTGAAGGCGCTGGTCGAGCTGCTCGAGTCGCGCGGCATCGCGCCGCTCGTGCGCCGGGTCGGCGAGTAGCTACTCCTCGTCGCCGTCGTCCTCGGGATCCTCGTCCTCCTCGTCCTCGTGCCCCTTCGGCAGCGGGATCGGCGGGCCGAACCGACGGAACTCGGAGAGGAACGCGAGCGACCCGGGCTCCGCCCGGTCCACGTAGAGCACGCCGTCGAGGTGGTCGCACTCGTGCTGCACGATGCGCGCGGGCCAGCCGTGGGCCTCGAACGCGAACGGCTTCCCGTCGCGGTCCAGCGCGTCCACCCGGATGTCCATCCAGCGGCTGACCTTGCCCCGCAGCCCAGGCACGGACAAGCAGCCCTCGTAGCCGTCCCGCCGCTCCTCCGAGATCGGCGTGATCACCGGGTTCACCAAGAAGATCGGGTCGGAGTCGTCGAAGCAGAACACCACCGCGCGGACGCTCTCGAACACCTGCGGCGCGGCGAGGCCCGTGCCGTCGTGCTCGATCATGCTCTCGAGCAGGTCGTCGAGGAACCGCTGGAAGGCCTTCGAGCGGATGACCTCCACCGGGACAGCTTCAGCGGCGAGGCGCAAGACGGGGTTGCCCATGCGGGCGACGTGACGGACAGCCATGATGGCCACCGTACCCCGACGCGGGGGCACGCGTCGGGGGGACGCGGCCCTGGCCAGCCCCCGCACTGCAGGGAAGACCGGGCCCGACGCTGCCCGGGGTTGCACCTGGGCGGCCCGCGGGGATACCGTGCCCTCCCTTTGGAGCTCACGTGGCGGATTGGAAGAATCGCTGGGAAGACAATTCAGGCGGCACCGCCGTCATCTCCGGCAAGAAGGTCGGTTTTTACGTCGACAAGGAGTGCATCCTCTGCTCGGTGTGCTCGGACGCTGCTCCGAACAACTTCCGCATGTCGGACGCCGAAGATCACGACATCTGCTTCAAGCAGCCCGAGAACGACGAGGAGCTCTCCCAGTGCCAAGAGGCGATGGAGAACTGCCCCGTCGAGGCCATCGGCGAGAACGGTCAGTAGGGCGGAACGGTAGTCCGGGCCACGCGCCGGGCTATCCGGGCCAAAGAGGCGGCTACCCCGGCCAAAGAGGCTGTTGGCCTGCACAGATCGCCGCCATGTCCGCGGCGATCGGCGCGGACACGCGGAGCGTCTGACCCGTGAACGGGTGAGGGAACGCGATCGAGCGCGCGTGCAGGCAGTGTCGCGGAAAGCCGATGCTCGCGCGCACGCGGGGCGTCGCGCCTTGCCGCAGCGCCTCCAAGAACACGTCGTCCGGCTGGCCGTACAGCTTGTCCCCGAGGATCGGGAAGCCGAGGCACTCCAGGTGCGCGCGGATCTGGTGCGTCCGGCCCGTCTCCGGGAAGCACTCCACGAGGGTCAACCCCGGCATGCGCTGCGCGACCGAGAAGCGCGTGCGCGCGGCCGAGCCCCCGTCGAGGTGCCCTTGCCGCAGCTCCACGGTCTCGGGCTTCCCGCTGGTGACGACGCCTTCCTCCTTCGGATGAAGTGTGCCGAGCGGTAGGTCGCACACCGTCTCGTCCCAGCTCGGCTCCCCGTGGACGATCGCCACGTAGGTCTTGCTCACGAACCGGTCTTGGAACAGCTCGCGCATCCGGCGGTTCGCCTCCAGCGTCTTGACCAGGATCACGACGCCCGAGGTCTCGCGGTCCAGGCGGTGGGCGATGTCGACCTCGCAGCCCGGGCGGGCGTCCCGGGCCAACCCGACGACGCTGTACGACCAGCGCTGGCCGACGGCGTGCATCAGGAGCCCAGCGGGCTTGTCGAGCGCCATCAGGTCGTCGTCCTCGAACAGCACGGCCGGCATCGGTGGCGGGGCGCCGTCCGGGGCGATCCCGGGCACGTAGATGCGCAAGATCTCGCCCTCGGCGAGCGTGCTGGACGGCTTGAGCTGGCGCATGTCGGACGTGACCAGGCCGTCGCGGATCCACCGGACGAACTGGGCCCGGGACCAGTCGGAGAACCGCAGCGCCAAGTAGGCGTCCACCCGCCGCCCGAACCCGCGGTCGCCGACGAGCAGCACCCGGTGGGGCACGGTGGGGTCGTTCACGTCGCGGAGCACGGGGGGCACGCGCCCCGGTATCGCACCCGTGCGATAGAGACGCCCCCGATGCGCTTCCGTCCGACCAAGGTGCTCGCCGCCTCCTGGCTCGTCGTGGCCCTCGGGCTCACGCTGTTGATCGGGCCGCACCTCGGCTGGCGCGGGTGGGTGTGGCTCGGCCTGCACGACCTGCTGGCCCTCGTCGGCGGCGGGTGGGAGCTGTGGGGCCCGGCGTTGGACCCCCTCGCGAGCCGCGTCGAAGGCCGAATCTTCCGCGCAGGCCGCGAGCGAGACCCGTGAACGACGCCACCCTTCAGCCCGGCGACGCCGTAGGCGCGTTCAAGGTGATGGAGCAGCTCGGCGACGGGCGCTGGGGGCCGCTGTACAAGGTCCGGAGCACCACCCGCGACACGTGGCACGTGCTCCGCCTGCCGCGCGACCCGTCCAAGGCCACGCGGGACAGCCTGCGTCGGGAGGTCCGGCTGCAGCGGGCGCTGGCCCACGCGAACGTCGTCACGCTAGCCGAGGTGATCGAGGACGCCACGCTGTTCGGCTTGCTCTCCGAGTACGTCGAGGGGACCAACCTCCGGGAGGTGCTCACGGACGCCGGGGGCATGGAGCTCACCGAGGCGATGCCGCTCCTGGTGCAGCTGTTGGACGCCGTGTGCAGCGCCCACGCGCTCGGGCTGGTCCACGAGGCGCTGACGCCGAGCGAGGTGCTGCTCTCGGTCACCAGCGCCGGCGTGACCGCGCGGGTGACCGACTTCGGCCTCGCGCGGGCGACCCAGGCGCCCAGCGTGGGCAGCCAGCAGCTGCGCTACCTGGCCCCGGAGCTCGGGACACCGGGCGCGCGCTTGGACGCGCGCTCCGACGTCTTCTCCCTCGGCTGCATCGTCTACGAGATGCTCTCCGGCCGGCCGCCGTTCGACGGTCCGCCGGCTGCCGGTCCGCCCCCGCTCGCGTCCGTCGCGCCCGACTGCCCCGCAGCCATCTCGGACGCCGTGACGCGGGCCCTCGCGCTCGGCCCCGACGACCGCTTCGACGACGTCGCGAGCTTCGCCCGCGCGCTGTTCGACGCCGAGCCCTCGCCGAGCGAGCCCCCGGTCCTCCCCGCGCGCTCGACGCCCCCCGCCGCTCTGCCGCCCCTCGCCGGTCCACCGTCGCCCGGCGCCGGAACCGCAGCCCCGGCCGCCGACGCTCGGCCCTCTCCCCCCGCCGCGCCCATCGCGAGCCCACACTCCGCCCCGGTCGCGGTCACGCCGCAGCGCCCGGCCGGCGTCACCCCGCCGTCGCCCCCGCCCGCGACGCCGACCGCAGCCCCAGCCCCCCCGCGCCCCGCGCCGCCGCCCTTCGACGAAGAGGACTCGGGGCCCCCGGACCCTGTCGTCGCGCTCATCACGCGCGTCGTGCAGTTCGTGGTCGCCCCGGTCGTGCTCCTGGGCGGGCTCGGGCTCGGCGGGGCATGGCTCGAGGCCGGGACGCTCCGCCACGCCCGCGGTGCCGCCGAGCTCGCGGAGGCCGGGCTCCAGCGCGACCTGCTCGAGGAGACCGCAGCGGCGGGCAAGGTGGCCAGCTGGGGCGCACCCGCGGCCCCGCTCGAAGCTGCGTGCGCCGACGCGGTCGCTGCGCCGACCGTCGAGGCCCGGCTCGCCGCGAGCGAGAAGCTCGCCGAGACCCTCGCCCGCGTGCTGAAAGAGCTCCCCCCTGCGCCGACGCCCGAGCAGGAGCTCGCGCGCCGCGAGGTCGATCGCATGCTGACCAGCAACCGCGCCCGGACGGACGAGTACCGCGCCGCGCTCGGGGACCGGCGAGCGGCCGAGGCCCGCCCGTTCACGGCGCTGGTGGACCTGCTCGGCTTCGCTACGCCGAGCGCGTCCCCGTGATGGTCCCCCTCGCGGACGCCGGGCGCTCCGCCAAGCTCGGCGGGAAAGCGGCCGCGCTCGCGCAGCTCGTGCGCCAGGGGTTCCCCGTCCCGGCGGCGTGGGTGTTGCCCGCCGACGCGTTCCGCGCGTTCTTGCTGGAGAACGAGCTGGCGCTGGACACGCCGGGGCTCGCGGCCAAGATTGACACGGGCCGGATGCCGTTCCCGCTCGCCGCGCCCGCCCCGTGCGTCGCGGTGCGCTCGAGCGCGGTGGACGAGGACTTGCACGACAGCGCCGCCGCGGGCCGCTACGCGAC
>CALQBK020000084.1 GCA_943328795.2 Bifidobacterium breve
GAGACGGTCGAGTCCGGCAAGATGACCAAGGACCTCGCGGTCCTGATCGGCCCGGATCAGCCCTGGCTCACCACCGAGAAGTTCCTGGACGCGCTCGACCAAGGCCTGCAGGCCAAGATGGCGAGCTGGTAGTCACCGGCGCGTAGGATGGAGCGGCGCCGATTCGCGGCGTCGCTCTCCGCGCGGAGGGGCAGCACGCCCGTCGTGAGCTGCGCGCAGCCAACGACCCGGCGCCGGTCGCCTTGCTTCGGCGGCAGGCGCGGAACGCAGGCCAGGGGCAGGCGAACACGAAAAGAGGCCGGCCCCTTCCCAGGGACCGGCCTCTTTGTCCGCGCCGTAGGCTACTCGCGGTTGACGTACGGCAGGAGCGCGAGGTGCCGCGCGCGCTTGATCGCGAGCGAGACAGAGCGCTGCTGCTTGGCCGACAAGCCGGTGATGCGGCGGGGGAGCACCTTGCCGCGCTCCGTGAGGAAGCGCTTCAAGCGGCTCGGGTCTTTGTAGTCGGCAACTTCTTCGATCTTCAACTTGGGGTCGGCCACGTATTCTCCAAAATCAGGCCCCGCTGTCTATACGGGGTGGGGGCAGTTGGCAAGCAGGCTGGAGCCGTTGTGGCTACATGCCTTCGATGTTCTCGCGCTGGTGCGTGAGGATGAGGCAATCGGAGCGCGGAAAAGCCGAGCACAAGCAGGTGAAGCCTCGCGCGATGTCCTCGTCGCCGAGCACGAACTGCTCTTCGAGGTGCACCTCTCCGGAGAGCACCTTGCCGGCGCAGGTGCCACACGCGGCGCTGCGACACGAGTACGGCAAGCCGAGCCCCTTCGACTCCGCCGCTTCGAGGATCGGCTGGTCGTCGCGGCAGGGGACCTCGACGTCGAGGCCCTGCTCTGGGTTGTGCAGGCGGATGGTGAAGACCCGGCTCATTGAGCGGCCGCCTCGGCGCGGAACTCCACGTTGACGTCGACGGCGTAAGCGGCCCCCGTCTTCGCGAAGCGAGCGCCACGCAGCGCGATCTCACACGCGCTCGCGAGGGCCTCGTAGCCCTTGTACACGGTGGCGTTGGTGACCGTCCCGTCCTTGTCGACCTCCACGCGCGCGGTCAGCGTCGTCGTCGGTAGCCCAAGCTGCTTCCCGACGGGGGGCATCGCGGGGATGAACAGCGCTTGCATCCCAAGCGTAGAGAAGTCCACGAGCGCGAGGCCCGCGCTGAGCTCGGGGCCAGGCAGGTCGCGCTTCGGGGCCCGGCTGGCCATCAGGGACAGCGGAGCGGCGCCGTTGGGCAAGAACGCGTCCACCATCTGCAGCGCGCTGGACTGGTAGAATTCGACGTCCGAGCCGCTGTCGTTGCTCGCGACGGTGAGGCGGCCGTCGATCGTCGCGCCGCGCCAGACCACGCGGCCGAGGGCCAGGTCGAACTCGGCCTGGCTCGTGAGCGTGGTGTCGATGATTCGGACACCGCTCGACGCGTCCGTCGCGCTCCCGTACGAGAGCTTGCCGACCGCGGTGGTGTTGATGGGCAGCAGGTTGTCCGAGACCGGCCCGGTGGTGAAGCGCATGTCGTACGCGCCGGTGGTGCCCGAGGTGGTCGGCAACATCATCAGCGAGGAGGTGGACGACTGCTTCCACCCGCGCTTGTAGTCGTCGACCGCAGTCGCGAGCGGCAGCTCGAACAGGCTGAACGCGCGCTGCAAGAGGATCCGCTCCAGCTCGATGACCGTGCCTGACGTAGCGTTGATCCGCTTCACGCCTTGCAGGTCGAACGAGCGGATCCGCCCGTCCGCCGACTGCACGATCTCGATCTTCGCGGGCTTGAGCTGCTCCGTCATGCCCGCGTAGATGTCGGGGATGCGATCGTCCGCAGGCAGGGCGAGCGGCTTGCCCGTCAGGCTCACGTAGGCCAGGGTGCAGTCCAGGACGGTGTTCTTGCCCTCGGGGGACGCCGTGCACTCGGTGTCGATCACGACGTGCGTGGAGCCGCTCTGCGCCTGGACGCTGACGCCCTTGGTGTCGACGTACGCGAGCCCGAGCCCACGCGGGGTGAACAGGTCGGTCTCCAAGTGCCAACGCGAGACTTCGCCCGCCTTCCAGGACCACGTGGGTACGGTGGTGAGCGTAGCGTACGACGCGGCGCTCGCCGGGGCGGTAGACGCGAGGATCAGGGCGAGGAGGTGCATAGCGACTCCGTGCGGACGTTCGGCCCGCGGGACGAGAAACGAGGCGGGGTCAGAGCAGCCTGCCGAACCCGAGCCGGAAGGCGCCAGCATAGTTGGCGCTGCCCTCTTGTGGCCACCCCTCAGACTGAACGGTACGAAATCCGTCGAGCGAGAGGCGGAGCCAGGTCCGCCCGTCGTTGATCGGCACCCCGAAGGTCAAGTTCCCGCCGAAGCCGGCAGACCCGGGGAAGAACAGGCCGTAGTTCACGCCCAGGCTGAAGAGCGGCACGCCCTGCGTCGGGCGCGGGAGGTAGACCCCGATGCCGCCCCACGGGCGGACGGTCGCGGGGGTGAGGTCCGGTGCGCCCGGGTCTCCGCCGTACGCGAACCGCTTGACCGGCGTGAGCAGCATCGTGCCGCCGACGTTGATCAGGAAGTTGTAGATGCCGACCTGCGCCCCGAGCTGGGGGCCGAACTGGGCGGTGGTCTGCACCGCGCCGGACTGCTGTGCGAACGCGGAGCTGACCAGGAAGCCGCCGCCGACATCCCCGGTGAGCATCACGGTGACCGGCTTCGGCCGAATGAGCTCGGCGCCTGCGCTGAACGGCACGATGTGGCCGTGGCCCTTGTCGTCCAACGCTGCAAGGTAGACGCGCGGGGCCTTGCCGCTGATCGGCGGGATCGACTGGAGCGCCTTCACCATCCCGTCGGGCAACCCGGTCGCGTCGCCGGCCAACACCACGGCCTTGGCCGCTTGCACATCCGCCGCGACGACGAGCGCCTGCACGTCGACGTTCTCGCCGCTGGCGACGTCAAAGTCCGCGCGCCCCGCGAGGCGGGAGCCTACCTGTACGGCGCAGTAGTGGTGCCCGGGCAGGACGGCCTGGTCCACTACTCCCGGGGCGAGCGGCCGCCCGTCGACCAGCAGCGACACCCCGGGCGGCGCGGCTACGAAGTGGACCTTGCCCGGCGGGAGCGCCTTCGCCGCCGTTCGGTATTGCTCCATGCGCACGAGGATCTGCCCGTCGCCGAGCTCGTCACGCGTCCACACCCGATCCGGGTTGAGCGCGACCAGGTCGGCCAACGGCCGGGACGCCACCATGTCGCCGACGACGACGCGGAACGGGCCGGCGTCCTCCGAAGTCGCAAACCGGCTGTCGGGGAACGCCCGCATCACCGCGGTGCTCTCCAGCACCAGCGCTTGCTCGAGCGCGGCGCGGTCGGCGTCGTCTTTCACCAGGGTGACGCCGTCCAGCGTCGTGCGCAGCGCCTGCGCGATGCCGAGCTCGACGTCGAATTCGTCCCAGCGCTTGCGGCCGGCGTCGGCGGCCGTCTGCACCGCGTCGATCTTCATCCGGTCGTCCTGCGTCCGGTCGCCGGGGGCGAACGCGATGTCACCCCAGTCGAACTGGGTGGCGCCGGCGGTGAGCCGCGCGAGCTTTTGCTGCACGTCGGCGGGCGGTAGATCGGGCTCGGTCCACACGATCACGGCGGGTGGGAGCGGGGCCGGGGGCGGCGCCGCGCCGTGCGCCGCCTGCAGCAGGAGGACGCCGATCCACATCAGAACGTGACGCCGGCACCGACCGTGATGCCGAAGACGGGGAGCGCGTTCACCCCGAGGTTGTTCTCCGTGTGCCAGATCGAGTGGCTGAACGGCCACATCACGCCGCCGCGCAGGTCGATGTCGATCAGCAGGTGGACGCGCCCATTGCGCTTCTGCTTGAGGACCGGAGGCTCGAACGTCCAGCCGGCGTGCGCGGTGGTCTGCAGCGCGTGCGGCAGGTTGTCCCAGCCGACCCGGCCGCCGAGGTGGGGCCCGAAGCCCATGCCCGCGTCACGCCCGAGCACCGCGGACATCCCGATGTACACGTTGCGGTTGATCAGCGCCTCGTTGTACACCGGCGTGCCGACGTTCTTGACCTTCGAGCTATCGGCCGTAGCGGGGTCGTAGGGGATGAACGTGCCGGTGCCGGTGCCGTCGTTGATGACGGCGTCCTCGTCGATGATCGCGCTGCCGTCTTCATTCCCGCGCATCCAGTAGCGCTCGGTGAAGTTCCCCGCGGTGTTGAAGCCCGGCTCGACGCCGAGGTTCACCATCAGGCGGTTGTAGTGGCCGCGCAGCTCGAAGTCGATCGGCACGTACGCGCTCGCGAGGCTGGCGCCGCCGCGGTTTTGGGCCTCGGTGACCGGGTCGAACGTCGTCGGGTCTTCCGGGGTGGACACCGTGCTGTCGAAGCTCGGCGTGGCCGCGTTGTACATGATGCCGACCGAGCCCAGGATCGCAAAGCGCACCGGGAACCCGTCGTTTCCACCGCCGACGAGCTGAAGCGTCGCGCTCGGGCGGTCGTACCGCCAGACCTTGGTCTTGTTCGGGTTGCCGTCTTCGGGCACCGCGATGTAGATCTCCGCCTTCTCGTGGATCTTGGCATAGATCGCCAAGTAGTTGAGGATGTCCCCGTCCAGCGCCGGCGTACACTCGTTTGGGTGCAAGAAGAGCTGGTTGATGAAGTCGATGCCCATCTTCTTCCGAGCGGTCTGCTGGACGAAGTAGATCTTGTCTTCGAGCTTGGTGACCTCGAGGCGCTCTGAGAGGCCGTGGCCCGAGTCCTTGCGCTTCAGATAGATGTCCGTGCGGCCGAAGAAGACCTCCATCTGGCCGCGATCGCTGGGCTCGGTGACGATGCCGTTGAGGTAGACCTCGTAGACCTTGTTGAACGCGTCCGGGTCGAAGTCCTGTCCTTCGGGCTCAAAATCGATCTTCAGGGTCGGGTACGCGCCCTGCTGCAGCTGCTGCAGGATAAAGCCGACGTTCGCGTTGAGCTCCTGGTCGGTGAGCTTGTTCATCAGCGCGGGATCCTGGTACGCGAGGGTCGCCGCCAGGAAGAAGTAGTAGTTGACCGCCTGCGCGCCGATCTGCTCGTAGAAAGGCGGGATGTTCTGGTTCTGGCTGTCGGCCGCGCGGCCGATCTGCGCGTATAGGAGGAACAGCGGCTCCCGGAGCTCAACCCGGTCCACGAACCAGAGCTGCTCGGTCAGGTCGCGCAGCTCGCCGGCCTTGAGGCCCCACTGGTCGGGCTGCAGCGCGTTCCACGGCACGCCGGAGATCTCGTCCACCGCTTGGCGAACGCGCGTGATGTTCTGCACGGGGACGGTCGCGGGCTGCATCGCCGGCACCACGGTCTTGTCCTTGACCTTGCGCCCGTTCTGGTAGAGGTCGACCTCCGGGTAGAACTGCGCGTCGGGGCGCGCGATCACCGAACGGACGATGCGCTGCACGGTGGTGTCCGTGTAGTCGGTCGCGCGGACGCCGTTCCACTTGAGCACGACGACGCGGGCGATCTTCTCCTTCTTCTTCTTCTCGGCCTCCTTCTCAGCCTCGGTCATCTCGGCTTTCTGCTCTTCGGCCTTCTTGTTCTTGAGGTTGTCCTCGGCACCCTTGGTGTCCACGGCGTGCGCCGTGCCAAAGAACCCGATGAGACCCATCCAAACAGCAAAAAACCAGCTCATGCGCAGTCTCCACCGGGGGCCGCCCGGACCAGCGGAGACTAATACGAAACCGGTTTCGGCGCTGTACGCTTAACTAACTACATGGGACGAAACGGCGTTATTACGAGCCGTCTTGGCAGACGCGCCCGTGGCGTCCGCGCGCGTCCGCCCTACTTACAGCTCGTCGTCGTGCCTGTGATCGTGCACGAGTAGTGACCGCCGGCCTTCACCGGGTACGCCGTCGCGGTCACGCCGCCCTTCGGGTACATCTTGCAGTCCGACGCGCTGGGGACGTTCGCGATGCTCGCCGACCCCCCTCCGAGCGGCGCGCGCCCAGCGAACCCGTCCGAGCACCGGATCTCGATCTGGAGCGGCGCAGGCGTGGAGCTGAACGACACCGAGATCGACCCCTTGTCGGACTTGGCTGCCGCGGGAGGGGCGCTGGCCGTCGACGTGCCGGTCGACGCTCGCGGCGTGCGGGTCGGCGCCTTGGCGGGTGCGGCCTGTTGGGGCGGCGCCGCGGTGTCGGCGTTCCGCTTCTTCGGAGGCGGCGGCGGCGCGACGGTCGCGACGACCTCCTTCGGCGCAGGCTCGGCCTTCGACAGCTGCCAGTACCCGACGGCGACCACCGAGATGAGGAAGAACGCCGCGAGCCCGGTCACCGCGACCAGGATGGCGTAGACGCGCCAGGACTGGACGCGGGAGTCGGAGTTCGCTGGCGGAGCCGGCTGGGCGCCCGCTGCCTGGAACGGCGACTGCTGCTGCCCGCCGAAGCTGCTCACCGGGCCCTGGATGCCTTGGACCGGGGCTTGCGCCGCGACGCTCTGCGCCGGCTGAAAGGCCGACTGGGCGGGAGGGGTGAACGGGCGCGGCCCCGCTGCGGAGGGCGTCATTTGGGGTGCAGCCGCCGAGACCGACTTCGCGCGCTCCGCCTTCGGGGCGGGGATCGCGAAGAAGGCCGTCGCGCTGTGGTCGCCCTGCACTTCGCGCTCGTCGGCGCTCTCGTGCACCGGCACCATCGGCAGCATGCCGTTCTCGTCGACGCTGCGGGCCCCGGTGGGCCGCTTGGGGGACGGCGCCGCCGCGGGCTTCCCTTTCACGCTGGGCGGGACGATCACCTCGTCGTCTGCCTTGGCCGCCGCCGACGCGGTGCGCGGCACGATCTTCGGCGTCAACCGCGGAGCGTCGGGCCCCACCGCCGCCCCCCTCGGGGGCAGCTCGGGCTCCACCTCTGGCGCGCGCGACACGCGACGGACCGGCACAGGCGCCTTCCCCGCCGGCTGCGCGGTGTTCTCCAGCGACTCCTTGAGGCGCTCCTCGATGCTCTTGCGGGGCGGGTTCGACATGGTTCCCTTCTGAGATAATGCGCTGGGCGCGCGCGGGTCGAGGGGCTCGGGGAGCGGGCAGACCGTACCGAAGTAGAAGCTGCAAAATTCCTGCAGGTACGCGCCTCGATCCTTGTAGAGCTGCCGGCGCAGGTCCACCAGCAGCTCTTGACCTGTCTGGTAGCGGTTGCGCGGCCGGGCTTGCAGCAGGCGGGTGACGATGCTGCCGAGGCCAGGCAGCTTGCCCTCGAGCTCCCGGCAGGGCTCGGCGAGCTCGCCGTTCTCGATCGCGCAGTAGATCGCGACGAGCGCATCCGGGGCTTCCAACGGCACCCGGTACGCGGGGCGGGCCACCAGCAGCTCGTACAGGATCAGGCCGAGCGCGAAGAGGTCGGTGCGGTGGTCGATCTCCTCGCCGCGAGCCTGCTCGGGCGCCATGTAGATGGGCGTGCCCCGAATTCGGTTCCGGTCCTCGTGTGCGAAGTCGGTGTTCTCCACGCGCGCCAGGCCGAAGTCGAGGATCTTCACCTCGCCGGCGGGCGTGAGCATGATGTTCTCGGGCTTCAGGTCCCGGTGCACGAGGTGCAGGGACTCCCCGTTGTCTGCCGGTGACGTGCTCGCCTGGTAGAGCGCGTCCGCGATCTCGCAGCCCATCTCGACGGCGGCTTCGGTGAAGATCTGCTCCCGCTTCTGCGCGCACCCGTCGAGCACCTCGCGCAGGGTGGACCCGTGCACGTACTCCATGACGACAGCGCGCTCGTCTTCGAGGTACTCGAACACGCGCACGACGCTGCGGTGCTTGACCTGGTCGAGCAGCGCGAACTCTTGGAGCAGCTGCCGGAGGGACTCGGAGTCGCGCGCGTTCTTCAGCCGCTTGATCGCTACGAGTCGGGCCTTGGCCGCGTGCACGCCGCGCGCGGGGGTCTCCCCATAGCACAGGCTCACCTGGCCGAAATGGCCGGAGCCGAGCTCGCGGAGGACTTCGTATTGGCGGATGAACTGGGGCAAGATCGGCTGATCCTACGCGGGTGGGGGGGAGGAGGCAACGCCAGGCGGGGCGCTGGGCTTACGCGTCGAGGTCCGGGGGTGGAAAGAACGCGTCGATGCGGGCCCGGGCGTCGGCGATCCCGGCGTCGTCATGGTCGCGGCGGCTCACGGCCAACAGGCCGCGGGCGAACCAAGGGGCGTCGGGCTCCAGCTCCGAGAGCGCGGCGTCGAGGTCTGCTTCGCCGCCCAGCTCCGCGGTGATCACCCGCACCCGGCCGCGCGCGAGCGGCGCGTGCTCCAGGGCAGCCAGCACGTCGACCAGGCCGGCGGGATCCCCGGTCGCGATCGCGTAGGACACCTGCAGGTCCGCCGCGAGCATCGGCAAACCCCGTTGCACCGCGCCTGCGATCCAGCCCAGGATCGGCTCCGCCAGCACGGCGTCGCCGGCGAGGCGCCGCGCGCGCAGGAGCCACGCCTCGGCCCGCAGCGCCGGGCCCTCTCGCCCCGCCGCCCGCCAGTCGACGAGCGCCGCCTCCAGGTGCGGCACCGCGCTGCCCGCGTTCCCGTGGCCGAGCGCGGCTCGTAGCAGCGCGAGCTCCCCTCGCTCCGCCAGCGCCGCTGCCCTCGGCCCCGCCGCGCCCTCCATCCCGGCCAGCGCGCGCGCCGCCGCCGCGAAGCCGTCGTCCGAGCGCTCGAGCAGCCCGTCGAGCCGGTCCACCTGCGCTTGCCGGAACACCCGGGCGATCGTCGCGCCCGGGATCGCGAGCGCGTCCAGCGCGTCGAGGTCTGCGCGCGCGGCGTCGACTTGGCCCAGCGCCACCTCGAGCCCGAGCCGGACGTCCAACAACACCGCGCGGGCGCCTTCGTCGGCCCCCTCGACGTCGTGGACCAGGTCGAGCGCGACGTCCGGCTGCCCAGCGTCCAACAGCACCGCCGCGAGCAACGCAGCGTCCATCGGGCCTCGCCGCCCAGCGTCCCAGGCCAGCTTCAGCGCACGTGCGGCCAACGCCGGCCGGTCCTCCCGGCGCCACGCGTCCCCGGCCCGGCACGCGGCGTCCCGGGTGCGGACGATGTCGCCTTGCGCCCACGCGCGGTCTGCGATGGCCTGCCACGCGACCCCAGCGGGGCCCCAGCGTCGCTCGCGCTCGAGCACCTCTGCCTCTCGCCACGCCTTGCCGGACATCGAGCCTCCGCGCCCGATGTAGCCCGGTTCAGTCCGGGGGGGCGACGTACCCGAGGAGCTTCAGCTGCTCCATCTCCTGGCTCGTCCCGGCTGTCGAAGGCAACGTCGCGAGGGCGTCGGCCTCCGTGCGCGTCGGGCGGAGCATCACCCCGCGCTGCACGCGCAGCTTCATGGCCCCGAGCGCGATCTCCCCGTCTACGAGCGGGGCCTCCACGCCCGCCGCCCCGGCCACCGTGCCGTCCGGGCAGCGCGTCGGGCACGCGAAGTAGAGGGTCTGCCCGGCGGCGCGCGCGGGGCGAAAGGTCCAGCTGCCGGGCGCATCGGAGCGCACGTCCCCGACGTCTGCCGGCACGAGCCGGGGGTGCTCCCCCCACTCGAGGTTGGCGCGCGTCTGCTCTCCGGCCTCGGGATCGATCACCCCCGCGGTCATCTTCTGCTTGCCGGCGTCGTCCCCCCCGAGCGTGACCCGCAGGGCGTCGAGCGTGCCGTGCAGCTCGATGCGCCAGACGTCCGAGAGCGGCCAGCCTGTCGCCTGGGAGAGCCCCTGCTGCATCGCCGCGAGCCGGCCGGGTGGCGCGTCGCCAACGCGGTTCTTGAGCTCGCCGGGGTCCGTAGCCAGGTCGTAGAGCTCCTCCTCCCCGCTCTCGGTCTGCAGGATGTACTTCCAGTCCTCGAGCACGACGCCCCAGCGCTCCTTGTCGAACATCAGGTGCCCCAGCGCGAGCGGCCGGGCGTGCAACGTGGCGCCGAGGGCCGCCTCGGTGTCGGCCCGCCCGGAGCTGGCTACGCCGGCATCGAACCAGGTGCGCAGCGAGAGCCCGTCAGACACCCAGGGCTTCCCCGCTGCGTCGTGGTTCAGCCCCACGACGTCCAGCAGGGTCGGCACGATGTCGATGAGGCCGACCGCTGCCGGGACGCGGTGGGGGCCGCCGCCCCAGCCGCCGGGGGGCCGCACCATCAGCTGGGTGTGGACGAGCTCGCTGTACAGCGTGTGGTTGTGCTCGTAGCCGCCGTGGTCCCAGAACTCCTCGCCGTGGTCGGAGTGCAGCAGCGTGACCGCCTTGCCATGCATCGCGTCGACGCCGTCGAACAGGGTCCCGAGCGCAGCGGAGAGGTAGGCGACCTCGCCGTCGTAGCGCCCGCGGATGAGGCGCTTGTCGTCGTCGGTCAGCTTCTTCCGGCGCATCAGCTGCAAGATCTGCCAGCGGTCGAAGATGTCGGGCACGACCCGGGACGAGCGCCCCTCCGTGAACCGGCTGCCCCAGGGCTCGGGCGCGTTGTAGTACGTGTGCGGGTCCATCAGGTGGACGAACGTGAACGTGTCCTCGTCCTGGTGCGCTCGGAGCCAGTCGAGCGCGCGGCTGACTTGGTCCTCGGCCTTCGCGCCGTTCTCGTAGTACCACTCCTCGAACCCGTCGTTGAAGCGGAACCGCGGGACCAGGTGCACGTTGGCCGCGAACCCGGCGGTGCGGAAGCCCTCCGGGGCGAGCGCCTCCGCGATGGTGGGCGCCGCGATGGCGTCGTACGGGTAGCGGCCGGTGAGGGCGGTGCGGAAGCTGGGCCGGGTGCGCGGCGCGGGCCCCCAGGCGTCGTCGAACACGACCGCGGACTGCGCCCAGGCGTCGAGCTCCGGGCTCGTGGTGCGCCCGTCGACGGTGTGCCCGTTCAGCGAGAGCGCGTCCCACCGGAGCGTGTCGATGCCGACCACCACGATGTGTCGTGGCGCGGGGAGCGGACCGTAGACCACCGGGGTCGAGAAGAACACCGAGTCGTACGCGGCGTCCCCGTCCGGGTCGCTGACGAACGCGAGCTTGACGGTCTTGCCGCCCCAGCGCGACAGGTCCAGGCTCCCGTTGGCGAAGCCGGACCCGGGGCGGACGGCTGCCCGCCAGATCGACTCCCCGTCGACCTCGACGCGGGCGGTAGCCCCGTTCCCGGCGTCGTCGCCGAGCAGCGGGTGGACGAGGAGGGTCGCACCGACGTCGAGGACGCCGCCAGCAGGCACGGTCACCTCGAACTCGGCGCGGGCAGGCGCCGGCAGCAGGAGCCCCGGCCGGGTCTCCGGGCCCGCCGTGGCGTCGAAGCGCACGAACTCGGCGGCGGTCATCCCGCTCGTCGCGAAGGACAAGCGCTGCAAGCTGTGTGCGAGCTCGGTCACCCGGAGCTCGGGCTTCTCGGACCAGCTCAACGGGTTCTCCAGCGAGATCAACATCACGTTGTTGTCCTCGATGAACCAGCCGCCGCGGGACGGGGCTGTCATGCCGCCGACGAACGGGAACTCCGCCGTGCCGCGGAAGAGCTGCGCGCCGAGCGGCGCGTAGTTGGGGCGCGGCATCTCGCACGCGAACGGCAGCGGGTGCGACCAGATCCGCATCCGGCCGTAGGTTTTTCCGGTGTCAGCCCAGGTCTCGGTGAGCGCGATCACCCCGCTGTTCGCGGAGGTCGAGGTGTCGCCCGGGGGGAGGGCCTCGGGGAGCGTGAGCTTCGCGTCGGCGACGTGGTCGAGCGCCCTCCACGGGCGCTGGGTCGACGGCGTGTCCATCGCGATCGTGGGCTTCGGGCCCCCCGGCATCGGCGGCCGCGGCGGGGGCAGCGTCTTGCAGGCGACCAACGACCCGAGCGCGAGCACGACGAAGGAAGAGGAAGGCCGAGCGGACATCGCGGGAGGCGCTATCCCAGCCGAGCCGACCGGCCAGCGGCGGGATCACCCCGCCTCCGCGCCTGGGCGGGTTAGCCCTGCGGATGTCACCCCCGGACCAGCTCCTGAGCCGGCTGCTCGAACGTCGCATCGTCATCGTGACCGGCAAGGGGGGGGTGGGGAAGACCGCCGTGAGCCTGGCGCTCGGGGTGCTCGCTGCGAAGCGGGGCCTGAACACGCTCGTGTGCGAGACCAGCGGCGCGGACCAGGTGTGCGGGCGCTTCGGGCTGCCCGCTGGGGGCTATGCGATCAGCACGCTCGGCCCGCGCCTGAGCACGATGTCCATCGCGCCTGAGCCGGCCATCGAGGAGTACCTGCTCCGGATGCTGCGGTTCCGGAAGCTCTACGAGATGGTGTTCAAGAACCGCGTGATGGGGCCGTTCCTCGACGCGGTGCCCGGCTTGCACGACCTGATCCAGCTCGGGAAGGTGTTCGACCTCGAGCGGGAGCGTGGGCCGGTGCTCGGCGGTCGCTCGCGGCAGTGGGACTTCATCGTCGTCGACGCGCCGGCGACCGGGCACGGCATCAGCATGCTGACCGCGCCGCGGGGGATGATGCGCCTGACGCGCAGCGGGCCGTTCCACGACAACGCGCGCGACGTGGCCGGGCTGATCGAAGACCCCGTGCGGACCGCGATCGTGCTGGTCTCGTTGGCCGAGGCCCTGCCCGTGCACGAGACCGCTGAGCTGTATGGGCGGCTGGGGCGCTTCCAGGAGCAGGTCGCCGGGGTCGTGCTCAACGGGGTGCGACAGCACGGGTTGCCGACGAGCTTTCCGGCGCTCCGGCCCGGGCTCGCGGCCGGCGCCAACCCGCCCGGGCTCGACGCGCTGGGGCTCGCGGACCGGGCGATCGAGCGCGTGGCGATGCAGGATCGCGCTCGTGTCAACCTCGGTCGTTTGGGAGTGCCGGT
Source organism: Bifidobacterium breve (assembly GCA_943328795.2). Lineage (GTDB taxonomy): Bacteria > Myxococcota_A > UBA796 > UBA796 > SXON01 > CAIUMM01. The sequence continues at coordinate 12,740 of CALQBK020000084.1, forward strand.
CGTCGACCTGCCGGACCTCCCAGAGAGCGCCCTCGGGCCCGACCAGTTCGGCCAGCTAGCCTCGGCCCTGGAGGCGAGCGCATGACCCCCGTGATCATCTGCTGCGGCGCCGGCGGAGTCGGCAAGACGACCACCGCCGCGGCCCTCGCCGTAGCGCAAGCGCAAGCCGGCGCCCGGGTCGTCGTGCTCACCATCGACCCCGCGCGTCGGCTGGCGGACGCGCTCGGCGTCCGGGTCGGCAGCGAGCCGAGCCCCGTCGCCTTGCCGCCCGGCGTGGAGGGGACGCTCCACGCGCTGATGCTCGACCCGAAGGAGACGTTCGACCGCGTGGTCGCCCGCTTCGCGCCAACGCCGGAGGCCCGGGATCGCATCTACCGCAACCACGTCTACCAGCACGTCTCCGCGAACATGGCCGGCGCCCAGGAGTACATGGCGATGGAGCGGCTGTACGAGCTCTCGCGGGATGGGCGATGGGACTGCGTGGTCCTCGACACCCCGCCGACCCGCCATGCGCTCGACTTCCTCGCGGCGCCGGACCGGATGGCCAACTTGATGGACGAAGGCGTGATGCGCTGGCTCGTGCTCCCGGCCTCGCGCGGCGGCTGGCGGATGATCGAACGCGGCAGCGAGGTGCTCGCGGGCGTGCTCGAGCGGATGGTCGGGAACTCCACGATCGCGGACATCGCCGAGTTCTTCTCAGCGTTCCAGGCGCTCTGGGACGGCTTCCGCGAGCGGTCGATGGAGGTGCGATCGTTGCTGGCCGCGCCGACCACGCGGTTCTTCCTCGTGACGACCGCCGCGCCCGCCGCGCGCGCCGAGGCTCGCCTGTTCGTCGAGCAGCTCCGCGCACACCAGCAGCCGCTCGCCGGGTTCCTGCTCAACCGGTGCCTGCTGCCGCTACCCGCGCCGGGTGCACCGACGTTCACGGCCCCGACCGAGCGGCCACCGGGCTGGGACGCCGCGGTCGCTGCGCTGGCCGCGCTGCACGCCGCGTACCAGGGCCGGCTCCAGCTGCAGGAGCAGAACATCGACGAGCTCATCCGCGGCACCGCCGCGCCGGTGTGGCGCGTGCCCGACCTCGGGGAGGCCGTCCAGGACCTGGAGGGCATCACCGCGCTGGCGGAGTACCTACGGCCGGCGGTGACGTAAGTGTCGGCGACGGCGCCCTGCCCGGCGTGCGAGCGCGCCAACGCGTCCTTCCGCAGCGCTTGCTTGTACTGCGGCGCGGCGATGCCGAACCCGGTGCCGCGCCCGACCGAGGTGCGCCGGGCGGCGCCCGAGAACCTCGACCAGCTCGTCCGCGACGCGATGCGGGGCGGCGGTACCGACAAGCTGCGCGCGGCCCTCGCGACCCCGGCGGCGGTCTGCGTGACGCCCGCTTCGCCCGCCCCGGTGCCCCGGCAGCCGGCGCCGACCGAGTTGGCGTCCGCCCCCGTGCGCCTGGCCCAACAGGTCGCGCCGCCCGTCCCAGCAGCATCCCCTGCGCCACCTGCGCCGATCGCAGCGCCGGTGATCGCGACCGCGCGGTGGACCGACACCCTGCGCCGCGCCGCCGACCGCGCGGGGACGCTCGTCGGTGACCCCGACGGCCTCCGCGAGGCGTTGCTCGAGGTCGAGGAGGCGCTCGCTGTCGGGTTTTCAACGCTGCCGTCGAGCCCCGTCCTCCCGCCGATCCGGCAGCCGTGGGTCCTGGTCATCCCCCCGTTGGGGGACCCTGAGCAGCTCGCCAGCTCGCTCGGCGTGGACCACGCCACCGCCAAGATGCTCGCGCTCGGGCGCTGGCCCCGGATCGCGCTCAGGGGCGACTCGGCCGCGCTGGGCCGGGCACGCGCCCCCGGCCAGCTCGCGGTCGCCCGGGAGGACCTGCTCGCGATCGGTCCGGCGTTGGGTGTGCTCGGGCCGGCTGCCCCGCCGGCATGGCACGAGCCCGGCCTCGGCAGTGAGCGCTGGACCGTCACGGACGAGGCGATCTGGCTCGCCGAGCCCCAAGGCGGCGGGATCGCGGCCCAGGTCCAGGGCGTGACGCTGGTCGTGCCGGGCGAGGTAGAGACCCGCTCGACGCGCGAGGGGCAAGCCGACAGCCGGTGGCTTCGCAAGCGCCTCTCGGTGGCCGGCGCCGGCGTTGAGCGGCGTGTGCGCGTCGCGGATCTTCACACCGAGAACGCCATCTTCAGGCTGGTCGAGGGCGTCACCCGGACCGACGGGGTGCCCGGCCAGGACCCGACGTCCGCCCGCCGGTCGTTCTCCGCGCTGCTCGCGCACGTCGCCACGCTGTACCCAGCCGCCCGGACGCTCGAGGAGCGCATCTGCGCCGTCGGGGCCGACGGGAAGTCGGCCTGGCCAAGTTGGGAGGAGCACACGCGCGTCTCCCGGGTCTACACTGGGCGGGCTTAGCCCGGCCCCCTCCTGCCCCACGGATCCCATGCGTTCGCACTTCCTCCCGCTCTTCCTGCTCGTCACCGCGTGCACCGGGCGGCCCCCTGACAGCTCCGGAGACCGGGGCCGGGACGACACCGGCGACGCGGATGCCGACACCGACACGGACACCGACACCGACACGAGCTCCGACTGTGCCCTCGCGGACTCCACCGGGCAGACCGGCATCGCGTTGGTCACCGGCGACGAGTACGCGGTGCTCTACACCGAGGGCGACGCGCCCCTCGCGCACGACGGGTACGCGGTGGTCGTGTCCATCAAGGGCACCACGGGGTACGGCGGCGTGCCGGTCGAGAGCCCGTTCGCGACGACCGGGTTCGGGTTCCTCCAGGTCTACGTGGACGTGCCCCCGGACCACCGCGGCGCGCTGTCGCGAGCAGCAGTGGCCGCTACGACCCGGTTCGCCGCAGGGCTAGAGGCCGACGCCGACGGGTGCTTCCTCGCGGACCGCGTGTCCGTCGACGTCTCCGCGACGGCTCCGCTGCTGCTCGGGAACTCCAACGGCGGCAACCTCGCGGTGAACACGCTCGCGGACAGCACGCTGGACATGCCGGACGTGTCCGGGATCGTGATGTTCGAGACGCCCGTCGCCGCCCAGTTCATCGACGTGGAGCTCGGCGAGGCCGACGAGCCGAACCCGCTCTACCGCGTCGGGAGCTGCTCCTGGGAGGCGGGGTCTGGGCTCGTGTGCCCATACAGCTCGACGCCCGCGCTCGGCTGGGACCCGGACTACCAGGACCGGTCCGGCGGCCCCGTCGGAGCGGTGTACATCGACGGCGAAGGCGACGGCGAGCTGAGCCTCCACGACTACGCGATGTTCGGGGTGGACGCATCCGACACGCAGGTCGCGTTCTCGCCGCAGCTGAACGCGATGTTGGACGCACAAGGGCTCGTCGGGCCGGACCGGCTCACGACGGCGGAGGCGGACGCCTACTGGGCCGAGCGCGACCTCTCGCGCCAGGCCGCGGATGCGCTCTCAGCACACCCGGGGATCCCGCTGATCTCGGTCGGGACGATCGTCGATCACGTCGCGGGCGTCGGGGATCACTCCCACGTCAAGGGCGCCGCCGAGGTCTGGCGTGGGTCCGGCTCCCCCTGGGTCCGGGTGAACGCGGCGTCGGAGTACATGGAGCTGACGGCCGGCGTCGGCCCGGCGTGGACGGACAACCCGCCGAACCTCGAGCACTTCTTGAACAACGACGACGTGCTGATGGAGCCCGACGAGATCGACGTGAACTGCGCGCCGGACCAGTACAACGCGGCGGCGTTGGTGGAGCTCGCTACGCGGACCGAGAGCGGCGACTGGGGGCTGTAGGCTACGCGAACAGCTTCACCCAGCGCGCGCGCCGACTGGTGCGCGAGAGCTCGGCAAGCACGACCGCTTCGAGAACCTGGGTGGCCGTCTCCAGGTCGTCGTTCATCACGAGGTAGTCGTACTCGCCGCACGCCGAGAGCTGCTCCTCGGCCTCGCGGACGCGCCGGGCGATCACCTCGGCGCTGTCGGTCCCGCGGGTGACCAGGCGGTCCTTGATGGTGCCCACGGACGGCGGGAGGATGAAGATCGAGACCGCTGACGGGTGGCTGCGGCGCACTTGCCGCGCGCCCTGGACGTCGATGTCGAGCACTACCGAGAGCCCTTGGCCGAGCGCGTGCTCGACGGGCTCCCGGGGCGTCCCGTAGTGCCGGCCGTACACCTCGGCGTGCTCGAGCAGGTCGCCCTGGTCGCGGAGCCGCTGGAACGTGGGGATGTCCACGAAGTGGTAGTCCACCCCGTCGGCCTCGCCCGCCCGGATCCCCCGCGTCGTCGCCGACACGCTGAACTGCAGCCCCGGCACGCGCGCGAACACGCGCTTGAGCAGCGTGGTCTTCCCCGAGCCGCTCGCGCCCGAGACGACGAACAACGCCCCGGCTTGGGGCCGCTCCCAGGCAGTAGTCACCCCGTCACTCCACGTTTTGAGCTTGCTCGCGCAGGCGCTCGAGCACGGTCTTGAGCTCGACGACGCGCGCCGAGATCGCGTGCTCGGCGGCCTTCGAGCCGATGGTGTTGACCTCGCGGTTCATCTCTTGGAGCAAGAAGTCCAGCCGGCGCCCGACGGGATCCGGCATCGAGATGGCCTCCGCGAACTGGTCGACGTGGCTCGCAAAGCGCGTCAGCTCCTCGGCGATGTCGGCCTTGTCGGCGAGGATCGCGGCCTCCTGCGCGAGCCGCGCGGGATCCAGGCGGTCGGCCAGCAGCCGCAGCAATCGCTCCTCCAGGCGGGCGCGGAGCCGCTCGGCGACGCCCTCTGCGTGGAACGCGATCTCGGCGCGCAAGCGCAAGGCATCCGCCAGGTGGCGGGCGAGGTCCGCGCGCAGCGCCTCTCCCTCGGCCGTACGCATGCGGTCGAGATCCTCGGCGGCGCCGAGCAGGGCGGTCTCCAGCAGGTCCCACTCGGAGAGCACGTCGGGCTCGGCGTCCGAGGTGGTGAGCACCCCGGGCTGGGCCAGCACGAAGTCCAGCGACAGCGAGGCATCCACCTGCAAGCGGTTCGCGATCTCGAGCGCCGCCTTGCGGTACTGCTCGACGAGCGCCAGGTCGGGCACGATGCGGCTCACGCCTTCGCTCGAGCTGCGCCGCACGGTGACGTCGAGCCGGCCGCGGTGGATCGCCTCGCGCAGCAGGTTCTGGGCGCGGGGCTCGAGCACGTTGTACTCGCGGGGGACGCGCAGCTGCACGTCCCGGAAGCGGTTGTTCACCGACTTCATCTCGACCACGAGGGCGATGTTGCCGTTGGACGCCTCGGCTCGCCCGAAGCCCGTCATCGACTTCATGGGCGCTCCCACCAATCCGCGGGCTGCCCGCGCGCGGTGAGCACCTCGGCGGCCGCGGCTGCGCGCCAGGCGTCGCGGGCGCTCACCACGACGTGGGGCGCCCGCACGTCCTGGAGCCCGCCGCCTCCCACCTCGTCGAGGTCCAGCACCAGCGCCGTGCCCGGATCGGTGAGCCCCGTCGCAACGTGCTGCTGGGGCCTTGGCGCGGGCGCTTCGGCCAACCGCGGCGCCACGGGCGCGGGGCGTGCGTGGACGCGCAGCAGGGAGCGGAGCCGGTCGCGGATCGCCATGCCGACCGCTAACCGGCCCCAACGCCCGAGGGGTGGGCAGCGGGGTAGGACGGGCGCGTGTGGTTCCTGTTCGCTTGCGCCTCCCCGCCGTCGAGCCCTAGCGACCCGGCGGGCCCTGCCGCGCCGCCGGCCGGGGATGTCGCGCTTGGAGTCGGTAGCGCTCGGCCCGTCGAGCTGGTGCTCGACCGCGGCGCGTTCGACCAGGGCGCGTGGCTCTCCGAGCCGGGGTCTGACCGGGTCGTATCCCCTGTCGTCGAGCAAGTGGGCGACCGTGCGCGCCTCGCGTTGGCGCCTGGCGAGTACGTCGCGGTGATCGCCCGGTCGTGTGGGCCAGTTCGCGTGCCGTTCACGATCGACCCGTTCACCGC
>CALQBK020000085.1 GCA_943328795.2 Bifidobacterium breve
CCCCCGGCCGGGCTGTAGCGAGCACGCGCCGCCGCCCGTCGAAGATCACCTCGGCGCCGTCCCCGCGCCCGGTCACCGTGACGACGTGGCGCTCGCCGCCTTCCCGCAACACCCACCGCTCCCCGTCGCGCGTCGCGGTGAACACGCGCTCGACCCCGTCGATCGTGACGGTCACGGTGTCGCCGACCCTCCGCGCGTCCGCCCGCACCGCCACGTCGGCTGCTCCGCCGCTGATCGTCCAAGACTTCACGTGAACCTCCCGAGCGCTTGCCAGGGCCCGGGGATCGCCGTGGCGCCTTCGCTCACCCCGGCGCCTTGTACGCCGAGCGCGCTCGCGGCGAGGATCCAGGCGGGATCAATCTCGTCCCGCGGCGGCAGGCCCTCGAGCGTGCCGGTCGTGTGCTCCCCGCGCGCGAACGCGTCCGACCGGAGCACGTCTCCGAGCCGCTCGACGGTGGTGGCGACCCCGGTCACGACGGTGTCGTCGAGCGCCCGGATCATCCGCTGCCGCGCGGCCTCGCGGGTGCCGGCGTGCACGACGATCTTGGCCAGGAGCGCGTCGTAGTGCGGCGACACCTCGTCCCCCGCGCGTACGCCGGCGTCGACCCGCACCCCTGGGCCGCTCGGCCACTGGACGGCTCCGAGCCGTCCCGGCGACGGGAGGTACCCGCGCGCCGGGTCCTCGGCGACGACCCGGCACTCGATCGCGTGGCCGCGCGGCTCACCGACGTAGGGGACGCCGGCCCCGAGCGCCAGCGCGAGCTGCGAGCGTACGAGGTCGGTCCCGAACACGAGCTCGGTGACCGGGTGCTCGACCTGCAGGCGCGTGTTCACCTCGAGGAACCAGGCCTCTTGCCCATCCCAGAGGAACTCCACGGTGCCGGCGCTCCGGTACCGCACCGACGCCGCGATCGCCCGCGCGTACCCGTGCAGCGCCGGTCGCGCCGCGGCGAGCGGGCTCCCCTCGGCCCAGCCCGGCGCCTCTTCAACGAGCTTCTGGTGGCGCCGCTGGATCGAGCAGTCGCGCTCGCCCAGCACTTGGACCACCCCGGCGCCGTCCCCGAACACCTGGACCTCGATGTGCCGGGGCGCGGTGAGCCGGCGCTCGCCGTACACCGCGCCATCGCCGAACCCCGCGAGCGCTTCCTCGCGCGCGCTGCGCCACGCGGCCTCCAGCTCGTCCAGGTGGTCCACCTGCCGCATCCCGCGGCCCCCGCCGCCGCCCGAGGCCTTGAGCAGGAGCGGCAGGCCAAGCGCCCGCAGCGCCGCGAGCTGCTCGGCCACCGGTGCTGTCGGGCTCGGCGTCGTGCCCGGCAGCACCGGGATGCCCAGCGACGCCGCGTGCGCCCGCGCCGAGAGCTTCCCGCCGAGCGCGCGCATCGAGTCGCCCGTCGGGCCGACCCAGGCGATGCCGGCCGCCTCGACCGCGTCGGCGAGCTCGGCGCTCTCGGACAAGAAGCCGTACCCGGGGTGCAGCAGGGTCGCGCCGGTGGCCTTGGCCGCGGCGAGCAGCGCGGGGATGGACAGGTAGGAGGCGCCCGGGGGCGCTGCGCCGATGCAGACGGCGTCGTCGCAGGCGGCGACGTGCATCGCGTTGGCGTCGACGTCCGAGTGCACTGCGACGGTGCGAATGCCCATCTCCCGGGCGGTGCGGGCGATCCGCACGGCGATCTCACCGCGGTTGGCGATCAGCAAGGTCATGCGCCAACGTAGCCCGGGGTAGTAGGCGGGCGATGTCCCCGCCCCCGCTGCCCCCGCTCGCCGAACGTATGCGGCCGACGTCCCTCGACGGGATCGTCGGCCAGGAGCACCTGTTCGGCGCCGGTACCCCGCTGCGCCGGGCGCTCGACAACGCCCGGCTGCGGTCGATGATCCTGTGGGGCCCGCCTGGGACTGGCAAGACGACGCTCGCCCGGGCGCTCGTCGCGCACGTTGGTTACCGCCTGGAGGCGCTGAGCGCGGTGCTCGACGGGGTGAAGGAGCTGAAGGCGCTGCTCGACAGGCCCCCGGGCTTGCTCGACGACCCGAGGCCGCTGGCGCTGTTCGTCGACGAGATCCACCGGTGGAACAAGGCGCAGCAAGACGCGCTCCTGCCGCACGTGGAGTCGGGACGGGTGGTGCTGATCGGCGCGACGACGGAGAACCCTGCGTTTCACTTGATCGCCGCGCTGCGATCGCGGGCCGAGGTGATCGCGCTCCGGGCGCTCGACACGGACGCGCTGCGCCACCTGCTGGAGCTCGCGCTGGTCGATCCCGCCGGGCTCGCGGGCGCTTGGACAGCCGAGCCGGGGCTCGTGGACGCCATCATCCGCGTGTCGGATGGCGATGCCCGCCGCGCGCTCGGGGTGCTCGAGCGGCTCGCGGACCGCACGGACGGCGCGAGCACCGACCAGGTGCTGCGCCTCGACACCCTCGCTTCGCTCGGGGTGAGCATCCTGCACGATCGCGACGGGGACGCGCACTACGACGTGGTGAGCGCGTTTATCAAGTCGATGCGCGGCAGCGATCCTGACGCCGCGATCTACTGGATGGCGCGGCTGTTGGCCGGTGGCGAGGACCCGATGTTCGTCGCGCGCCGCATGGTGATCTTCGCGTCCGAGGACATCGGCAACGCCGACCCGCGCGCGCTCGGGGTCGCGGTGGACGTGATGGAGGGGGTCTCCAAGATCGGCATGCCGGAGGCGCGGATCCTGCTGGCCCAGGCGTGCACGTTCCTCGCTACGGCGCCGAAGAGCAACGCCTCGTACTCGGCGGTCAACGCGGCGCTCGCAGAGGTCGCGGCCAGCGGCGCGTTGCCCGTCCCGCTGCACTTGCGGAACGCCCCGACCGGGTTGCACAAGGCCCAGGGCAACGCCGCCGGGTACCGCTACCCGCACGACTACCCAGACCACATCGTCGACGCCGTCTACCTCCCGGAGCTGCTGGCCGGGCGGCGGTTTTACGAGCCGGCGGACGTGGCGAACGAGAAGGTGATCCGCGAGCGGATGGCCTGGTGGGACAAGCGCCTGGGCCGGGCGCGCTGACACCCGGCGCGGGGGTTCAGCTGCGCCAGCGCTTGAGGTCCAGGAAGAACCGGGGCGCGCAGAAGAAGATGATGATCGCGTTGGCGAGCAGGAACGCGGCGACCTCGGGGGCGCCTACGATCAGCGGGGGAGCGGTCACGAGTCGACCGCGTCACACCAGAACGGGATGGGCTGGGGCGCCAGGGTCACGTCCCCACTGTCGCCGGTGAGCGGATCGGTGGTGAGCGTGCCGTACGCGCCGTTGGCGCCGAAGCCGTCGACGGTGATCGACACCGTGACGCCGTCCCCGGAGTTTGCGGCGTAGTAGCGCCCGCCGCTGAAGTCCTCGAGCAGCTGGGCCTGCACCGTGGTGGAGTAGGTCCCCTCCCCGTAGAACGTCTCGCGGACGAACGCCCGCATCGCCCAGGCGTACGAGTTCGCAGAGTCGGACCAGGTGAGCTGCAGCTGGTGCGTCGGGGGGTACGAGCACACGACCTGGTCGAAGTGGGCCGCGCCCGTGGCGTCGCCGGAGAGCGTGACGTCGATGGGGAACGGGCTCGGGGGCAGCTCGATCGCCCCGGTGTCGACGTCGGTGTCGGTGTCCGTGTCGGCATCGGTGTCTGCGTCGGCGTCCGAATCGGTGTCGGTGTCCGTGTCGGCCGGCGCACCGGAGTCGGTGTCCTTGCCTGTGCAAGCGAGCAAGGAGAGGAGGAGGAGGGACATGCAGGCTCCGGGCGTGGGTATCGCGAACTCGCGGCGAACAGGGGGAACATCGCCGCGGGCGCAGTGTAGCCCGGTTCCGAGGCCGCTGACACACCCGCCGAAGGCGCCGGCCCCGGGCCCCAGATTCGTATTAAAGGGGCGCCGTGACTCGCCACCAGTCCGAGACGGAACGCCGCGCCCAGATCCTCCGGGCCGCCCGCGCCGTGTTCATCGACCACGGGTACTTGGCCGCCCGGGTGGAGGACGTCGCGAAGCGGGCCCACCTGTCGAAGGGTGCCGTGTACTTTTACTTTGACACGAAGCGGGCGATCTTCGACGCGCTGGTGGAGGAGGAGCACGCGATCACGGTGAGCTTCCTGGAGGAGGCTGACCGCGACTCGCGCCCGGCCGAGGTCAAGCTGATCGACCTCGGGACGAAGTACCTCGACTACTTCGCGGGGTTGAAGACCCCTCCCCGGTTCTTCCTGCTGATGAGCGAAATGGCTATCCGCGACGAGAGCATCCGAAAGCGCGTGAACGGGATCCACACCCGGTTCGTGGAGCGCATCTCGGCGGTCATCAAGCAGGGGATGGACGAGGGTAGCTTCGCCGTCTACGATCCGCTGGCGGTGGCACAGATGCTCAAGGCGATCATCGACGGCTTGGCTGGGCAGAGCGCCGTGGGCGCGCGGCCGGACGTGGAGCGGTTGACGACCGACGGCATTCGCCTGTTGCTCTTCGGGCTCCTGCCCGGGCGAGCGTGACGCACAGTCCCCCGCCGGGGGCCGGTGCGACGGGCGACCAGCTCCTTCGCCAGCTCGAGCGCCACGCCCGGCTGCGTTGGCTGGGCGTCGGGCTGCTGTTCGTGTCGGTCCCCGCGACCGTCACGTTGGCCGTGCGCATCGCGCTCGGGACATCGCCGCTCGGGCAGGTGTTCCTGTGCCTCGGCGGCGTGCTCGCGCCGTTGTCTGCGTTCGGGACCAACAACGACACCGCCGTCCACGCGATGCGCGAGCTCGCCCGGCTGCGGGCGCTGCCCACGCCGTTCCGCGCCGAGCTGGCCCGGGAGCGCGAGCGACGGCCGACCGGCCTGGCGGACGTCCACGCGTCGCCCAAGGCCGCTTTCCTGCTGCCCGTCGTCGCGATCGGCGTCGTTTGCTTCGTGTACTATCGCGCGGGTATTATAGGATGAATCTGGTTTATGTTGGAATCGACCGGCACTTGCACACCATCAACGGGTGGGCATCCGGCGCGCTCCAGGTGGTCTCGCTCACCGCGCCCCCGAGCTTCACGCTCGTCCCCCCGCCGCAGGAGGCGTGGAGCTGGCCCACCTGGTCGCCCGACGGGCGCTGGATCGCCGCGTTCGCGGTGCTGACCCGGGACGACGAGTCCGGCCCCGCCCGCGTCGTGACGATGTCCGCCGACGGCATCCGGCAGACCGAGTGGGCTGACCTGCCCGACGCCGCCCCGCTCTACCTGCAGTGGCACCCCGGGGGCGCTGTGCTCTGCACCCTCACCCAGGTCGACGACGACCTGCGCCTGGGGCTCGTCCGCGAGGCCAAGCTCGGCCAGGTCAAGGCCGTCGCGCAGGGCGTGCCGTTGTTCTTCAACTGGACGCCCGGCGGAGAGCGGCTCTGGGTGCACCACGGCGAGCGTGGCAAGTCCGGCGGCTCGCTGCTGATCCGCGACCCGCTCGGCGACGACGAAGACAAGCTCTACGCCCGGGCGCCCGGCAGCTTCTGCGCGCCGGTGTTCTCCGGGGGCCGTGCGCTGATCGCCGTCCGCGGCGAGGCCGACGGAGAGGACCAGCGCCCGAGCATCGTCGTCAGCTGCGACGAGTCGGGCGGCGACGAGCGGGTGATCGCCGAGCGCGCCGGGCTGATCGCGCTGGCCGCGGGTCCTGGCGGGCTGTGTGCGCTCACGTCGTCGAAGGGCGGAGAGGGCTCGCCGTACGACGGCCTGGAGATCTTCGACGTGGCGTCGGACGAGCCGCCCCGGCGCATCAGCAACGGGCCGCTGCTCGCGTTCAGCTGGGTCCCCGGCGGGGCTGCGCTCGTGCTGTTCCGAGTCGACGCGCCGGCCAACTGCATGTCGGTGGTGCTCCTCGACGCCGCTTCGGGCGCGGAGCGGGTGCTCGGCACGTTCTGGCCAACGCGCGACCTGTTCTTCTGGCTCCACTTCTTCGACCAGTTCGTCCAGAGCCACCCGCTCGTCTCGGCCGACGGCCAGTGGGTCACCTGGTCCGGCTACCCGGCCGGGAACGGGCAAGCGGACCTCTCCGCGCCGCCGTGCGTGTGGGTCCGGTCGCTGTGGGACGTGGACGCGGGCGCGGTGGAGGTCGGCCGCGGGTCGTTCGCTACGTTCGCGCCTTCGCTCTCCGCCGCGGCGGTCGCGTGAAGCTCTCCGGCGCCGTGCGGTTCGCGCTCGCTGCGCGCGCTCCCGACGAGGTGCTCGATCTCGAGGAGCTCACGCTCGGCGTAGCGTCGCTCGGCAAGCCGGACCTCGACTTCGCGCGGGTGTCCCGCGAGCTCGATCGCCTCGCGGCGGAGGTCGCGGACGACGTCACGCCCTCGTCCCCGCCCGATCGCGTGGCCGCCCAGCTGGGCTCGGCGCTCGGCGGGCGGCTCGGCTTCAAGGGCCACCCAGGCGTGTTCTCGGCCCCGGGGAGCTCGTACCTGGACGAGGTCTTGGAGACGCGCTCCGGGCTCCCTATCCTGCTCAGCGTCGTCTGGATCCTGCTCGGCCGGCGGCTCGGCGTCCCTGTCGAGGGGGTCGGGTTCCCCGGTCACTTCATCGCCTGCATCGACGCCCCCGGCGCGCGCGTCTACGTGGACCCCTTCCACGGCGGCGTCGTCCGCGAGGCGCGTGACCTGATGGATCGCTTGCCGTCGGTCCCGCGCGGCGTGAAGCCCTCGGACGCCGCACGTCGGCTGCTCGAGCCCACGCCCGTTCGGCCCCTCGTCACGCGGATGCTCACGAACCTGAAGAACCTGCGGATCGACCAGGATGACCACGAGGCCGCGCTCGCTGTCGTCGACAGGATCCTGCTGATCGGCGGCGAGCAGGCGCCCGAGGTGCGTGACCGGGCGCTGCTCTTGCTACACCTCGGTCGTCCGACGGAGGCCGCGCGAGACCTGCGGCGCTACCTCGTCGTCGAGCCCGAGGCGCCGGACCGCGACGTCGTCGAGCAGCTCATCTCTCGCACCGAGGAGTCCTGATGGACCGACCCGTCGCTACGCTCCTCGTCCTCTGCGCGCTCGGTGCAGGCTGCGCTGGGAAAGGGCACGACTCCGAGACCGCCGAGACCGCCGAGCCGCACGACTCGGAGACGGGGGACACCGGCGGCAGCAGCAACGGCGAGCCGTACACGTTCGTCGGGGGGCCGTCCGACGCCGCCGGCAACGCGGTCGCGCTCCCCGGGGACATGGACGGCGACGGCGTACCCGACGTGGTCGTCGCCGCGTACTATGGCAACCGCGTCTGCACGTGGTCGGGCGCCGCCCTCGATCCCACGCAGCTGCGGCACGACCTCGACAGCGCGGACGTGTGCTACGCCGGCGCCGCTGACTACGACTTCAGCGGGTACGCGATCTCGGCGGCTGGCGACTCGGACGGCGACGGCCGGGCGGACTTGCTCGTCGGCGCGATCGGCGACTCGGCCAACGGCAGCAACGCAGGCCGGGCGTGGATCCTCCCCGGCGCGACCTTCGGAGCCGAGCAGCAGCTGGCGGACGCCGCGTCGGGCAGCCTCGTCGGCGAGGTCGGGAGCGACTACGCGGGGGTCTCGTTGACGGGCGGGCACGACCTGACCGGGGACGGGCTGGTGGACTACCTGGTCGGGGCGAGCGGGAGCGACGCGGGCGGTGCGGGAGGGGGCAAGGCCTACCTGGTGCCTGGGCCCGTGCTCGGCGAGGTGCAGCTGTCGAGCGTCAGCACCACGTTCATCGGCCTGCCGGTCACGACCACCACGATGCTCCACGGCGAGTTCGGGGGCGGCGACGCCGTGGGCAACGCCGTGGCGATGCCCGGAGACGTAGACGGCGACGGCATCGAAGACCTCGTGCTCGGCGCGAGCGGCGCGGACGAGAACGGCACGTCCACGGGCAAGGTCGTGGTGTACTACGGGCCCGTCGCGGAGGGGCAGCACGAGATCACGGACGCCGACCTGACGCTGCTTGGCCCAGCGGCCTACTCGTACGCGGGCAGCCCGGTGAACGCCGCGGGCGACGCCGACGGCGACGGGTACGCGGACGTGCTGGTGTCCGCCGACGGGGTCGACAGCGGCACGTTGTTCTTGCACCACGGTGCTCCGCGGGGGGGCGCAAACGCCGTGCAGTCGCTGGACGACGAGACGGACCGGTGGACCGGCGAGGTGTCGGACGACCTCGCGGCGTTCGCGGTGGTCACCGGGGACCTGGACGGGGACGGCCAGCTCGACCTGTGCGTCGCGGCCCCGAACAGCGACCGGAGCGGGCAAGACGCCGGCGCCGTGTACGTCGACCTGGGGCCGTGGGCCTCCGGCACGACGCCGCTCGCGAGCGTCGACCAGGTCCTCGAGGGCGAGCAAGTGGCCGACGCGTTCGGACGGTCGCTCGCTTCCGGTCAAGACGTGGACGGCGACGGTTCGGACGACTTGCTGGTCGGCGCGATCTACAATGATGACGGCGGCGCTTTCTCTGGCAAGGCCTACCTTTACTGACGGCCTCGCGTATACTGCCGGTATGTTCCTCCTCACCTTGGTTTCCTTGGCGTTCGCGGTCCCTCACCCGCGGCTCTCGAACGGCGGCGACTTCGACAGCGACGGCTTGTGCAACGGGGCCGAGCGTGCGCTGGGCTCCAACCCAGCCGTGGCGGACACCGACGGCGACGGGTGGACGGACGGCGAGGAGGTCTCCTGGGGCGGGGACGCCCTCGACGCGGCGCACGGCCCTGACGACGACGGGGACAACCTGTACGTCGTCCAAGAGGACGCCGCTGGCAGCGACCCGGACGACCCGGACACCGACGCCGACGGCTGGAACGACGGCGAGGAGGTCGCCTGGGGCGGAGACCCGGTGGACTTCGCGGTCACGCCGGACGACGACGGGGACAACCTGTACGTGGTCCAAGAGGTCGCGGCGGGCACGGACACCGCGAACCCGGACACCGACGGCGACGGGTGGACGGACGGAGAGGAGGTCGCGTGGCTGTCGGACCCGCTGGATGCCAGCAGCGTGCCGTAGTCTCGCTAGGGGCCGTCCGGCGCCCGGTCGAGCCACATCGCGTCGCCGTAGCTGTAGAACCGGAACCCTGCGCGCACCGCGTCCGCGTACGCGGCCATCACCCGGTCGAGCCCCCCGAACGCCGTCACGAGCATCAGGAGGCTCGACCTCGGCAGGTGGAAGTTCGTGATGAGCGCGTCCACGTAGCGGAACGGGTAGCCGGGGCGGATGAAGAGGTCGGTGGCGCCGCTCCCCCAGCCCGTCATCGACTCGAGCACGCGGAGCGTGGTGGTGCCGACCGCGACGACGCGTCTCCCACGCCTACTGGCCTGCGTGACAGCGTCGTAGGTGGCGTGCGGCACGGTGTAGCGCTCGGTGTGCAGGCGCCCGGCGTCCCAGGACAGCAGGTCCAGCGGCTGGAACGTCCCGGCGCCGACCTCCAACGTCACGCGGTGGATCTCGACGCCGCGCGCGGCGATGGCGTCGAGCAGCCCGGGGGTGAAGTGCAGGCCCGCCGTAGGCGCCGCGGAGGCCCGGAGCTCGCCGGGCTGGGCGTACACCGTCTGGTAGCGCTCGACGTCCCCCTGGGTCGGCGCGCGGTCCAAGTACGGCGGCAGCGGGACCTCCCCGGCCGACTCGGCCAGGGCGTCAATTCCAGGGTGGGCGCGCACGAGCCACGTGCCGTCCGCGTGGCGCGCCACCAGCTCGACCTGGCCAGGCCCACAGCGGAGGCCTTCGCCTTCGGTCAGCCGTCGGCCCGGGCGCACGAACGCGTGGAAGCCGCCCCGCGCCGGCCCGGTGATCATCACCTCGACCGCCCCGCCGCTGGCCCGGAACGCCCTCAGCCGCGCCTTGAAGACCGCGACGTCGTTGAGCACGAGCACGTCCCCGGGGCGCACCAACGAGACCACGTCCGCGAAGGTCCGCCGCGCCCGCGCCTCGGGCGTGTCGTCCAGCAGGTAGAGCCGGCTCTGGTCGCGCACGGCAGCCGGCTCCCTCGCCACCTGCCCCCCTGGCAAGGCGAAGTCCCAGGGGGCCAGCAGCTCGCCAAGGTCGTCACGCATCCGGCCGGCGCTAACCCCCGGGTGACAAAAATCGTCACACCGGTGCGACGCGGCTTGTCAGGTTTTCGCCAATAGCGGCTCCTGACGCGCCAAAACCTCGGCCCGGTTCTTGCTTCCACCCACGAACATGCGCTCGCTGCACCTCCAGCGTCTCCTCCCGCTCGCCGCAACCCTCCTCGGCGCGGCGTGTACGTCCTCCGCTGCTGCCCCGGTCTCGAACCGCGCGGACGCCGGCCTGGTCGACGTTGACGTCGTCCAGGCCAATGGCCGGAACGCGTACCTGTTGAGCTGGGACACGCCGTCGTCCGGCGACGCGCACGTCGTGTACGGAGAGGCCGGCGAGCTGGACCACGTGGCGGTCGGCACGTCCAGCCAGGACGGGCTGCACCACGAGGTGCGGCTGCTTGGTCTCGCCGGTGGCTCCACGTGGTCCGCGCGGGTGATGTCCAACACGGCAGACGGCAAGTACCACAGCGAGCTAGTGGACCTCGCGCCCGCCGGCCCGCCCGCCGACCTGCCCGCGCTCGAGCTGGTCACTCCGCCCGCCGACGACGTGACCGGCTTCGCCCTCACGATGATCGTCGAGTACCCGCACGCGGTGATCGCGCTCCTGGACCGCGAGGGCCGCTACGTCTGGTGGCAGGAGGTCGACAGCGTCGGCGCCTACCGCGCGATCTTCGATCCCCAGGCGAACACCGTCGCTTGGCTCGCCACGGAGGGGGCCTCCAGCAGCGCCTTGTGGCGGTGCGCGCTGGACGGTCAGCCGGAGCGGATCGCTACGCTGCCGCTGACGCACCACGACTTCACGGTAGACCCCGCGGGGGGCTGGTACGTGCTCGGGTACGACGACCGGGACGTGTCGAACGGCGACGACGAAGACGGGGAAGACGTCGTCTCCGTCCGCGGTGACCAGCTGTACCACGTCTCGGCGGACGGCTCCGAGGTCAAGTCGGTGTGGACGTCCTGGGACGAGTTCCCGTACGCCGGCGAGGCGATGACCAACGGGGTGGTGAGCGAGTACCCCCACACCAACTCGGTCTCCGTCGACCCGGACACCGGGGACGTGCTCCTGTCGCTCTACCTGGCCGACACCTTGGCGATGGTGGACCCTGCCACCGGCCGGGCCACGTGGACGCTCGGGGGGGCGCGCTCCGACTGGACCGTCGCCGAGGGCGAAGCGTTCGCGCACCAGCACTCGCCGGTGCTGCTCGACGGCGGCGCTCGCCTCGCGCTGTTCGACAACGGCGCAGGCGCCGAGTCCGATCCGGCGGAGGCCGCGATCTACGACCTCGACTGGGACTCGTTCACGGCGACGCGCTCGTTCGCGTTCGACGAGGGCGGCGAGCACCAGCAGGTGACGACGGGCAGCGCGGTGCCGGTCGGTGAGAGCGTCCTGGTCGCCTGGGGGAGCGACGCGAGCCTCACCCAGGTGTCGCTGGCCGGCGAGGTCGAGTGGGAGGTGCAATGGCACGGCGACCTATTCGGGTACACCGCGCACGTCGCGGACTTGGCCGGGGCAAGCTGGTAAGGTCCCGCCGAGAAATAAACGCGGCATTCGGGCCCCGGTTGCATCCGCGCTGCCGGCGTTGCTCGTCGGTCACATGCCGCGGGCATGCTCCCTTCTCGCGCCTTGCCATCGCGGCGCACCCGGGCCCTCGGTGCGGCGCGTTTATTGTCCGGCGGGCCCTAACTCGCGCGGAGGGTCACCCCGCGATCACGGGTAGAAGGAGTCGAACACCTGCATGCCGAAGATCATGTCGCCGTGGTCGACGTTCGCGCCCCACGCGACATCGCCGTCCGCGGTGAACACCGTGGCTTCGCCACGCTCGCCCCAGGTCGCTGCGACGCCGCCGTTGGCCAGCCGCGCGACGGAGCCGAGCGTGCCGACCCAAGCGCCCTTGGGGTGCAGGTACTCGGACGTCCGGGTGGCCTGCATCGCCTTGGTGTCCAAGTCGTACTCGACGGCTCGCGAGACCCCGCTGGAGTCCGAGTTGTCGAAGATCATCAGCCCGCGGTCGGTGAGTTGGATGGAGTGCTGCGGGCCGAACCCGTCGTCGTTCGTGAACCCGTAGTCGCTCTCCTTCCCCCCGAGCTCCCAGCGCACGCTGCCATCCTCGGCGTCGATGCTGTAGATCGTCTCCAGCTGGTAGCTCGAGACGAGGAACGTGTTGTCGCGCGCGTCGTACGCGAGGCTGTTCGCGTGGGTCCAGTCGACCGCCAAGCCGCTGGTCGTCGATGACCAGGCGCTCGTCTCGACGGGCTCGATGGAGTCGAAGGCGTCCCAGGCGACGCGCTGGGCGCCGTTCTCGGAGACCACGACGACCTGGTCACCGAGCAGGTCCCAGCCGTCCCACTCCTGCTCAGTGGAGGCCAGGTACGCGATGTCGCCGTTCGGCAGCTCGACGAACGCGTGGTGGCCGAACGGGGCGGCGCGCCGCTCGTGCTCGACGCCGTCGAGGCCAACGCGCACGATGGCCGCGGCGTCGCCCCCGCTCCCCTCCAGGTACAGGATCGCGCGGCGGTCGAGCGAGAACTTGGCGCAGGAGACGAAGTCCTTCGGCGCGGTCGTCCACCACACCGGGTTCAGGTCCGGGTCCAGCACTTGGACCTGCGCCTTCCCCTCGGAGAACAGCGACGTGAGGAAGTAGTGCCCCCACTCCGAGCCGTCCGACTTGGCGAGGGTCGCGTCGATCAAGTCCGAGGGGGCGGGGCCCGTGGTGAAGGTCTGGTCGGCCGAGACCGCGCCCGTGGTGAGCAGACGCCAGTGGTAGAGCGAGTCCGGGATGAGCCCCAGCAGCGTGACCTCGCCCGTCGCGGACTGCGGCGCGACCATCCCGTAGTCGGTGGTGAGCCCGTACTCGATGCTCGCGTCGGCGTTCTCGTCGGTCACGGTCCAGGTCACCGTCACCGTGCTCGACATCTCCTCGGTCGCTTCCGACACCGACTCGACCTCGATCAGCTCGGACGCAGGCGCTGTCGAGTCCGTGCAGCCGGTGGTGGCGAGCAGCGCGAGGAGGACGAGGGAGACGCGCATCAGTATCCAAGGAACGAGGTGCCCGGGGCACCTGCTGTCAGAAGCATACGCTTCGTTTTCGGAATTTGGGTTCTCGGGGAGGTGTTGTGTATCTGGGGCGAGTACACCCGCGCCATCGGTGTCACGGGCGCCCGACTCGGCGAGCGAGCCGCTCCCCGCCGCGCCGAGTTACTCCGCCAACCTGGAGAAACCTGTGGAACTGCACACTTGGAAGCCGCTCTCGTCCGACGGCCGCACGCGCTTTTGACCTACTCGTTCGGCTTTGGGCTCGCGAACACGCTCGCGGCGCAGCTCGACGATGGCACGTGGCTCGTGGTGAGCCCGGGGTCGGGGCTCCCGGCGGGCTGCCTGGACGCGTTGGCGAACGACGGCGGCGTCAGCGCGCTGTTGGCCCCGAACGCGTACCACAACCTCGGGCAAAAGGCGTGGCGGGAGCGCTTCCCCGAGGCCAAGAGCTACGCGGCTGCGGGCGCCCTGCCCCGGCTGTCCAAGAAGTGCGCCGGGGTGTCCTTCCTCGACGTGAGCGAGCTCGCGCCCCGGCTCGGCGACCGCGTCCGGGTGCACCTGCCCGAAGGCATGAAGGCCCCGGACCTGCTGGTGGACGTCTCGGCGCCCGACGGCGCGGTCTGGTTCTCCGGCGACCTTATCAGCAACACCTCGGACGCAGACACAGCCTGGCCCGCGCGTGTGATCTTCGGGCTGCTCGGCGGTGGGAGCGGGTACCGGTTCAACCCGGTGCCGTCGATGGTTTACCTCTCGGACAAGGGCCAGTTCAAGGCCTCGTGCCGCTCCCTGTTCCAGGCGGCGCCGCCCAGCTGCGTCCTCCCGGCCCACGGGGACCCAGTCAAGGAGAACGTCGCCAGCGCGACGCAGTCGATCTTGGCGTAGGCAAGACGGGTCGCGAGCGGCCCGGGGCGAGGTGTTGCCGAGCTTCGGCATTGGCGGTCGTCCGCGCCTCGCCGCCGGGCTCCCTGGGCGATACACGCCCCGGCTCGGAGTGCCCTATGCCCGTCTCGCCCGCCTCTCCCGTCGCCCGCCCCGCTATCGACGTCGATCTCGCCGCGGTGGCCGACCTCTCCCGCGGGGAGCTGGACCTGCTGCTCAGCGATTTTGCGCCGAAGCAGCGCCCCGGTGGGTTCAAGAAGGGCAATCGGCTCCGCGCGACGGTGTCCCGCATCAACGACTCCACGGTGTTCTTCGACGTCGGGGCCAAGGCCGACGCGACGATGGAGCGCATGGACGTGCCGGCCCACGTCGCCCTCGGCGACGTGCTGGACGTGTTTGTCCTGGCCGTGAAGGACGGCGAGATCAAGCTCACGCTCACCGTCTCCGGCGAGGCCACGCGCGAGCTGCTCGACGAGGCGAAGGAGCACGGCATCGCGGTGCAGGGCAAGGTCACTGCGCACAACGAGCACGGGTTCGAGGTCGAGCTCTCCGGCGGGGTGCGCGCGTTCTGCCCGATGGGCCAGATCGACCGGACCATCGATCCTGACCCGGCGTCCTACGTCGGGCAGGCGCTGATGTTCAAGATCCTCGACGTACGTGGGCGCGACGCGATCGTGTCGCACAAGGCGATCGCGGAGGAGGAGGCGAAGGCCTCGCGCGGCGAGCGCATCACCGAGATCAAGGAGGGCGAGGTGCTCGAAGGCACTGTGATCGGCCTTCGCGAGTTCGGCGCGTTCGTGCGGTTGCCGAACGGGGTGGAGGGCCTGGTCCACATCTCCAACATCGGGAAGGCGCGGCTCGCGAATGCCAGCGACGTCCTGCAAGAGGGCCAGGTCGTGAACGTTCGCGTGCTCTCGATCGACTTGCCTCGGCAGCGTGTGAACCTCGGGATCCGCCAGGCCGCCGACCAGCAGGCCGAGACCCCACGCGAGCAGCGCGGCAGCAGCTCGTCTACGGGTGCGAACTCGTTCGGCACCATGGCCGGCCTGCTCGCCGCCGTGAAGGTCAGCGCGCCGAAGGCCGCCAAGCCCGCGCCCCGCCCAGCGGTGAGCGCAAAGCCCGCCCCGGTCGCGCGCCCCGCGGCGCTGCCTCCGGCCCCGGTGGCTGCTGCCCCCGCGCCGGCCCCCGTGGCCCCCGCCGTGGACGCCGACAGCCCCCGCGCCGGCGTTCGCCGGAAGGCGCGCTGAGGTACCAAACCTGGCCTTTGCTCCAGTTCGTCGCTGGTCTCGTCCGCGCCTGAGCTAAACTGCGCCCCGTGCTGCTCGCCCTCGCCCTCTCAGTGTCCCCGCCCGCGCTCGCTGGCGTCGCCGCGCTCGACCCCGCGAGCGAAGCCCGGCTCGCGGCCGGGGACGTCATCCTGATTGATCGCGCCTCGGCCCGTGAGGGGGCCGTGAGCGTCGAGGGGATCGCGGACGTGAAGGCGTCGGGCGACGCGCTCTGGCACGCGCTGCTCGACTTCCCCGCCCGGCTTGCGGGCAACAGCTCGGTCAAGTCGTTCGAATTCTACAAGCCGAGCACGCCGACCGAGCAGTGGGGCGCGTGGATGGCCTCGCACTTCGGCGTCAACATCGTCTACCACAACCACTACATCCTCGACCGCGCGCACGGCATCCTCACGCACGAGCTCGACCTGACGCAGCCGAACGACCTCGAGTGGAGCAAGGGCGTCTACACGTTCGCGCCGAGCCCGAACAACCCGGCGTGGCTGCGGCTAAGCTACGCGGTGGACACCGACTTCGGTGCTGCGATCCCCGGCTTCATCAAGAGCTGGCTGTGCGGACAAGGCGTCCGCGACTACATGGCAGAGCTGGTCCACCGGGCCGAGGGGGGCACTTGAAGACGAGCCTGTTGATCGCGAGCCTGGCCCTCGTCGGCTGCTCACACAGCCCGGACGCACCCGTGCAGCTCACCGAGCTCGCGGCGAAGACCTTCGGCGACCAGGAGGACGCCGCGCTCCTGTCGGAGGATCTCGCAGATCTCGCGAGCTGGGAGGCGTCCCGGGACGAGGTGGAGGACGGCTACATCCTGCCGCCGCTGCCGGACAGCGCGGTCACGGACATCACCACGCCACCCGGCACGTCGCGCGGTGACACGCTTGGTGGGATCGCGGACGCACAGAGCACGGCCACGCTGCAGCAACACGTCGACTTCATCCTGTTGCCCGACCAGACGGTCGTGGATCCCAACGACTACTCGACCTTCGACCGCGTGTTCATCGAGGGTGGTGACTGCTTCGGGGACGGGTCCTGCGACCGGCTCGTGACCGAGAACGACATGGTGAAGACCGCCGCGTTCGGCGTCACCATCCCGTACTACTACTTCAAGGACTACCAGCGCACGACCTACGTGGACGCCGACGGGGTGGAGCACGACGCGGTCGTGAGCCGCGGCTGGATCGAGGAGGAGGGCTGGAGCGAGGACGGCGCCAACGGCGTGGTCCAGTCCTACACCCTCGACGTGTTCATGGACACCTCCGCGGGCAGCGTGCACCGCAGCCAGGCGCTGTGGACCGAGATGGTGCTGAGCATCGACGGCGCCGTGAGCCAGCAGTTCCTGGAGGACCAGCTGATCCTGGGGCTTCACGACGTGTTCGACGACACGGACAGCGCGATCATCGAACTGGGCCTGTGACGGGCTTGCTCTTCGCCCTGGCGGTGTGCTTCGCCGCCGAGCCCCCTACCCCCGAGGCTGACCGCGGGTTCCACCACGCCGAGCAGGTCGCCGCCGCCGCGTTCCCCGAGGGCGTGCAGGCGATCTTCGAGCCCGAGTGGCGCCTCCCGCTGTACGAGGAGGCCGGTGGCACCGGCATCGGGCACGTGCTCACCGCGGACAACTACGTGTCCCTGGTGGTGCACAACGAGCTCACCCCCGCGTTCCTGCGCGCTGGCCCGGTCTTACGGTTCTCGCCGTTCGCGGTGTGGGACGTGTCATTCGGCATGTACGGCGTCTGGTACTTCGACACGTTCACCGCGATCTTGCCGCTCGACTCTGCGGACACCGTGGCGAGCCCGGAGTGGAAGCAAGAGCAGATTGACAGCGGGCAGCGCGAGGGCGGCGGGGGCATCCAGGCGTACGCGGACACGCGGGTCAAGTTCAAGGCGGGGCCGGTCCTCGGCATCGCGGAGCTCACCGTGGTGCGCAACGACGTGTACGGGTACCGAAAGGACCTGGTGCTGTACTGGGACCCCACCGACCAGGTGAACGCCCCCGCGCACGGGTTCGTCATCCGGCGCACGTTCTACCTGTTCGCCGACATCGTCCACCCGGACTCGGCGACCGGGCGCCGGCTGTGGGTCGGCCCGGCGTTGAACTGGACGTCGAACGAGCTCACGTCGGACCGCAACATCCGGCTCGGCGCGATGCTGCTCTGGAAGCCCAACGACGCGCCTGCTATGCCGACTGTCGTGTTCGGGTCGCAGGCCTGGCTGGACTCGCGCTTCCATGACACCTGGCCGCCGTACACCTTCCTCGCGGGGCGGTGGGAGAACTAACGAAAGTCGTGGACTGAGCCTGGTTCGATCTTCGCCGTGACGAGCGTCGTGGAGTGGACTGAACCTGGTTCGAGGCCCGGTGTAACGAAAGTCGTGAACTGAGCCCGGTTCGATCCTCGCCAGGACGCAGAGGGACGCGCTCCTGCCCACTTTACCAGGCTCAGTCTCTCAGTTTCGTTGTATTCTCGGGGCGAACGGGACTCAGTCCAGGCGTTCGCTACGTTGTGGGTCACGGGTCCCAGGCGCAGAAAGCGGCGGCGGCGGCGTAGGGGTCGGGGGCGGCCCGCACCACGTCGAAGGTGAACGGCAAGAGCAGCTGGGTGACGAACTCGGGCGGGTCGTCGGTGAGCACCAGGCGCGTCAGCAGCTTCGCCGCGACCTGGTACCACCGCGCGGCTTCCCCCTCCCAGCGCACTTGCACACGGCGCTCCCCGGCCTGCATCGCGTCGAGCTCCTCGTCCAGGATGCGCTGGAACAGCTCGGGGGCGACGCGCCCGTGGTGCACCTCGGCCCACAGCTCCCAGCGCGAGCGCTCGGTGGTCGCCAGGTCGTCCATCACCCGCACGGGCACGCGATCGCCGCGCGCGTCGACCAGGTGCGTGGGCAGCGCCACGCAGCCGTTTCCGCACAGCCAGTCGGTCACGTACTGCACGGCCTGGAACACGTTGTAGCGCACCTCCTCGGGGTCGTCGTTCGCGATCACGGGCGAGGTCGCCAGGTCGGCCGCGAGCACCGCGCGGGGGTAACGAGGGTCGTCGAGCGCGAGCCCCGGCACGTCCGCGCCGCGGATGAACGCGAGCAGCGGGCCCTGCTCGACGGCGTCGGGGACGAGCGCGCACACGAGCCGCTCGAGGGGGCCGCCCGCCGACGTGGGGTCGGCCCCGCCGGTGCGCCAAGCCCGCACGAGCGCGATGCCGAGCCGCACGAAGTCCGGGTGCGCGACCCAGAACCCGTCGAGCCCGCGCTTCATCTGCGTGACCACGTCGCGGACGAACCCCACGATGCTGACGCGGTAGCTCGCGTCGTCGCCGTCCGTCGGGAGCACGCCGTACATCCCGCCGAGCTTCAGCGCACCGATGGGCCCGAGCGCCCGCGCGAGGATGAGGTGGGACTCCTTGATGTGACGGATGACGATGTTGGGGTCGGCCTTGACCGGGATGCGGTAGTTCGGGTCGTGCCGGAAGAGC
>CALQBK020000086.1 GCA_943328795.2 Bifidobacterium breve
CAAGCGTTTTGAGAACCCGACGTTCCCGCTGTCGTTCCGGGTCGGCCCGGCCGACTCGCCGATGGGCGGCCCGTTCCCCGCGGACGGCACGCTCACGGTGCGCGTCGACCTCGACGGCAACCCCACGACGCACGAGGACGGCGCGCCCGAGACGCGCGTCGAGCACGTGAAGCCGGGCCAAGCCGACCTCGCGATCGGGCTCTGACCGCGCTGCGGCTGCGCCTCGCGCGCACTTTGGGCTACACCCGGCGCTCGCCCTCGTAGATCCCGGTCTTGAGCACGCGCACACCGCTGCCCTCTAGGCCGAGCAGCTTCACGATCTCCTTGGCCTTCCCGGGCTTCCCCCCGACGTTCTTCAGCGAGAGCTGGATCGTGCCGTCGTCCGCCTGGGCGAGGCTCCGGATCATCGCGCGCACGTCTACGTCGACGCGCCCCTCGGCCGACTTCGACTTGCGCTCAAGCAGGATGCTCGGGCTCTGGAGCACCACGTCGATCCGGTCGCGCACGTCCGGCGCGCCCGTGATCTCGAAGTCCACAGCGTCTACGGTGCCCATCAGCGCGGGGTCCTTGAGGCCCACCTCGACCGCCGTGAACACGTGGAACCCGCCGGGTGCGCACGCCCGCAGCCGACTCGCGGCGTCCTCCGGGCTCTCCCGCGTGGACATCACCACGTCGATGAACTCCGCGACGGACTCCTCCCCGAGCGCCAACGCGGACGAGAAGCTGATCTTCGGCATCGGGTGGAAGCCTTGGCTGTACGCCACGGGCAGCTTGGCCCGGCGCAGCGCCCGGATCCACGCGGTCTGCAGCTCCAGGTGCGACAAGAAGCGCGGGTCGCCGGTGCGCCCGATGTGAAACCGCAGCCGCTGCACGGGGCCTGGGCTCTCGGGCTTCGGCGCTACGGGGCGGCGGGTCCAGGTCTTCTCTTCCTTCGCGCCCTCGATGTTGTCCCGCAGCATGTGCGCGCACAGCGGGCGCAGCGCGTCGATCACGCCGCACCGGTGGCACTTCGAGTGCCGGCAGTCCTCCGCGTGCTTCAGCTCCATCGCGCGGGCCCAGTCCTCGGCGAACCAGGACTTCGGCACGTGGATGTCGATGTGATCCCACGGCAGGCGCTCGCCCAGGTCGCGCTCACGCAGCGCGTGCTCGACGTCGAACCCCGTCGAGCGAATCGCCCGCTCCCAGGCCGGGAAGTCGAGCAGGTCACCCCACGCGTCGAACCGCGCGCCGTTCCGAAACGCGGCCTCGATGAGATCGGCGGCGCGCCGGTCTGACCGGGACACGAGCCCCTCCAAGAAGGTCTCCTCGGGGTGGTGGCGCCCGAACTTCACGCCCTTCATGGTCTTGAAGCGGTCGCCCAGGAGCCGCTGCTTCCGGTCCGTGTCGTACATGTTGACCTGCGCGGCCCACTGGAACGGCGTGAACGGCTTTGGCACGAACGTCGACACGCCCGTGCGCACGGTCGCCGCGCGGTTGAACTGGCGGCCCGCGTGGACGGTCCTCTGGCACAGGTCCGCGATCGCGAGAACGTCGTCATCCCGCTCGGTTGGGAGACCGATCATGAAGTACAACTTCACGTGGTCCCACCCGCGCTTAAACGCCTCCGACGACATGTTGATCAGATCCTCGTCTGGGATCCACTTGTTGATGACCGCGCGCAGGCGCGGGCTCGCCGCCTCGGGCGCGAACGTGAGCCCCGACCGGCGGGTCTCCGCGACCATGTCGGCGAGCTCCACGGAGAAGCTGTCCAGGCGCAACGAAGGCAACGACACCGTGACGTTTCGCGGCTTGGCGATCGCGACCGCCTGGTCCACGAGTGAGCGTACGCGGGAGTAGTCGCAGGTCGACAGCGACACGAGCGAGACGTCATCGTAGCCGGTGGCATCGAGCGTGCGCTTCATCAGGTCGTCGAGGTTGGGGAGCGTGCGCTCTCGGACCGGCCGCGTGGTCATGCCCGCTTGGCAGAAGCGGCAGCCCTGGGTGCAGCCGCGCAGCACCTCCAGCGACACGTGGTCATGGACCTGCTCAGTGTAGGGCACCACGGTGGCGACCGGGAAGCGCGCGACGTCGAGGCTCGCCGTGGTGCGCTTCACGATCTTCGGGGCGTCGAGCGGGGGCACCACGCTGCCGTCGGCGAGCACGTCCATCGGGTAGCGCGCCGGGACGTAGATCCCAGGGATACGCGCGAACGCGTCGAGCCGCGCTTCCCGACCTGCGACCGTGCGGAACACCTCGGCGATCTCCAGCACGATGTCTTCACCGTCCCCGATGACGAAGAAGTCGATGAACGGCGCCAGGGGCTCTGGGTTGAACACCGCCGGCCCTCCCGCGAACGTCAGCGGGTCGTGCTCGCGGCGGTCCGCCGTGCGCAGCGGCAAGCCAGCGAGATCGATCACGTTCAGGATGTTCGTGAACGTGAGCTCGGACTGCAGCGTGAACCCGATGCCGTCGAACACCCCGAGCGGGTCCTTGGACTCGAGCGCGAACAACGGCATCCCCGCAGCTCTCAACGCGGCCTCCATGTCGCGCGCGGGTGCGTAGACGCGCTCGGCCCAGACCCCGTCCACGGCGTTCAGGACTCCGTAGAGGATGTGCAGGCCGAGGTTCCCGAGCCCGATGTCGTACAGGTCCGGGAAGCACAGCGCGAGGCGGACGGCGACAGTCGCGCGGTCCTTGTGCACCGAGTTCACCTCCGTGCCAAGGTAACGACTGGGCTTCTCGACGGTGAGGAGCAGACGCGTGAGGGCTTCGGAGATCGTGTGCGGGGCCATCCCCGGCGGCTATCGCGCGCCCGTCTCGCTCGGTCGTGTGGATACGCGCCGGGCCGAAGCCGACTACCAGATCGGGGTCATATCAGTCCCGGCGGCGCAGGCCGAGCAGCAGGCCGAAGGGGACGATCAACGTCCAAGCCGCCGGCACCTGCCCGGTGGAGCAGCCGCCGCCGCAGCTGGTGCTGCTCGACGCGCCGGTGTCCGTGCCCCCGCCACAGCCGCCGCAGCCACCGCTCTCGGAGCCGTAGGTGACCGCCCCGACCCAGGCATAGGCGCCAAGCCAGTCATGGTTCGTGCCCGCCGCGGAGGTCTGCAGGTCCTGGATGCCGAGGCCGGAGATCGACGGCAGCGCGAACGCCAGCGAGTCGAGCAGGCTGCCCAGGACGGTGTCCAAGATGCTGGAGAGCGAGCTGCCGAAGCTGCCTTCGATGGCCGTGTTCGCGTCCGCGTGCATCTCGTTGTAGGTCACGGTGGGGGCAAGATCGTCCGGGTTGATGGCGAGCGCGA
Source organism: Bifidobacterium breve (assembly GCA_943328795.2). Lineage (GTDB taxonomy): Bacteria > Myxococcota_A > UBA796 > UBA796 > SXON01 > CAIUMM01. Next base: position 3,279 of record CALQBK020000086.1, read on the forward strand.
CCGCGAGGTTGCCCGTGCTGCCGTCGAGGTTCAGATCCGCGCCGATCGGGCCGTTCAGCGTGACGGCGAGCATGCGGGCCATGCGGCCGTCGAGCTCGGCGTTCATCTCCAGGTCGAGGTCGTGCACCTGCACGTCGATGTCGTGCGTGCCGGTGTAGTCGACCGTAGGGGCCGCCCGGGGCACGGTGTTCAGCGACATCGGCATCGACTCAGGGAACAGGTCGATGAACGCCTGGCCCGACAGCAAGTTCAGGATCGACGTGTCGAGCGGGAACGTGTCGTTGTCCGGCGCCAGGCTGAAGCAGAGCAGGCCGCCGCGCCAGAGCGCGTACATCGCCTCGTTCGCGAAGTCGTCTGACAGCGAGATGCCAACGTGGAACGGCGAGTCGATGCCGGACGGCGCGATGCCGAGATCGGGCGGGCTCGAGGAGGTCTTGAGCGAGCCGCCGGTGTCGTACGCGGCGGTGCAGGTCGAGGAGTCCGCGCTCACCGAGCCGGCCATCGCGAGCCGCACGCCTTCGGGCTGGATCTCGACGTCCGACGGGTACAGGTGGATGTGGGCGCTCACGCCGTTCAGGTCCAGGTCCTGCTCGATGTTCGCTGACGCGAAGGCGTCCTCGATCGTGGTCTCGAGCGTCGGCCCGAGGTCCGAGATCGTGGACTGCAGCGTGGAGTCGATCTGGCCGATCAGCAGGTCGTAGAGCGACAGCCCGAAGTAGCCGAGCACGTCCTCGATGTCCTGGATCCAGCAGTCGAGGATGATGTTGTCGTTCGTGAGCTCGTAGGTCACGTCGATGGCGCCGACGGTGGCGTCCAGGGACGTGCTGCCGTCGCTGGCGGTCACGACGTCCAGCGCCATCGTGGTGTGGATGTGCACCGGGAACGCCGTGACGTACCCGCCGCAGTCGCTGTCTGAGCACAGGATCTCGTAGCTCAGGATGAACGGGTCGGTCGCGTCGTTGACGTTCACGAGCAGGTCGGCATCGACGTCCAGGACGCCGTTCCCAGGGACGATCGTCGCGCTGGTGACCTGCACGCCAACCCACGCGCCCGCGAGGTCGTACATGTAGTTGAAGCACCAGTAGCCGCCCTCGGCGCCGGTCTCCGGGATGTCGATGTTGCTGGGGATCAACGCGGGGATCAGCGCCGCGATGGCGTCGAAGCCCTCCGGCGTGATGTCGACCGTAGCGGCCTCGGGGATCGTCGCGCCCGGCGCCCAGTCCTCCGCACGAGCGGGAGACGCGTAGGCGAGGAGCGCCAGTGAGGCGCTGAGCATGGACATCGTAGGCAAGGGCGCTCCGGTGCGGACGCCCCACAATACCCCAGCACTGGCCTCCTGGGCAAGGGGAACGCCGATGTTCACGCGCATTCCGCCCATTTCCGGGGCCTGGACAGCGCCCCGGACGGCCTTACTCCAGCGCGTCCCGCAGCTGGGTGAGCCAGCCCTTCCAGGACGCGTCGAGCGGCGCCGAGATCGCGTCGTCATCGAGCGCCCCGCCGCTGTGCTGAACGTGCACTGCAGCCTCGGCGCCGTCTCGCGCGACGGCGAACGTGAGCGTGGTGCCGCCCCAGGGCGCCGCCGAGCGTTTGTCGAACAAGATCTCCGCCTTGGCCGTAGGGCGCCACGCGTTGATGATCCCGGTCACCTCGTCGCCCGACGCGAGCTTGCACGTGAAGCGCCCGCCCTCGCGCGGGTCCACCCGGCCCTCCGTGCCCAGCCACTTCACGATGCCGTCGGTGCTCAACAAGGCGTTCCACACGGCTCGCGTGGGCGCTGCGATGTGGACGGGGCGGCGGATCGTGGACACGGGGCTCCTGGCGCGAGGGCCGGGGGTATAGCACGCCAGCCCAGGAGGGGCCGCGGGCGGCGGCCGCGCCTCGCGCACACTTTGGCCTAGCCGTCGAGGTACCCGTGCTCTCGGAACCACGCGAGCGTGCGGCGGAGCGTGGTGTCGAGCGGGGTGATCGGGAGCCCCAGCTCGGCCCGAGCGCGGGCACCGCTCCGGTAGCGCTGCTCCTGCATCGCCAGCAAGAGCACCGGGTCGAGCCCGGCGAACCGGTGCGCGTCGACTCGCTGCAACCCGCGCCCGGCCGTCCCCGCAGCCCTCAGCGCGAGGTTCGGGATCGGGACCGACGGCGCCGAACGCCCGACGACGCGCGCGGCCTCCGAGAGGAACTCGCGGTACGAGAGGTTGTGGTTGCCCAGCAGGTAGCGCCGCCCCGGCGTTCCTCGCTCGATCGCGAGCACGTGCCCCCAGGCGCAGTCCTGGGCGTCCACGAAGCACTTGCCGCCGCGCGGGTAGAACGGGACGGGGTGTCGAGCCATCGAGAGCAGGAGCTGGCCGCTCGTCGGCTTCACGTCCCACGGCCCGAGCACGAAGTCCGGGTTGACGATGTACCCGCCGCCCGCAGCGGTGAGCCCCTCCCCGTCGCGCTTCGTCTCGTAGTAGGTCCGCAGCGGCCCTGCGCGCCCGTAGACACGGTCGGCGTCGACCGGGGTGTCCTCGTCGCCTGGGCGATCGCGTGGGCCGTACCCGGTGGTGATGCTGGACGAGCAGTACAAGAACGGCACGTCAGCCCGGCGTGCGGCGCCCAACAGCGCGCGCGCGGCGTCGACGTGCACCTCCCGCATTCTCGCCTCGCCCCCGGGGCCAGGGTCGAAGGTGCCCGCGACGTGCATGACGCCGTCGGAGCCTCGCGCGGCGGCCTCGAGCCCCGCGGCGTCCCCCAAGTCCACGCGAACGACCTCGACGGGCAGGCCCTCGATGCACAGGTTCGGCTTCCGCACGATGCACCGGACCCGGTCGCCGCGGCTGATCAACACCCGCGCGAGGTTCGCCCCGACGAAGCCGGTCGCGCCCGTGATCACCCAGGTCTTCAACGGCGCCCCCTGGTCATCCGTCGTTCTTCTTCTTCTTGGCCTTCTTCGCCGGGCCTGGGCCGACCCGGGGCCCCCCGCCCCACATCTGCCACGCCCAGCCGACAGCGGCGAGCCCCAGCACGACCTGCAGGCGGTCACCGAACCCCAGCGCCTGGCAGACCAGGAACGCGCCAAAAATCGCCGTGACCGCCTTGATCACCGGCTGGTGCAGGAACGCCCCGAGGACGAGCCCGACCAAGCCGGCGACCCCCTGCACCAGGGTAGTCGCAGCGTGCCCGTCCTGGGCGAGCGGCCACGCGACCTGGACGACGAGCACGGCGACCGCGCTCCCGAGCGCGGCCACTGCGGTCCGCTCGACGATGTAGAAAAGCACGGCGGCGCCGATCGCGAGCACCGCGCCCGCCACCAAGCCGACCCGCGCGTCGTGGGCCATCACGCCGACCTGGGTGCCGGCCCACGCCCCGAGGAACAGGCCGGACGCCACGCGGACCCAGCGCCAGACACCACCGCCCCAGCCCAACGCCGCGATCCCGAGCACGAGGTAGACCCCCGGCAACAGGGGCCGCGCAGCGGGCTCGAGCGGGCCGAAGAGCTCGGCGACGTGGTTCAACGGACCAGACACGGGGCCACCTCGGGGCGCCGTGCTTATCGCGGGGAGGCACACCAAACCCCTGCCTGGCCCGTGCTCGGGATAACGGAACACACCGGAGTCATGATGAGCGCCATCAGCAGCTTTGCACCCCTCGTCGGATCGGCGTGCTGCTGCCTCGCCTTCTTCGTGCTGCTCATCGTGATCGCGGCGTTCTTGTTCCGCAGCAAGAAGGCGACGCCGGAGCAGATCGAGGGCTTGCCCCCTGCCCCGGGGTCGGGCGTACAGACCCATGCGAGCCTCACCATGCTCGAGTACGAGCCGACGCAGCGCACCCCGCGTCCGGGGCCGAGGGACCTCGCATCCCCCGCGCCGGCCGGGCGGCCGACGCCGGTCAACCGGTCGACCCCGCCGGTGCCGAAGGCCCCGTCTCGCGCGGGTTCGCCGGACGCGCCGCCTCCTACGCCGGACTCGCCATCGGAGGAGCTCGGGATGACCTCAGTCATGGACCGCGGGAGCCCACCTGTGCCCGCGCTCCCGCCCCCGCCGCGCCCGCCGCCCGGCACGATCACCCTCTCCCCAAACGCCGCCCCCACCGGGCCGCGGATGCTCGAGCCCCGGCCGACCGTCCAGCCCGCGAACCCGCCGACCCTCCCCCCGAGGAACGGAAAACCCTGATGTCCGATCCCCGCACTCACGATGCCTTGGCCGAGGCCGCAGTCGTTCGAGCATCCTCGGGCACCTTCCAAGGCCCCACCGGCGTGCTCACCTTCGTCGGGCCGGACGCTCGCCGGTTCTGCAACGGGATGTTCACGAACAACGTCCGGAACCTCGCCGTCGGGCGCAGCAACCAAAACGCGATGGTGGACGACAAGGCGCGGATGCAGGGGCTGCACGACCTGGCTTGCCTCGCCGACTCGCCGGAGACCGGCGGGCACTTCCGGGCGACCCTCGAGGGCGTCACGGTCGAACAGTTCATCGCGCGCTACGAAAAGTACATCATCTTCGACGATGTCGAGCTCACCGACGTGTCCGACGACTGGCGCGTGTACACGGTGCAGGGGCCGGGCGCCGCGGCGAAGCTCTTGGGTGCGGGGCTGCCCGTGCCGGCCAACGAGGGCGACGTGGTGGCCATCAATGGGGAGCTCGTCGCCGCGACGGTGACCCGGCGCGCGCGGTCCGTCGCCGGCGGGTTTGACGTCTGCGTCCCGGCGGCGGAGGCCGATGCCTGGGTCGCCCGGCTCGGCCCGATCGGGGATCCCGCGACGCTCGAGCGGCTTCGCGTCGAGGCGGGCTTGGTGCGCTGGCCGGTGGACATGGGAGAGCGCGCGCTGCCGCACGAGATGCGCGTGGTCCCGCGGATGTGCAGCTTCGAGAAGGGCTGCTACATCGGGCAAGAGGTCATCAACCGCATCGACGTGATGGGGCAAGTGAACAAGCAGGTTTGGGGGCTCGTGTGCGCCTCGCTGCCCGAGCCCGGCACCGAGGTGAAGCGCGGCGAGGACGTCGTAGGCGTCGTGCTCTCCGGCGTGCAAGAGGACGGCTATGCCCGCGCGCTGGTGCTGCTACGAAAGACGGCCTGGACGCCTGGGCTCGAGCTGGACGCCGGCGGCGTGCCCGTGCACGTCTCCGACTTGCCCTTCGGAGCCTAGGAGCCAGCCCTCCGGGCTAGTCCCCGCGGACCGACGACATCGACCAGACCTCGCGTACCTTGATCTTGCCGCCGGGACCCACGACGCGTGCGTGGCAGGCCAAGCGGATCCCCGGCTCGGTCTTCTCGGCGAGCAGCTTGGCCTCCGCCGGGCTCGGGGTGCCGATGCCCGTCGCGTCGAGCACGTCCACCACGCAGCCGCCGCAGTGCCCGTCGGGGCAGCCGGTGGCGATCGGCGCGTCGAGCGTCTGGCTCGCCATCACCAGCGTGTAGCGCAGCTCGGACATCACCTGCTGCTCCTTGCCGTCGGGCGTCACGAACGTGACCGGCACGCGCTCGTCCACGCGCGGGCCGCTGCCCGGCCGACCAAGGATGCCCTTCAACTTGTTGCGGAGTCCGAAGGGGGTCATCCTGCACGCTCGTTGGCTTCGATAGCCGAGACAAGGAACTCGAACGCGTCGTCGACGCTGTCTGAGCGGTGCATCAGCAGCAGGTCCTTCTCGGAGATCGTCCCCCACTCGACCATCGCGTCCATGTTCAAGATGTCATCCCAGTACTCCTTGCCGTACAGCACCATCGGCAAGCGCTTCTTGATCTTGCCCGTTTGCCGCAGCGTGAGCACCTCGGCCATCTCGTCCAGCGTGCCGAAGCCGCCGGGCATGATGACCATCGCCTTCGCGAGGTACGCGAACCAGTACTTGCGCATGAAGAAGTAGTGGAACTCGAACGCCAGCGCGGGGGTGGCGAAGCGGTTCACCTTCTCCTCGAACGGTAGCGAGATCCCGAGCGCGACGCTGCGCCCGCCGGGGGCGTCCGCCGCGCCGCGGTTCGCGGCCTCCATGATGCCCGGCCCGCCCCCGGAGCACACCAGGTAGGCCCGGTCGCGCCCCAAGCTCCACTCAGTGAGCCGCCGACAGAGCTCGCGGGTCTCGTCGTAGTAGCGGGCGATGCGGGCCGCGCGCTCGGCCTGCTTCAGCCCGCGCTCCAGGTGGGCGACGCGCTCGGGGTGTGGCGCAGCCGCGGCTTGCTCGTCCGCGAGCTCCTTCTTGGCCTCGACGAGGATCTCGGCCGCCTCGACGCCGGACTTGACCCGGGCGGACCCGAACACCACGACCGTGTCGCGTACACCTTCGTGCTCAAAGCGGCGCTGGGGCTCCTCGTACTCGCACAACATGCGGATGGTGCGAGCCTCGTTGCTGGTGAGGAATTCAAGATTCTTGTAGGCTTTTTCAGTGACTGTCATGCTTTCCGATCGTGAACAACGCACTTATCTCTGCATTACGGGAGGGGCACCCCGGAGCGCTCGTGTCGTCCCTCTTGCCCGCCCTGCTCACCCAGTCGATCTACTACCTGCCCAGCGTGCTCGCTCACTGCGTGATCTTGGGCCTCGCCGCCTGGCTCTACCCCCGGTCCCGCGCGGCCTCCTTGGCGCTCGCAGGGGGCACCGTCTGTCAACTGTTGGCGTCGGTCGCGAGCTTCAGCAGCAGCGCGCTGATGATGAGCGCCGCCGAGGTTGGGTGGCAAGTCTCGGACATCAGCCCGGTCTTCGCGGTGTTCGGCGTGCTGGCGAGCTTGCTGCGGATGGTCGGCGAGGTGGTGGTCGGCGCGGCTGTCTACTTGGCCGTCACGAAGACGGACGGCGCCCTGCCGGCGGAGCCCGTCGATCCGTATGGCTACAAGCGCGGCTAATTGGCGGAGGTGTCCGAACCGCCGGTGTCCCCGGCCGTGTCGGTCCCGGTGTCCGACGTGTCGGACGTGTCCGTGCCGGACGTGTCTGCGGTGTCGGTGTCGGCCGTGTCGCCCGTGTCCGCGGTGTCGCCCGTGTCGGTCGACGCGGTGTCTACGTAGCAATCACAGACCGGGTTCGTCCCGTCGTCGTGGGTGATGCAGGCCGAGAGGCCAAGGACGAAGGGGAGGACGAAGGAGCGCATCAGTAGGCCCTCGCAAAGAGCGCGACGTGGGTGGCCGGGCGGCCGGAGTAGAAACACGTCTGCCCGCTCGCGGCTTCCTGCCCTTCGAGCGGGAAGCAACGAATCGTGGCCTTGGTCTCCTCCTTGATCGTCTCCTCGTTCGCGGCATCGTCGGCCCAGAAGGTCCGGATGAACCCCCCGCGCTCGAGCTCGGCCTTGAAGCCCTCGTAGCTGGTGCACGTGCGCAGGGTCTCCTCGCGACGGGCCAGCGCGCGGGCGTACAGCTCGGCCTGGATGTTCGCCAGCGCGGTGCCAACGCCCTCGGCCACGGTCGCGGCGGCGATCCCGAACTTCTTGCCCCCGGTGCGCGGGGCTGCGAAGACGGAGTCGCCTTGTACGTCGCGCGGGCCGATCTCGAGCCGCAGGGGCACGCCCTTGCGCTCCCACTCGAAGTACTTCGCGCCCGGCTTGATGGTGTCGCGGGCGTCCAGCTTGACGCGGAACGCGGGGGTGAGCGCGGCCTTCACGCGGTCGGCATGGGCGAGCACCAGCTCTTTCTCTGCGTCGGTCTTCCAGATCGGCGTGATCACTACCTGGACCGGCGCGATGGCCGGCGGGAGCACGAGCCCCGTGTCGTCCGAGTGCGTCATGATGACCGCGCCGATCAGCCGGGTGCTCACGCCCCAGCTCGTCGCCCACACGAACTCCCGCTCACCCGCGGTGGTCTGGAACGTGACGTCGAACGCCTTCGCGAAGTTCTGCCCCAGGAAGTGGCTCGTGCCGGCCTGGAGCGCCCAGCCGTTCTGCATCAGCGCCTCGATGCAGTACGTGTCCTCGGCGCCGGCGAACCGCTCGGACGTGGACTTCACGCCCTTGATGACGGGCACGGCGAGCACGTCGCGGGCGAAGTCCTCGTAGACGCCGAGCATCCGGCGCGTCTCCTCGACGGCCTCGTCCTTCGTGGCGTGGGCAGTGTGCCCCTCTTGCCAAAGGAACTCGGCCGTCCGCAAGAACGGGCGGGTCTTCATCTCCCAGCGGACGACGTTCGCCCACTGGTTGATCAGGATCGGGAGATCGCGCCAGGACTGGATCCACTGGCCGTACATGTGCCAGATGATCGTCTCGGACGTGGGCCGGATGACGAGCGGCTCCTCCAGCTTGGACGCGGGGTCCGGCTCAACGCCGCCGCCCGCGGCTGCGCGCAGGCGGTGATGGGTGACTACGGCGCACTCCTTCGCGAAGCCCTCCACGTGCTCGGCTTCCTTCGAGAGGAAGCTCACGGGGATGAGCAGCGGGAAGTAGGCGTTCACGTGCCCCGTCTCGCGGAAGCGCCGGTCGAGGTCGTTCTTCATCAGGTCCCAGACCGCAAAACCGTGGGGCCGGAACACCATGCAGCCCTTGACGGGCGAGTAGTCGGACAGCTCCGCCTGGGCGATGACGTCGAGGTACCACTGGGAGTAGTCCGTTGCGCGGGGGGTGATGCCTTCGGCCATCGGGGTCTGTTCCTATAGGGAGCGGGGCTTAATACGAAAGGCTTCCAAAACCGAGTGAGGCGGTTTGGGAAGGTTGGGGCCGGGCGTCGGGCCCGCTGCTTTGGCGAGGATCAGCCGAGCGGAACTTCGGCGATCTCGGCGTAGAAGTACACGTTTGCCAAGATCGCTTTCGCGAACACGCCGAGATCGAGGCTCTCGTTCGGGCCGTGCGCGGTCGTGAGCGGGTCGATCACGCCGTTCAAGATCAGCGGCAGGTCACCGAAGCGCCGGCCGAACAGCGCCACGAACGGGATGGACCCGCCGACGCCGACCTGGAGCAACGGGCGGCCCCAAGCGCGGACATACGCGCGGTCCGCGGCGTCGAACGCCGGTCCGCTGGGGGTGTAGAGCCAGGCGCCGGACTCGCCGGCGGACCAGGACACCTCGACGTGGGCGCCACCTGGGGGGCACGTGGTGAGCGTGGACGTGATCGCGGCCTTGATCGCGTCGTCGGACTGGCCCGGCGCGACGCGCACGGACAGGATCGCGGACGCGGACTGCCGGAGCGCGTTCTTCTTGCGCTCGGCGGTCGGCAACGTGGTGGTCAACACGGTGACGGCCGGCTGGCGCCACAGGTGCTCGGCCGGCGGGTGGCCTCGGCACGGCAGCGGCTCGATCCCGTGCGCGAGGTGAGCCCCGGCGCGGATCACGTCGGTGGTGAGCGGCACGTCCCACGCGGGGCCTTGCCAGGACTCGGGCACGTCCATGCGCGGCGTCTTGAGCCGGCCGTCGTCGTCGACCAGCCGCGCGATCACCGTCATCAACCCGGTCGAGACGTCCGGCACCATGCCGCCCCACAGCCCCGAGTGGATGTCCGCGGTGAGCGCGCTCACCGTGACGGTGGCCTCCAGGATGCCGCGCAGCGAGGTGGTCAGCCCCGGGATCTCCGTCGACGGGTTCTCGCAGTCCGTGAGCACCATCGCGTCCGATGCGAACACGTCGGGCACCTCGTCCATGTACCGCTCGAGGTTCGGGCTCCCGATCTCCTCCTCGGACTCCAGGATGAGCTTGATATTGCAGGGCAAGTCGCCCGCGACGTCGAGCCAGGCCTTCAGCGCGAACAAGTGCGAGACCCAGCCGCCCATGTCGTCGGCGGCACCCCGCGCGTACAACCGGCCGTTTCGCACGGTCGGCTCGTGCGGCGGGCTGTCCCACGCCTCGCCCTTCACCGGCTGCAGGTCCATGTGCCCGTAGATCAACAGCGTCGGCTTGCCCGGCTTCTTCAGCCACTCGGCCGCGACGATGGGCAACGCGCCGGGGAGCTCGATCACGCGGGCGCGGTCGAGCCCGAGCGCTTCGAGGTCGGCCCGCACGCGGGCGGCGAGCGCACGCACGTCCCCTGCCCGCTCCGGGTCGCACGAGATCGCCGGGATGCGGAGGTAGCCGGACAGCGCGTGGATTGCGGCGTCCACCGAGTCGCGTGCCTGTTGGGCGACGCGCTCCGTGGCGGGATGAATCGGGGAGGAAGGGCTCATGCTGGGGCACATATCGCCGGAGCCCGATACTTTGCAGGGATGCTGCTCCACCTGGTCCTGCTCAGCCGCCCCGCCTTCGCCGACGACCCCGCTACGACGCTCCCGACAACGGACGGCCCCGTCGAGCCCGCCGTGACAGACGCGCCGGCAGACCCGGCTGCGGCCGCGCCCACCGAGTCAGCCGAGCCCGTCGCCCCCCCCGTGCCGGCCGAGCCCGCCCAGCCGGCGGAAGCCGGGGTGTCGCCCTCGGAGCCCACCACGCCCGAGCCGCCGGCGCTCGATCTCTCCGAGGCGTTGAAGACGCGCGACCTCACTACGAACGAGGTCAAGGACCTGCAGCCAAAACGCTGGAAGCTCCCCCAGAACCCGTACGGCCAAACGGACTTCACGGCGTACACGCTCGAGTGGGGCGAGGTGAAGGTCGGTCTCGGGGCGATCACCGTCGGCGTCTTGCCCCGCGTGCAGCTCGGGACCGTCCCGGTGCTCGACATCTTGAAGGTGCCGAACGGGAACTTGAAGTGGGACGTCGCCCGGGTCGGTCCGTTCGACTTCGCGGCGCTTGGCTCGGTGTTCGTCCTCCCGTCGAAGGGCTTCACCGGCAGCTACGTCGAGGCCGGCGCGATGACGAGCATCCAGATCATCAAGCCTTGGAGCTTCCACCTCGCGGGCTTCTACGACCGGATCACCGCAGACGGCTTGCCGGACCTGACGAAGATCTCGCCGCTGCTGTTGGTCGGCACGAAGGACAGCATCGAATCGCTGAACACCCAACTGCACGAGGACAACGTGAACTTCAGCGTCCTCGGCAACGCGGTGAGCCTTCGCGCGGCGACGGACTTCCGCTTCAACCGGCGCGACAGCATCGTCCTGTTCGGCCAAGCGATCGTGTGGAGCTCGCTGGCAACCGACCTCGGCTCCGGCGGTACCCTGCCCCCGATCGTCGCGCTGGACAGCCTGCTGGAGGGCGCTGACAAGGCCGGTGGCCCGGTCGCGCTGAGCAAGTCCTACGTGGTGTCGTTGTCGTACCAGGCGAGCTGGAAGCACATCGATGCGCGCATCGGCTACGGGCTCTCGGCCACGCCGTTCGCGTGGGTGCTCCCCGCCACGGACCTCTCGTACCGGTTCGGCGGGAAGACGCGCTTGTCGGAGACCCGGATGAAGAAGACCTGGCTCCAGAACCTGCGCGACGTGCAAAAGGCCAAGAAGGCCGGCAAGAACGCGCCGATCGAGGGCACTGGGGACGCTGCGAAGCAGCCGAAGAAGTAGCCCGCCTCCGTCGCGGCCGGATCAGCCCTCGCGGCGGGCGACCAACATCGTGCCGCAGCCTTCATTGGTGAACAGCTCGAGCAGCAGGCTATGCGCGCGCGTGCCGTCGATCAGGTGCACCCGGGAGACCCCGCCCTTCAGCGCCTCGGTGCAGGCCGAGAGCTTGGGCAACATGCCACCGGACACAGCGCCCTGGCGGGTCAGGTCCTCGACGGTCCCCAGGTCGCCGTACGACACGAGCCGCCGCGGGTCCTTCACGTCTTCGAGCAGCCCGGCGACGCTCGTGCAGAGGATGAGCTTCTCGGCGCCCAGGGCCACCGCCACCCGGGCGGCGATGGTGTCGGCGTTCACGTTCAAAAGCTGCCCGCCGGTCGTGCACGCGAGCGAGCAGAACACCGGCACCATGCCGTTGTCGAGCAGCAGGCGGGGCAGCATGGCGTCCACGCTGTCGATGTCGCCGACGAACCCGAAGTCGACGAGCTGCTCTGCGCCCGTAGACGGGTCCCGCATCGTGCGCGGCGGGCGACGCGACGCGAGGATGCTGCGCCCGTCGGCCCCGGAGAGCCCGACGGCCTTCACGCCGGCGGCGGCGAGGGCGGTGACCAGGTCGCTGTTCAGCTGCCCGCGGAAGACCATCTTCGCGAGGTCGAGCGTGCGGGCGTCCGTCACGCGGCGGCCAGCGACCACCTCGCGGGGCACGTCCATGCGGTCGGAGAGCGCGTCGAGCTGGGGCCCGCCGCCGTGCACGAGCACGAGCCGAATCCCGACGTGGTGCAGCAGCGACACGTCCTCCGCGAGCGCGGCGCGCGCCCGCTCGTCCGCCAGGATGCTGCCGGAGACCTTGAGCACGAAGGTCTTGCCGTGGAAGAGCCGGATGTACGCGCCGGCGTCGATGAGCGGGAGGATGCGGTTCATGGTGGGATCCAGGGAGGGCGCGCGGTTATCGCAAATCGCCCCGTCGCGCCCGCTTCTCTGCGCGCCTTCGCTCCACGATCGGCGCGATGTCCCCGATGTGCTCTTCGCCACGCGCCGCGGCGAGCGCCAGTTGACGCGCGCGCTCCCGCAGGCCGGCTCGCCGGGCGTCCGTCAACCCCGCCGCGCAGTGTGGGCAGCTGACGTCCGGCTCGTAGCAGGCGTCCGCCTGGTCCGCGGCTGTCAGCGGCATGCGGCAGTTGAAGCACACCACGGCGGCCGTGGGGGCCAAGCCGTGGGTCACCGCGACCCGCTCGTCGAACACGAAGCAATCGCCCTCCCAGCGGCTCTCGTCCGCGTGGGTCGTCTCCAAGTACCGCAGGATGCCGCCGCGCAGGTGGAACACCTGCTCGAACCCCGCCCCGAGCATCAACGACGACGCCTTCTCGCACCGGATCCCGCCTGTGCAGAACATCGCGACCTTGCGGTGTTTTGCAGGGTCGAGCTCGCGCTCGACGAAAGCGGGGAACTCCGAGAACGACTGCGTCATCGGGTCGCGTGCGCCAGGGAAGGTGCCCAAGCGCACCTCGTAGTGGTTTCGCGTGTCGATCACCACGACGTCCGGGTCCGCGAGCAGCGCGTTCCAACCCGCGGCGTCGACGTACGTGCCGACCTGCCGCGTCGGGTCCACCTCCGGGCGGCCGAGCGTCACGATCTCGTCCTTCCACCGGACCTTCATCCGGTGAAATGGCCGCGTCGGAGCGAACGACTCTTTCCAGTCGAGCCCCCCGAAGCGCCCGTCCAACGCCAGCAGGTCGAGCAGGGCCTGCACGCCCTCGAACGTGCCGGCCACGGTGCCGTTGATCCCCTCGTGGGCGAGCAGCAGGGTGCCGCGGATGCCGTGCTCGCGGCAGAGGGCCTCGAGCCGCGCGCGCAGCGCCTCGCCGTCGTCAATCGCGACGAACGCGTAGAGCGCGACGACGCGCACCGCCGAGGGCTCCGCCCGCGCTGCACCTGCGTCAGAACCCCGGGTGGTCAAAACCTCTCCGGACCCGCTCGTCGTCCATCGGCGCGGCAGGCCCCGGCCCCATCGGCCCCGCGCTCACCTTGAACCCGCCCGGCCGACCGGTCAACCAGCGGAGCACAGCGTGCTTCAACCTCGGCGCGAGCGACCGCCGCACTGGCGGGAGAAAAAGGAGCAGCCCGACGACGTCCGAGAGGAACCCTGGCGTGACGAGCAGCACGCTGCCAACGAGCACAAGCGCGCCTTCCACCACGCTGTCCGCTGGGCTCCGACCCGCCCGCAGGTCGTCCCCGATCTGGCGGAGCACCCCGGTCCCGGCGCGCTTCCCCAGCCAGGACCCCAGCAGCCCCATCGCGATCAGCCAACCGACGGTCTCCCAGCCCCCGATGACCTGCCCAACCTCGATGAGGAGCCACGTCTCGAACGCCGGAACGACGGTGAAGAGCAGGAACAGGACGGCCGGGACCATGCAAAAGCGTAAACACCTCAGCGCTCCCGGGGTACCTTCGTGACATGACCCGACCGATCTTCGTCCTCTCCGACGGCACTGGCGAAACCGCGGACCGAGTCACGCGCGCTGCGCTGCGACAATTCGAGGGCACGCGTGTGCAAGTGCACCAGTTCCCGAACGTAGTCGACCGCGTCACGCTCGAGCGGATCTTGAAACAGGCGGCGTTGCAGCAGGCGTTCGTCGTCACGTCGCTGGTGTCGGCCGAGCAGAGGGTGTTCGCGAACGAGCTGGCGAAGGCGTACCGCATCCTCCAGGTGGACGTGCTGGGGAACGTGATCACCGGGCTCTCGGGCTGGCTCGACACCGCGCCGACCAACCTGCCGGGCCTGATGCACCGGGCGGACGAGGCGTACTTTCGGCGCATCGAAGCCGTGGAGTTCACCGTGAAGGTGGACGACGGGAAGGAGCCGCGGATGCTCAAGCAGGCGGACATCATCCTGGTCGGGGTCTCGCGCACCTCGAAGACCCCGCTGTCTGTGTTCCTCGCGTACAAGGGGTACAAGGTGGCGAATGTCCCGCTCGTCCTCGACCGCGACCCGCCCAAAGAGCTCTGGGAGGTCGACCAGCGGCGCGTGTTCGCGCTGCTGATCGACCCCGACTCGCTCGAGGGCATCCGGAAGCAGCGGCTGCGCACGATGCGCGTCGGCGGGATGACGAACTACGGGCAGATCGAGTACATCCTGGCCGAGTTGGAGTTCGCCCAGCAGCTGTTCCGCAAGAACAGGCAGTGGCCGGTGATCAACGTCACGCAGAAGGCGCTCGAGGAGACGGCGGGCACCATCGTCAGCCTGTACGTCGAGCGGGGGCTCGGCGAAGCGGGGGGCGAGATCGGGCAGCTGTAGTCACCGGCCCCTCCCCAAGATGTCCCGTCCCCTGCCCGCTTCCTTGCGCCCGCCTGATGCACCTGCGTCTGGGCTGACCGCGATCCTCGGCCCGACCAACACGGGCAAGACGCACGTGGCGATCGAGGAGATGCTCCGGTACGACACCGGGATGATGGGGCTGCCGCTGCGGCTCCTGGCGCGCGAGGTGTACGACCGCGTCAGCCAGAAGGTCGGCGAGCGGCAGGTGGCGCTGATCACCGGCGAAGAGAGACGGGCGCCCGCAGGTGCGCGGTACCTGGTCTGCACCGTGGAAGCGATGCCGTTGGCGCGAAAGGTCGACTTCCTGGCCGTGGACGAGATCCAGCTCGCGGGGGACCCCGGGCGCGGGCACATCTTCACCGACCGCCTGCTCCACGCCCGCGGCGCGAAGCGCACCCTGTTCCTTGGGTCAGACAGCGTCGGCCACGTCCTGCGGCGGCTGTGCCCCGAGGTCACCATCACCGCCCAGCCTCGCTTGTCGTCGCTGACGCACCGCGGGCCGATCACGCTCGGCGCGCTGCCCCCGCGCAGCGCCGTGGTCACGTTCTCGGCCGACTCGGTCTACGCGCTCGCGGAGCGCGCCCGGCGCAAGTTCGGCGGCTGCGCGGTGGTCCTGGGGGCGCTGTCCCCCCGCACGCGGAACGCCCAGGTCGCGATGTTCCAGTCGGGCGAGGTGCCCGTCCTGGTCGCGACCGACGCCATCGGG
>CALQBK020000087.1 GCA_943328795.2 Bifidobacterium breve
CTCGGCACACCTCGCGTCGGCATCGGCGGTTCTTTTGCGCCGTTCCAAGGCACGGTCTGACGAAGCCGCCGAAGACGTCGGCTCCGCCAGACCCTGCGGGGAACGGCGCGGGAGGGGGCCAGCGAGCGTCCCGCTTCAAGCGATTTCAGGACGTTGGAGCCCATTTGTTTGCGCAGCGCCCGGGCTGGCCCCGAACCGGACAGGATTCGTGATAGCCGGGCGCCGCCCATGACCGCCCGTCGCTTTGCCCCCGCGCTCGCTGTCTGCGCCGGCCTGCTGGCGCTGGCCGGGGGCATCCGGCTGTACCTGCTCGCCGACGCCCGGATGCCGGAGTGGAAGCCCGACACCGCCGCGTGGCAGCGCGACGAGGAGCTCCTCCGCACCGAGCTCGGCCGCGCGCCGCGCACCTGGGAGCCAGCGCAGGGCCCGGACGTCGTCGTCATCGTGCTCGACACCACGCGCTTGGACCGGCTGGGGCTCTACGGGTACGACCGGGACACGTCGCCACACTTCGACGCCTGGGCGAAGGGCGCGCGGGTCTACGACCAGTTCCGCGCGGATGGACCGTGGACGCTGCCGTCGCACGCGTCGCTGTTCACCGGGAAATGGCCGATCACGCACGGTGCGCACGGCGTTCCGCTGGAGTCCCCGCAGCAGGCCGGGCCCTTGGCGCGCGGGAGCCCCACGGTCGCGCGCGCGCTCCGGCAAGCCGGCTACCGCACCGTTGGGATCGCGGCGAACAAGGCGTTCCTGGACCCGTCCTGGGGCCTGTCCCAGGGCTTCGACGTGTGGCTGTGCAGCCAGCTCAAGCCCGCGGCGGACGGGACGTTCGACCCCACGGCGGACCGCGTGCAGCGCATGGCCCAGCAGGCGCTCGGCGCCCCGCGCCAGGGCGGGATGTTCTTGTTCCTCAACTTCATCGACCCACACACGCCTTGGCACCTGCGCGACGGCTACGTCCGCGAGCCCGACAAGATCCGCAAGAAGACGCTCCCGGGCGGCGGCGCGTGGCAGCGGGCGACCGAGCGGATCATGGCCAACCGCGAGCAGACGCCCGAGGTGGTCGCTAGCTGGAGCGAGGCGTACGACAGCGAGATCCGCTTCATGGACGAGCAGCTGGGGATGCTGCTGGACGCGTTGCCTTCGCTCGGTGTGGACGACAACGACTACGTGTTCATCTTGGCCGACCACGGCGAGTACCTCGGCGAGCACGACTTGGTCGAGCACTCAAAAGACGTGTACGAGCAGGTACTGCACGTGCCGCTACTCGTTCGCGGCCCCGGCTACACGCCGGGGAGGGACGCGACCCCCCTGCAGCACCACGACGTCGCGTCGATGATCCTCGCCGCGGCCGGGGTGCCGGGGTTGCCCGACGCCGCGAGCACCCCCAGCTCCGGCGTCCAGGTGAGCGAGAGCTACTACGCCCGGAAGCGTGATCTCCAGAACCCCGCGCTCGCCACGCGGTTCAACCGTGTCCGGCGAGCCTTTGTGCAGTACCCGTACTCGTTGATCCTGGGCGAGGACGGCTCGTCCGAGGCGTACGACCTCGCAGCCGACCCTGGGGAGCAGGCGCCCGTGGCCAACCCCGCCTGGCTCCCCGGCCTCACATCCGCAGCAGCGGCGTGGCAAGCCGCGCACGTGCCGACGGCTACGGCCGCGACGGACACCCCGGTCAACATCGAGGCGCTCCGCGCGCTGGGCTATGTGCAGTGAACGATGCGCACCTTCCCTCTGCTCCTGTTGGTCGGCTGCGGACTCAAGCACCTGCTGCCCGGCCCCCCGGTCGTCACCGGCGCTGATCGCGCGGACTACGACGCGTTTCAGCCGTCCGGCGCACAGTACTCCGACGCCGCGCCCTCGGGCCCGCTGGTGCTCCCGGTGCAGGCGTGGGGGCTGCGGTACGCGCTCGACGTGGTGCTCGAGACCACGCACCCCGACTGGATCATGCACGAGTACGCCCGCATCGATTTGCCGGCGACGGACGCCGGTCCGGCGCGTGGGCTCTGGATCGCGAAGGACGCCGACACGGCCTTCGTCCAGACCATCACGTCCGACGTGCCGGACATTCGCTCGTGGCTGCCGGAGATCCCGGTGCCCCGACACCCGGGGAACCTGGTGGTCACTGACGCGTCGGCGGGGGACGCTGTCGACCTGCGTTTTCAGTACGAGAACCCGCACGGGGACGCAGTGGACGTGCACTACGCCGGGCCCCTCCCCACGAAGCCGAGCAAGCCCCGCAACGGCAACACCATGGGGCACAGCCAAGCGTCGCTCGCCGCGCTGCTCGATATTCACCTGTACCAGCCGGGCGGCGACGCGTCGGTGAGCATCGGCGGGGAGGTGCAGCACATCCGCAAGCTGTTCGGGCTCTACCCGATGAAGTTCCTCCTGGCGCAGACGCAAGGGGGCTTCGCGATCGCCGACTTCGTCGAGCACGACCCCGCCCCGACGGGCCAAGGGTTCTCTCTGACGCGCCCGGGCGGTGCAGGGGATTGGCCGACGCAAGGCGAGGAGCGGTGGACCGACGCCCCGGACGGCTGGGTCGAGCGCGAGGGGCCGGTGACCACGTTGCGGTACCGCTTTGTCGGTGGGGAGCTGGACCGGGTCGAGGTCGAGCAGGCCGGGATCGACTTCCCCGTGGTGCGAGCCGTGTTCCAGCCCGCGCTGCCGGACTTGCGGCGCCGCTTCACCGGCGAGGTCCACAGCCGCTTTGTCGTTGACATCGCGGGGCAAGAGGGCCACGGGATCGGGACCACGACAGCGCGGTGGGAGGGCGACGAGGCCGTCTTGGACCTGGTGCCCGTCGAGCCGAGCTGGTTTGCTGACCGTCCGATGCAGACGCGGGTCCAGGCTACAGCGGCGGGACCTAGGGTGAGAATTCAGCGCGTCCCCGTGCCACCGCCCCGTTAGAGGTCGTTGACCGAGCGATCTGAATCCTGTACCGTTCGGGGTGCTTCCCCACGACCCCGCTCGGGGGCGAGCTCCCCTTCGACTCCCTTCATCCCCTCGAGAGGTCCATGCTCTCCCTGCTGTTGCTACTCGCCGCCCGCCCCGCCCACGCTGTTGACGCCGATACGTTCGACGCCACCGGCTCCACCTTCGACGAACAGGGCGGTCTGCAAATCATCGCCCCGACCGTCGGATACCCGAGCGATGCGTTCGGCGGGCTCATGCTCGTCTACGCGCACGACCCCGTGGTGCAAGTCTTCAGCGACGACTCGAAGACCGTCATCGTCGGCACGCAGTTCGCGAGCCACGTGATGGGAGGCTACACCATCGGCGGCATCGCACGCGTCGACCTGGACGTGCCGATCTACCCGTTCGTCGGCGGGCCGGACCAGTCGTTCAACGGCGTCGCGATGGGCGACATCAAGCTGCAGGGCGTGATCCGCGTGGTGGACGCCGCCAAGAACGGGCTCGGGTTTGCGTTGGTGCCGCAGTTCACGCTGCCCACGGGCAGCGAGCTGAAGTACAGCGGCAGCGGCAGCGTGAGCGGCGGGCTGACCGCATCCGCGGGGTTCAAGCCCAACGAGAAGTTCTACGTGGACGGCAACCTCGGCATCAACGCCACGAAGGGGTCGGACCTCGGTGAGTACACCATCGGCTCCGGGCTCACTGGCGGCGTCGGCGCCGGCGTGCGGGTCGCAGACCCCGTGCTCGTCGGCCTCGAGCTCGACGGCATGATCGGCCTCGCTGGCGGCGTCGGGCCCTACAACAAGAACCCGATCGAGGCGCACGTCTACGGCACCTACGGCACCGGCTCCGGCATCGTCGCGACCCTGGGCCTGGGGACCGGCCTCGTGGCCGGCGTTGGCGCGCCGGACGTTCGCGTGATCGGCGGCATCGGCTACCACTTCCCGGGCAAGGAGCCCGTCAAGGACAAGGACGCCGACGGCATCCTGGACGACACCGACGCCTGCATCGACATCGCCGAGGACGCCGACAAGTTCCAGGACGAGGACGGGTGCCCGGATCCGGACAACGACAAGGACGGCGTGCTCGACACCAAGGACGGCTGCGCGAACAACCCCGAGGACGCCGACGGGTTCCAGGACGACGACGGCTGCCCCGACCCGGACAACGACAAGGACGGCATCGCGGACGGCAAGGACCAGTGCCCGAACGAGCCCGGCACCGTCGAGACCAACGGCTGCCCTGATCGCGATCACGACACGGTGGTGGACGCGAAGGACCAGTGCCCCGACGAGGCCGGCCCAGTCAACACCGGCGGCTGCCCGGACCGCGACACGGACCAGGTCCCGGACAAGCGCGACAAGTGCCCGGACCAGGCGAAGGACCCCCGGGAAGACCCCGCGCGGTCCGACGGCTGCCCCAAGCGCGTCATCGTGACCGCCGGCAAGATTGAGATCCTCGACAAGGTGTACTTCGACCCCGGCAAGACCACGATCAAGAAGCAGAGCTACGGGCTGCTCGACATGGTCGCCAAGACCCTGAACGAGAACCCGGACCTGACGAAGATCGAGGTCCAGGGCCACACCGACAGCGACGGCAACGACGAGGCCAACCTCAAGCTGTCCCAGGGTCGCGCGGAGGCGGTCATGAAGTACCTCGTGACCACCGGCAAGGTCGACGCTGCGCGCCTCACGGCCGTCGGGTACGGTGAGACGAAGCCGATCGACACGAACGCGACGACCGAGGGCAAGGGCAACAACCGTCGCGTCGAGTTCCTGATCAAGTCGGGGCCCCGCGGCGCGCAGTAGCCGAGCGGCGAGAGCAGAGGCCGTCATCCCCGCGAGGGGGTGGCGGCCTTTCGCTTTCCGGGGCGGGTTTGCCCTGTGGGCCCCGCTCCGATGGGGTACAATCGCGCCCCAACGCAGGTCCACCGATGTCCCTCTCTCTGCTCGTCCTCGCCGGGATCCTCCGCCCGGCGCTCGCCGCCGACCTGACCGTGAGCGGCACCACCGTCACGATGAACGGCTCGTACACCTACGACAACGTGTACGTCATCAACAACGGTGTCCTCGCGGTCACGGACTACACCGGGAGCGGGACCACCGGCACGCTGACGCTGAGCGCGAACTACATCTACGTGGACAGCACGTCGCACATCCGCGCGAACGGCGCCGGGTACCAGGGCCAGCACAACGCCGATGGGCAGGGCACGGGCCCGGGCAAGGGCGGGGCGGCGTACCGGGACTCGGGCGGCGGCGGGGCGTACGGCGGGGCGGGCGGGAACGGCGTCAAGGACGACAACGCCACGACGGACGGCACCGGCGGAGCCGCGTACGGCACCAGCAGCGGGAGCGACCTCGCGATGGGCTCGGCGGGAGGCGCTGCGGGGAACGCCGATGGCGACGACGGCGGGTACGGCGGCGATGGCGGCGGCTATATTTGGCTCCAGGCCGACAGCATCGTGATGGCCGGTACCGTGGAGGCGTACGGGTCGGCCGGCGCAAACTACAACAACGACGCGGCCGGCGGCGGCGCCGGTGGCGGTCTGATGCTGATGGCCGGCACCCTCAACTGCACCGGGACGCTCTACGCGTACGGCGGGGCGGGCGCGAACATCGACGACAACGGCGGCGGTGGCGGTGGCGGCCGGGCGAAGCAGTTCTGGAACACGCTCACCAGTGCCTGCAGCACGAGCGTGGCCGGCGGCTCCGGGCCAGACAACGCGACGGACGGCGGTGCGGGCTCCGCGGTCAGCCAGGTCTACGACATCGACGGGGACGGCTACACCGGCGCGACGGACTGCGACCCGTTCGATGCGACCATTCACGATGGTGCGGCCGACACCTGGTACGACGGCATCGACAGCAACTGCCTCGGGGACAGCGACTACGACGCCGACGGGGACGGCTACGACTCTGACGTGTACGGCGGGGACGACTGCAACGACGCCGACGTTGGCATCAACCCCGGCGTGACGGACATCCCGTACGACGGGATCGACCAGAACTGCAACGGCTCGGACGCCGTCGTGGACGCCGACGGGGACGGCTACCTGTCCACCGTCGATTGCGACGACGGCGATGCCAACGTGAACCCCGGCGAGGCCGAGATCTGGTACGACGGCACCGACCAGAACTGCGACGGGAACGACGGGGACCAGGACCTCGACGGGTACACCGACCCCTCGGTGGGCGGCTCGGACTGCGATGACCTCGATCCCTTGTCCAACCCCGGCGCGTACGACACGCCCTACGACGGCGTGGACCAAGACTGCAGCGGGTCCGACGCGATCGTCGACGCCGACGGCGACGGGTACGACATCTACAGTGACTGCGACGACGGCAACGCGGCGGCGAACCCCGGCGCCGCCGAGATTTGGTACGACGGCGTCGACGAGGACTGTGACGGCGCGTCGGACTACGACCAGGACGGCGACGGCTACGACGCGACCGCGTATGGCGGCACCGACTGCGACGACCTCGCTTCAAGCGTGAACCCGGGCCGGTCCGAGGTCTGGTACAACGGCGTTGACGAAGACTGTGACGGCAACGACACCGACCAGGACGGCGACGGGCAGGCGGCCGAGGGCTCCGGCGGGACCGACTGCGACGACACCGACCCGGCGACCTACACCGGCGCCGCGGAGGTGTGGTACGACGGCGTCGACGAGAACTGCGACGGCGCGTCCGACTACGACCAGGACAGCGACAGCTACGACTCGGCCAGCTACGGCGGCACGGACTGCAACGACAGCGACGCGTCGATCCACCCCGGGGCGACCGACCTGCCGTCGGACGGGATTGACTCCGACTGCAGCGGCGGCGACAACCACGACGCCGACAGCGACGGCCACGACGACATCACGTGGGGCGGCGATGACTGCGATGACAACGACGGCTCGGTCTACCCGGGTGCGGCGGACACCTGGTACGACGGCATCGACAGCGACTGTGCCGGCGACGACGACTTCGACGCCGACGTCGACGGCTACGACTCCGACGTCTACGGCGGCGACGACTGCGACGACACCGACGCCGCGGTGCACCCCGGCACGACGGACACCGCGTACGATGGCGTAGACAGCGACTGCGACGGCCTGTCGGACTACGACGCCGACCACGACGGCCACGACTCCGACGCGTGGGGCGGCGACGACTGCGACGACACCAACGCTACGGTGTACCCCGGAGCCCCCGAGCTCGCGGACGGCATCGACAACGATTGCAACGGCGTGGACGAGGGCAACGACCTCGACGGCGACGGGCTCACCGACCTGGAGGAGGCGGTCATCGGGTCCGACCCGACCAACCCGGACACGGACGGCGACGGCCTGTACGACGGGTACGAGGTGGGGGCGGACGTCACGGCGCCCGTCGACTCGGACGGCGACGGCTCGGAGGATTGGAACGACACCGACGACGACGGCGACACGCTGCTCACCGCGGACGAGATCGGGTACGCATACGACGCTGCCGATCCGCTCGCCGAGCCGGACGACGTGGATGGCGACGGCGTGCCCGACCACTTGGACGACGACTCCGACGGCGACGGCGTCATGGACGCTACCGAAGGCATCGGCGACACAGACGGCGACGGGCTGCAGGACGGCGAGGACACGGACGACGACGGCGACGGCATCGACACCAACATCGAGAACAGCGAGGACATCGACGGCGACGCGGCGGCAGACACCGACGTGGACGGCGACGGCACGCCCAACTACCTTGACCTCGACTCCGACGGGGACGTGCTCACCGACGAGGTCGAAGGCTTGGATGACCTCGACGGCGACGGCATCGACGACTTCGTCGACGCGGATTGTTGCGGCACGCTCGACACCGACGGCGACGGCCTGACCGACCTCGACGAGGGCGTCATCGGGTCTGACCCGTACGACGCCGACAGCGACGACGACGGCCTCCTCGACGGAGTGGAGGTCGGCAGCGACATCAGCTCCCCGCAGAATTCCGACGGCGACACGCTCCCCGACTGGAACGACGCGGACGATGACAACGACGGTCTCCCCACGAGCGACGAGATCGCGTCCGACGGGACCACGCTCGACACGGACGGCGACGGCGCGCCCGATCACCTCGACACGGACAGCGACGGCGACGGCGTGCTCGACGGCACCGAAGGCACGTCGGACACCGACGGCGATGGTGCAGCCGACTTCCAGGACTTGGACGACGACGGCGACGGCATCCCCACGGCCGACGAGAACGCCGTGGACGCGAACAACGACACGGTCGCCGACCCCGACGCCGACGGCGACGGGACCTCGAACTACCTCGACCTGGACAGCGACAACGACGGCGAGTCCGACCTCTCCGAAGGCGACATCGACGCCGACGGCAACGGCATCCCCGACTACGTGGACCCCGCCTGCTGTTCGGGCCTGGACACCGACGGCGACGGCCTGACCGACGACGAGGAGGCGCTCATCGGGTCCGACCCGCTCAACGCCGACACCGACGGCGACGGGCTGGAGGACGGCTACGAGGTTGGCACCGACATCAGCGCGCCCCAGGACTCGGACAGCGACGGCGCGCCGGACTGGAACGACACGGACGACGACGACGACGGCATCCTCACGGCCGACGAGCTCGGGGAGCTGTACGACCCCGCGGACACGGGCACGATCGCGGACACCGACGCCGATGGGACGCCGGACTACCTCGACCTCGACTCCGATGACGACGGCGTGGACGACAGCGTCGAGGGCACCGTGGACACCGACGGCGACGGCGCGCTGGACTTCCAGGACACCGACGATGACGGCGACCTGATCCTGACCTCCAGCGAGAACGCGGTCGACGCCAACAACGACGGCGCGGCGGACCCCGACGCCGACGGCGACGGCACGCCGAACTACCTCGACACGGACAGCGACAACGACGGCGAAGTGGACCTCTCGGAGGGCGAGGTCGACGCCGACGGCAACGGGATCCCCGACTACGTGGATCCGTCCTGTTGCGCCGGGCTGGACAGCGACGGCGACGGGCTCTCCGACGACGACGAGGCCATCGTCGGCTCGGACCCCACGAACGCGGACTCCGACGGGGACGGCCTGTTGGACGGCTACGAGGTCGGCGCGGACATCACCGCGCCGATGGACACCGACTCCGACGGGTCGCCCGACTGGAACGACACCGACGACGACAACGACGGCCTGCTCACCAGCGCCGAGATCGGGGCCGGGTATGACCCCGCGGACGAGACGACGATCGAAGACGTAGACGGCGACGGCATCCCGGACCACCGCGACACCGACTCGGACGACGACACGATCCTCGACGCCGACGAAGGCGTGACCTCCGGCACGGACGACACCGACGGCGATGGGCGCATCGACGCCGACGACAACGACGACGACGGCGACGGGATCCTGACCTCGAACGAGGAGACCGTGGACGCCAACAACGACGGCGTAGCCGACCCCGATGCCGACGGCGACGGCACGCCGAACCGCCTCGACACGGACGCTGACGACGACGGCGAAGGGGACCTCTCTGAAGGCGAGAACGACGAGGACGCGGACGGCATCCTCGACTACGTCGACCCCGACTGCTGCGAGGGCTTCGATAGCGACGGCGACGGGCTGCAGAACGACGACGAGACGGCGATCGGCTCTGATCCCTTCAACGCCGACACCGACGGCGATGGCGTGACGGACGGCGACGAGGTCGGCCCCGACTACGCGAGCAGCGGCGTCGTGCGCGACACCGACGGCGACGGCTCCCCCGACTGGGACGACACCGATGACGACGGCGACGGCATCGACACGCGCATCGAGGTCGGCGACTACGACTACACCGACCCGGCCGACGAGATCCCCGACACCGACGGCGACGGGACCCCGGACTACCTGGACCTCGACTCCGACGACGATGGGATCACGGACATGTCTGAGGAGAACGTCGACGCCAACAACGACGGCGTCGCGGACCCCGACGCAGACGGTGACGGCATCCCGAACCGGCTCGACCCCGACTCGGACGACGACGGAGCGCCGGACATCGACGAAGGCGAAGCCGACGCCGACGGCGATGGCATCCCCAACTACGTCGATCCGGACGGTCCGGACACCGGCGAGACGGGCGACACCGGCGACACTTCCGACACGGGGGACACCGCAGGGGTGGACACCGGGAGCTGGCAAGGCGGCGGCGGGTGCGCCTGCACCACCGCGCCGGGGCTGGACGGGGCCGGGTTGGATCCGCTGGCCGTGCTCGGGCTCGGGCTGGTAGCGACCGGCTGGCTCAAGCGGCGGCGCTGAGCGCACACGGAGGGCGGAGCGCCGGCACATCCTGAGCCAGCCCGAAGGGTGCACGCGCCGCTCGCGGCACATCCTGGGATAGACGGCGGCGATGTTGACCATCGCCGACCGCACCTTCTCGTCCCGGCTGATCCTGGGCACCGGCAAGTACCCCGACTTCGCCACGATGCGCGCGTGCCACGAGGCAGGCGCCACCGAGATGGTGACCCTGGCCATCCGGCGCGTCGATCTCCGCGCTCCGAAGGGCGAGAACATCCTCGAGTACATCGACCGGACCAAGGTCCACGTGCTGCCAAACACCGCTGGCTGCTACACGGCGGAGGACGCCGTGCTCACCGCGCGGCTCGCCCGCGAGCTGCTGGACACCCCGTGGCTCAAGCTCGAGGTGATCGGGGACCCGGACACGCTGTTCCCGGACTCCGAAGGCACGCTCGAGGCCGCCCGCGAGCTGGTCCGCGACGGGTTCGTCGTGCTGCCGTACGTGAGCGACGACCCGGTGCTGTGCCGGCGGCTCGCCGACATTGGCTGCGCCGCGGTGATGCCGCTCGCCGCGCCGATCGGGTCGGGCCTCGGGATCCGCAACCCCACGAACCTCGCGATCATCATCGAGCAGGCGAAGGTCCCGGTGATCGTGGACGCGGGGGTCGGGACGGCGAGTGACGTAGCGCTCGCGATGGAGCTCGGGGCGGATGCCGTGCTGCTGAACACCGCGGTCGCAGGCGCCAAGGACCCCGTGGCCATGGCCCGCGCGATGCGGCTCGGGGTCGAAGCCGGGTACCTCGCGCGGCACGCCGGGCGCATCCCGCGAAAGCTGTACGCGACGGCGTCGAGCCCGATCGACGGCCTGATCCGCTCGTAGGCGCGCCGTGATCTGGGCGATCAGCGCGGGCCAGGTCGACCTCGCCGCGCGAGCCCGGGCGGCGCTCCACGGCGGGGTGCACCGCGTGCTGGTGCGGGAGGCCGCGTTGACGCCCGAGGTCGAGGCGCTCGCTGCGCAGAGCCCGGACCGGGTGGTCATCCACTCAGGCGTGGCCGGCGCACGGGAGATCGCGCGTTCGCTTGGCTGCGGGGTGCACCTCGCGGGTCGCGAGGACCTCCGCGCCTGGCGCGCTGGGTTCGCAGGGCCGCTCGGGCGGAGCTGTCACTCGGTCGAGGGGGCCGTAGACGCGCTTGCGCTCGGGTGCGCCTGGGTGTTCCTCTCGCCGGTCTTTGCGCCGCTCTCGAAGCCCACCGACGTGCGGCCTGCGCTCGGCCTCGACGCGCTCGCGAGGCTGGGCGAGCGAGGTGCGGTCGCGCTCGGGGGCATCACGCTCCAACGGGTCGCTGCTTGCCGGGCCGCCGGCGCTGCGGGGGTCGCGACGTTGAGCCACGTGCTGGCAGACGAGGACCCGGCGGCCACCGCACGCGCGTGGACGGCGGCGTGGGAGGGGAGGGGATAACTTCGGGGAATGGCGCGACTCCTGTTCTTCCGCGATGGCCCGTCACCCGCGCCTCGGCTGGACAGCCCCCCGCTGTTCGCCGCGCGCCTCCGGCAGACTCGCACGCGGATCGGGCGCGTCGATGACTGCGACGTGGTGCTGCCGGACGACGCCGTCAGCCGCTCCCACTGCCTCGTCGACCAGCAGGACGGCGAGTACATGGTCGTGGACCGCTCGTCGAACGGGACGTTCCTGAACGGCGAGCGCGTGCAGCGCAGCAAGCTCGTGCACGGCGACCGGCTCAGGATCGGGCCGTTCCTCGTGCTCTGCGACCTCAAGGACGCCGAGAGCGCGCGCCCGACCGAGGAGGCCCAGCCCGAGCACCGGCACGAGGAGCTCGTCGCGGCGGACGAGGAGGTCGCGGTCCAGGAGGCGTTCCTGGTCGTCACCCGCGGCCCCGCGGAGGGCGAGATCACGCGGCTGAAGGGCGGGCGGATCGCTGTCGGCGGCGCGGGGTCCAAGGTCGTGATCAAGGACGCTGGGCTCGTCCGGGATCACGTGCGTGTGCGCCTCCTGCACGGGCGGACGCTCGTGGAGCCGGGACAGGGCGCCGCGTTCGTCGGCGGCGTGCGCGTCCGGGACGTCTTCCCGCTGTTCCCGGGCGAAGACGTGCGGATCGGCAGCACCGAGTTCGTGGTGCGCTGGGACGAGCACGTCGAGCAGCCGTCCGCTGAGCACTTCGGGGACATGGTCGGCAACACCGAGGTGATGCGCCGCGTGTTCGGGGTTCTGCGCCGCGTGGCCGCGCACCACGCGCCCGTGCTGCTGCTCGGCGAGTCCGGCACCGGCAAGGAGCTCGCTGCGCGCGGTGTGCACGACGCGAGCCCCCGGTCCGGGCGGCCCTTCGTCGCGGTCAACTGCGGGGCGATCGCCCAGAACCTGTTCGAGGCCGAGCTGTTCGGGCACGAGAAGGGCGCGTTCACCGGCGCGGCCGACCGCAGGGACGGCGCGTTCCAGCGCGCGGACGGCGGCACGCTGTTCCTCGACGAGATCGGGGAGCTGCCCGAGGACGCGCAAGCCAAGCTCCTCCGGGTGCTCGAGAGCGGCGAGGTCCGGCGAGTCGGCGGCGCCGACGTCTCGTTCCCGGACGTCCGCGTGGTCGCGGCGACGAACCGCGACCTCCAGGTCGACGTCAAGGCGGGCCGGTTCCGGGGGGACCTGTACTTCCGCCTGGCGGTGCTCGCCGTCCGACTGCCGGCGTTGCACGAGCGTATCGACGACGTCCCGGTGATCGCGCGGGCCACCGCGAGGCGCATCCACCCGGACATGACCATCGACGACGACGCGATGGACGCGCTGAAGGCGCACTCGTGGCCCGGGAACGCGCGTGAGCTCCGGAACGTGCTCACCCGCGCGTTCGTGCTCACGGGCCCGCGCGTGCAGCTCGACAGCCTGCTGTTCAACCCGCTCGAGCCGTCGAGCCCAAGGCCGGTGCCCACCCTGGTCGGCCTGGCCGCCGAGCGCCCGCTGCCGGTGCTCGACGTCGCGGAGCGCACCGCCCTAGAGGCCGCGATGCTGCGCGCAGGACAAAACCGGAGCGCCGCCGCAAAAGACCTCGGCATCCCTCGGTCGTCGCTGCTCTACAAGCTCAAGCGGTTCGGCCTGGGCTAGGGGCTAAGGCGGGCTAAATCCCGCAGGCCGTCAGGACGGTAGACCCCGCAGCTCGCCGCGGAAAATCTCCTCGCGCCGCTCGACCGCGAGCGCGAGCGTGAGCACCTCGTCCATGTTCGAGACCAGGTGCAGGCCCATCGCCTGCCGCAGGCCGCGGGGCACGTCGCGCAGGTCCTTCTCGTTGTCGATCGGGATGAGCGCGCGAGTCACGCCAGCTGCCTGGGCAGCGAGCAGCTTCTCCTTCAGCCCGCCGATCGGCTTCACGTGCCCACGCAGCGTGATCTCGCCGGTCATCGCGACATCGTGACGGACCGGGATGCGGCAGATCGCGCTGACGATCGCCGTCGAGAGCGTGATCCCCGCGCTCGGGCCGTCTACGCCCCACAGCTCGGGGACGTGCACGTGGACGTCCAGGTGCTGCCAAAAGTCCTTCTCGAGCCCGAGCTTGTCCGCCCGGCTACGCAGCCACGCGATCGCGGCCTCGCAGCTCTCGCGGAACACGGACCCGAGTGAGCCAGTCATCGTGATCTTCCCCGACCCCGGCAGCGCCAGCGCCTCCACGGGCACCATCACGCCGCCGTTCTGGGTCCACGCGAGGCCGTTCACAAAACCGATCTCGTCCTGCGTGCCCACCTGGCCCTGGCGGTGTCGCGGGGGCCCGAGCAGCTTCTCGATCATCGGCCCGTCTACGCTCACGCGCGTGGCGGGGCCCTTCGCGACCACCCGCCGGGCCACCTTGCGGCAGACGGCGGCGAGCTCACGCTCCAGGCTCCGCACCCCCGCTTCGCGCGTGTACTCGCGCGTGAGCCGCGTGAGCGCGCCGGGCGTGAAGCGCACGTGACCCGTCTGGAGCCCGTGCGCCTTGACCTGCTTCGGCACCAAGTGGCGCCGCGCGATCGCGATCTTCTCGGGCTCGGTGTACCCGGCGAGCCGCACGATCTCCAGCCGGTCCTGCAGCGGGGCGGGGATCCCCTGCAGGGAGTTCGCCGTGCAGATGAACAGCACCTTCGACAGGTCGTAGTCGAGGTCCAGGTAGTGGTCGGTGAACGTCTTGTTCTGCTCGGGGTCCAGCACCTCGAGCAGGGCCGCCGAGGGATCGCCCCGGAAGTCCGAGTTCATCTTGTCGATCTCGTCGAGCAAGAACACCGGGTTGCCGGTGCCGGCCTTCTTGATGCCGTGGATGATCTTCCCCGGCAGCGCGCCGATGTACGTGCGCCTGTGGCCGCGGATCTCGGCTTCGTCCCGAACGCCGCCGAGCGCGACGCGCACGAACTGGCGCCCGGTGGCCTCGGCGATCGAGCGCGCCAACGAGGTCTTCCCGACGCCCGGAGGCCCGACCAGGCACAGCACCGGGCCGTCCATGCGCTCGACCAGCGAGAGCACCGAGAGGAACTCCAGGATGCGCGTCTTGACCTTCCGAAGCCCCGCGTGGTCGCGGTCGAGCACCTCGCGCGCGACCGCGAGGTCCAGGCGATCCTCGGAGTAGTGGCCCCAGGGCAACGCGAGGATGTGATCGAGGTAGTTCCGGATCACCGCCGCTTCGGCGCTCATCGGGTTCATCATCTTCAGCT
This sequence comes from Bifidobacterium breve, assembly GCA_943328795.2. Classification (GTDB taxonomy): domain Bacteria; phylum Myxococcota_A; class UBA796; order UBA796; family SXON01; genus CAIUMM01. Next base: position 14,853 of record CALQBK020000087.1, read on the forward strand.
TGCGCAGCTCCCGCTGCACGCGCTCCGCGGCCTCGGTGGGCAGCGCCTTGTCGGCGATCTTCTGCTCCAGCTCGAGCAGCTCTTGCTTGAACTCGTCCCGCTCGGGCTCACCGCCCTTCGGGTCCCCCGCCGGCGGCGCCTTCGCCGGCCGCGCACGCATGCGGCGCTCGACTTGAGCGAGCGCGATCTCGTCCTGCAGCAGCGCCTGCACCCGGGTGAGGCGCGCGACCGGGTCGTCCGTCTCCAACACCTCTTGCGCGGTGTCCGTGCGCAGCGGCAGGTGTCGCACGAGCAGGTCGGCGAGCTTCCCGGCCTCGTCGATCCCCGCGAACTGCAGCGCGGTGTCGCTCGGGATGTTCCGCTGCAGTCGCGCGAACTCCTCGAACGCTGCGCGCGCCGAGCGGAGCAGCGGCTCGACGTCCGGGCCCGTGGCGGACTGCTCGACCACCTCTTCGACGTCGGCCCGGATGCAGTCCTCCTCGTCGCAGAAGCGCACGAGGCGGCCGCGCCGTTGCCCATCGACGAGCACCTTGAGCTTGCCGTCTGGCAGGCGGATCACCTGCACGACCGTGGCGATCGTGCCCATCGTGTGCACGTCGCCCGCGCCCGGCTCGCTCGCGAGCGCCTCGCGCTGCGCGACCAGGAAGATCTCCTTGTCGGCCGAGTTGTTGGCCTCGGTCAGCGCCGTGACCGAGCGTGACCGCCCGACCATGAACGGCACCGCGGCGTGGGGAAACACCACGAGCTCCCGGAGCGGCAGCAAGGGCAACCTGCGCGTGCCGCCGTTGGAAGGACGCCGCTCCTTGAAGAACATCGCTAGGCTCGCGACCGCAGCGGAGCGGGGTCAGCCTGGTACACGAGGATGGGCTCCTTCTTGTTCGCGACGACCTCGTCTGTGACGACACACTCGCGCACGTCCGTCTTCCCAGGCAGCTCGAACATCACGTCGCCCATGACCTCTTCCAGGATCGCGCGTAGGCCGCGGGCGCCTGTCTTGCGCTTCAGCGCCTCGCGGGCGACGGCGTTCAGCGCACCATCGGTGAACGTGAGCTTGACGCCCTCCATCTCAAAAAGCTTCTGGTACTGCTTCGCGACGGCGTTCTTCGGCCGGGTGAGGATGTCCACCAGCGCGTTCTCGTCCAGCTCGTCCAGCGTGGCGACCACGGGGAGCCGGCCGATGAACTCGGGGATGAGGCCGAAGCGGACGAGGTCGTCGGTCTCGACCATCGCGAAGAGCTCACCGGTCTTGAGCGCCTGCTGCGTCTTCACGCCCGCGCCGAAGCCGATGCCGCCCTTGTTGATGCGCTGCTCCACGATGCGATCGAGCCCGACGAACGCGCCCCCGCAGATGAACAGGATGTTCGACGTGTCGATGGGCAAGAAATCCTGCTGCGGGTGCTTGCGGCCGCCCTTGGGCGGTACGTTCGCGACCGTGCCCTCGATGATCTTCAGCAGTGCTTGCTGTACGCCTTCGCCCGAGACGTCCCGGGTGATTGACGGGTTGTCGCCCTTGCGCGCGACCTTGTCGATCTCGTCGATGTAGATGATGCCCTTGACCGTCTGCTCGGCGTTCAGGCCCGAGGCTTGGTACAGCGCCAGGATCACGTTCTCGACGTCCTCCCCGACGTACCCGGCCTCGGTCAACGCCGTCGCGTCGCAGATCGCGAACGGCACCTTGAGGTACTTCGCGAGCGACTGCGCGAGGAGCGTCTTCCCGGTGCCGGTCGGCCCGATCAACAGGATGTTTGACTTCGCCAGCTCGACGTCGTCCCGGCCCGTGCGCGCGTCGATCCGCTTGTAGTGGTTGTGCACCGCCACCGACAGGATCTTCTTCGCCCGGTCTTGCCCGACGACGAACTCGTCCAGGTGCTTCCGAATCTCCATCGGGCGCGGGACCTGTTGGCGGACGGCGTAGTACTCCTCCCGCTCCTCCTCCTCGGTGATGAGGTCGTTGCAGAGTTCTACGCACTCGTCGCAGATGTACACCGAGGGCCCGGCGATCAGCTTCCGCACGTCCTTCTGGTGTTTGCCACAGAACGAGCAGTTGAGGTTCTTCTCACGGGGCTTCTTGGTGATCGCCATGGGTGCTGGCCGCGCCTACTTCAGGAGGTTCTTGTTCTTGATGATCTCATCCACCATGCCGTAGTCCACGGCTTCCTGCGCGGTCATGATGTAGTCGCGCTCGACATCCTTCCAGAGCCGCTCGGGGTCCTGTCCGGTGTGCTTGATCAGGATCTCGTTGAGCTCCTTCTTGATGCGCGTGATCTCGCGGGCCTGGATCTCGATGTCCGTGGCCTGGCCCTGGGCCCCGCCGAGGGGCTGGTGGATCAGCACCCGGCCGTGCGGCAGGATGCGGCGCTTGCCCTTGGTGCCCGCTGCGAGCAGCACGGCGCCCATCGAGGCCGCCTGGCCCATGCAGATCGTCTGCACGTCGGGCTTGATGTAGTTCATGGTGTCGTAGATCGCCATGCCCGCGGTGACGCTGCCGCCGGGGCTGTGGATGTACAAGTAGACGTCGCGCTCGGGATCCTGCGACTCCAGGAACAACAGCTGCGCGACGATGACGTTCGCGACGGCGTCGTTGATCTGGCTGCCGAGGAAGATGATCCGGTCCTTGAGCAGCATCGAATAGATGTCCCACGCGCGCTCGCCGCGGTGAGTCTGTTCGATGACGGTGGGGATGAGGTAGCTGTTCATGGGGTCGATGGACATTGGACCTTCAGGAGAGGGGGTCTTGCCAAGGTAACCCCCGTCCCTAGCTGCGCCCCTGCCCGATCGGGTAGATCGGGGATTACCTTTCGGGCTCGCAAGGAGGTCGGGTGCGCAGCGCGGACATGGACAAGGACCTCTCGGAGGAGGCTGGGCTCATCCGCATCCTTGGCGACCTCAACCGGGTCCACGTGGAGGCCGGGGAGGGGGGCGAGGTGGGCGCGGTGTTCGCTGGCGGCGGGCTCGGGCTCGTCGGCTCGATCGCGGCGCTGTACGGGCTCGGCACCGTCGGGCTCTCCGCGGTGGGCATCACGTCGGGCTTGGCCGCGGCGGGGGCGTTCCTCGGGGGCGGCATGCTGGCCGGGATCGTCGTGCTCGCGATGCCGGTGTTGGCGTTCGCCTTCGCGGGCTGGGCCGGCGCCGCGGCGCTGAAGAAGGAGAGGGTCCGGCGCCTGCAGGCCGAGGTGCTCACGAGGGCCCTGCTCGAGCAGCGTGAGGTCCGGGCCAAGCTCGAGGCTCAGCCGCCCCCCAGCCCCGAGGCGACAGCGGCGCTCGGCGCCCAGGATCGCGTGTTGGACACGATCATCCGGGGGCTGGCCCAGCGCGCGCAGTAGCGCCGTCCCCGCTCCGGCAGCGGCCTGGCCTAGTTCGATCCGCCGTCGACCACCACGATCCCCACCGTCGCCGGCACAAAATCGCTGAACTCCTCGTCCATGCCGTCGCCATCGGCGAAGCGCAGATCGGCGGTGACGGTCCAGTCCCCCGCGGTGTCGATGGTGATGGACGGCGTGGTGCTCCCGCTGTCCAGCTCGTCCGTGGTCGTGCCGTCCGTCCAGCTCACGTGCAGGTAGCCCTCCGGCTCGCCCTCGTTGTGCTTCGCGGGGTCGGAGAGCAGGAAGTGGTTGACCGCGATCGAGAGCGCGACGTCACCCGTCGC
>CALQBK020000088.1 GCA_943328795.2 Bifidobacterium breve
CGCTCACGCGAAGAGCGGGAGGTGGGATGAGTTGGAGCGTACAGTGTTGGCGACCTGCCGGTGGCAACCAACAAGTCGAATTACTCGAGCCAACCCTGCTTCATGACGGCTTTGGATCATCACGCCCCCTTGGCCGTGGCGCCGCCAGGGTAACGGTTGCGTTCGAACAAGCATCCCATCATCTTCTTCGTGGCCATTGGTACTCCGGGTTTCACGTTGCCCCGGGCCTATCCGCGCCTCGGGTGAGGCGTCTCCGATGAACCGCCTCGGAGGAAGCATAGCCTTCGCCCGCCCGACCCGCAAGCGGCGGGCAAGGGGGGCGCGGCCCGAATCGTCGAAGCCAGCGACGGCTGGCCGATTCGCCGCCATGCGCGTGCTGAACGAGCATGCTGCCGTCGACGACGCGCGGCTCGAGGTGATGTAAGTAAGGGGCTCCACGTGAGCGGACGCGGACAACGCAGGTCTTGGCCCCCCCCGAACGCTCACCGCACGCAGGTCGAGTCGATCACCGTCACGTTGCGCACCTTGACGGTCCCGCCGCCCACGCCGGTCGCGGCGGTGAACCCCGCGAAGCCCTCGAAGGCCTGGCCGCTCGGCACGGCGGCGTCGAGCACGGTCACGCCATCGAGCACAACGCTCACGAGCCCAGCGGAGACCACCAACTCGACGGTGTGCCACTCCCCGGCCAGCGCCGCGCTCGCGCACCCGGCCGGCGACGTGATCGCCCCGTCCACGACGACGGCCACGTGGTCCCCCACCGCGCAGTCGTCGTCCCCGGCGAGGGTGTCGAGCTCCACCGACCAGCCGGGCAGCGCCGGGCCGCTGGTGCAGCTCGCGTCCCCGCCGTAGCCAAGGCCGCAGCCGTCGCCGCCGATGTAGGTGGTCACACGGGCCGGGTCCAACAGCGTGAAGGAGAGCCCCTCCGGCGCCCCGGTGCCGTCGTCCTGCAACAGCACCTCGAACATCACGTCCAGCACGTCCCCGTCGAACAGCGAGAACAAGTCGAAGCCCGCGCCGGTCTCGCTCGGCCCATTCACCAGCGTGAGCTCGGACCCGTCCCAGCTCGCGCCCCCGTCGAACCGCCACGCCTCGTCCCCGAGCACGTCGATCGCGAACGGCCCGTCTTGGCAGTAGTAGAGCGTCGTCTCGCCTTGGTCCTCGCACGCGTCGTTCGCGACCAGCTGGATCAGCTGGGGCCCCGCGGTCCGCTGGTCGGCGGGCCAGTCGGTCTCCACGCGCCCGTCGGCGTCCGGCACCGCGGTCGAAAAAAACCCGTTGTCCGCGACCCAGACCACCGTGAGATCGCCGAGGTCATCGTCCGCGTCGGCGACCAACCCGGTCAACAGCAAGTCGTCGTCTTCGCCCACCACCTCGTCCTCGTACGGGTTCAAGATCACGACGGTGGGGTGTTGGTTGTCGCTCGCCCGGAGCGGGACGTCCACCTCCGGCGCGTCCGACGACACCACGAGCGTGGCGACCCCGGCGCCGGCAGCCAACGCGAGGTCCAGGTGCGCCGCGGGGTCATCGAGCAGGGGCTCCAGGGTGAACGGCAGCGCGGGCAGCACCGGGACGGTCCAGCCCATGCCGTCGACCGTGATCGCGGTGATCGTCGTCGGCCCGGTGCCCGGGTTGGTGAGGGTGATGACCTGCTCTTCACCGCCGCAGATGCCGTCGAGCGCGATGGTCTGCGGAGCAGCGGCGAGCGCCGGCACCGGGGTGACCGGCGGGGTGACGACGCGGTAGTCGATGCAGGCGAGGAGCGCCAAGGCGAGCATAAGGCAGTATAGCTGCGGGGAGGGCTGGCCCGCGGATGCCGACGCTCGGCACGCCTCGCTCGGCTGGTCCCTACCGCGTGATGGCGAACAGGAGCTTGCGCGCGTCCTCGACGCCGATGCCCTCGTGGGCCGAGAACGGCAAGATCCGCTCAGCGGGCACGCCGTGGGCGCGGGCGAGCGCCTCGACGGCCGCGCTGCGCTTGTTGCGCGTCAGCCCGTCGATCTTCGTCGCGAAGATGGCCATCGGCAGGTTGTACTCCCGCAAGCTCTGGATCAACACGCTGTCGATCTCCTGCGGGGCGATGCGGGCGTCGACGAAGGTGACCACGAGCCGCAGCGTAGGGCGGTGCCCGAAGTAGTCGGCCACCATCTGCTTCCACCGCGCGCGGTCGCCGTGGCTGACCTTCGCGTAGCCGTAGCCGGGCAGGTCGGCCGCGATCCACCGGTCGTCGAGCTGGAAGAGGTTGATGGCCTGCGTGCGGCCCGGCGTACCGGACGTGCGGCAAAGGCCATTCTGCCCAACGATGGCGTTGATAGCGGAGGACTTGCCGACGTTCGACCGGCCGGCGAACGCGACCTCGGGCAGCGTAGGGGATGGGAGCTCGCCTGGGAACGAGCCGAGAAATTGGGCTTTCATGGCCTCCGGCCGCTATCTCGCCACGCGCTGGGTTACACCTTTCAGGGTCACAGTGACCCTTCAACGAACAATCCGACCCGGAGCTCAAGGTGCCTACCCTCTGCCACACCGATGGCTACAAGTTCAGCATGGGGGAAGCGGGCGCACCGCTGCGCGAGGAGAGCTTCTACTACAGCCACCGGAAAGGGGGGTGGTCGTACAACCCGCTGGACATCGAGTCCTTCGTCCGCGGGCTGCTGCCGACGCCGACCGCCGACGACTACGCGTTCCTCGATCGCAACAACTACCGGTTGGGGGGCGCGTACCGCCAGGCCGTCACGCAGGCCGACACGCTGCGCGTCAACGCGATCCCGAAGGGCGCGTGGTTGCACGACCGAGAGCCGGTGTTCACGGTCACCGGCCCGAGCGCGCTCGTGTCGTGGCTCGAGCCGACGCTGTTGCAGATCAACCGGCGGATCCAGGTCGCCACCTGCGCGCTGCTCACCCCCGCGCAGCTGCCCGGCATGGTGCAGACGGCCACGTGCGACGAAGAGGCCGAGATCACCCGCGAGACGCTCGCCAGCCTGGGCCTGCCGGCGCCGGCCATTCGCGTCGCGCGTGACGAGTACGCCGACTCGGTGCGCGTGCGCGCAGAGCGCCTGGTCGCCATCGTCGGGGACCCGAACCGGCTGTTCGAGGTCGGGATGCGCGCGGCGTCCTGCCAAGGCCAGCACCGCATCGCGCTCGGGGCGATCCGGGCCGCTGGCATCCTGCGCACGTCCAACGTGGGGCTCGCAGCCGAGCTGGACATGATCCCGGTCGGGACGATGGGCCACGAGCACGTCCAGCGCCACGGCGACGACTACGCGGCGTACACGGCGATGCGGGACAGGTTCCCGGGGTTCATCTTCTACCTGCCTGATACATTTGATACAATCGGCTCGGGGATCCCCAACGCCTTGCGCGTGATGGCGGAAGCACCGAGCCGGAACGCCGGGATCCGCTTCGACAGCGAGCACGGCATCCGGGGGCACTACCTCTACGCCGTGTGTCGCGCCCGCGAGCTTGGCATGACGCCGTACCTCGGGCTGGAGTCCGGCTGGAACGAGGCGCTGACAGCGGAGTTCGAGGCGCTCCGCACAACCGTGGGGTGGCCCGCCGAGCGCCAGGGCTACGGGCTCGGCAACTACCTCGTAAAGCCCGAGTGGCCGCATTTTGGCCGGGACTCCGTCTCCGCCGTGTGGAAGGTGTGTTGGTCCGGGCGCGGCGTGATGAAGTTCGGGGACGAGCCCGGGCACGGCAAGGAGTCGATCCCCGGGCGACCGGTGCTCTGGCGGCCGCACCTCGGGATGTCGGGCTACACGGGGCCCGTTGGCTTCGTCGCGCAAGAGGGCGAGGCGTGGGCGCCGCCGGTGCCTGCGACCCTGCTGTCGGGCGCGGACGCGCTGGGCACGTCCGTCCGGTTCTCGGTGTCCGAGGTCCAAGGCTTCGCGCAGTCGCGTTGCGGCGGCCTCGCGTACTCCCCCGCGACCCAGGCGCTCGTGAGCGCGTGCCACGCGCGCCGGCTGGAGAACCTCCGGCGCGCGACCGACGGCGCGTGATGGGCTCGGCGCTTGGCCCCGAGGACGTCGCGTTCTTGGCCTCCTACCGGGCTCAAGACTGGCCGCGCATCGCGGTGACCGTAGACATGGTGGTGCTCACCGTGATCGACTCGGACCTGAAGGTGCTCGCCGTCACGCGCCCGGACCCGCCCTTCCGCGGCCGGCTCGCGCTGCCCGGCGGGTTCGTGCGCGCCGGGGACCAGGCCCCCGACGAGTCGCTGGACGACGCCGCACACCGCGTGCTCGCCGACGAGACGGGCCTCCCACCGCGCTCGTGCCGACTCGAGCAGCTGCAAGCGTTCGGTGACCTGGGGCGCGACCCCCGAATGCGCGTGATCAGCGTCGCGTGGTGCGCGCTCGTGCAGCCTGGTCTAGCCGCGCGGGTCCCGGCCGATCGCGACGCACAGTGGTGCTCGGTGGCCACGTTGGACACCACCACGCTCGCGTTCGACCACGCCGCGATCCTGGCCCGCGCGCTCGAACGACTGCGGGCCCGCCTGGACGACACCCCCCTCGCGTTCGCCCTCGTCCCGCCGACGTTCACGATCCCGGAGCTGCGGGCCGTCTACGAGGCCGTGCGCGCCGAGAGCTATGACCCCGCGAACTTCCGACGGCGGTTCAGGCGCTGGATCGACGACGGCGTGATCGCCCCCGCCCCCGGTCACCGCACCACCGCTCGGAAGCCGGCGCCCGTGTATCGGGTTGTATCGGCGAGTTTGAGTTAGCCGCCCCCATGCCGTTCTCCTGGGCAAGCCCGAACGAGGACCTGGTCCTACGGATGACCGGGGACCGGCCCGTGACCATCGTCTCGGACCTGCACCTGGGCGACGGCTCGCAGAGCGACGCGTTCATGGGCAAGGACCGGCTGTTGATGGAGGTGATCGAGGAGGTCGCCCAGGAGCGCGGGGTGCTCGTCATCAACGGGGACGCGATCGACCTGCTCCAGGCGCACGACCTCACCCCGGTGCTCAAGGCCCACGGCCCCCTGCTGCGCGCGATCGCCGACTGCGCGAGCCGAGCGCGCGTGATCTACCTGACCGGCAACCACGACCACGACATCGGCGTGTACCGGGACTTCCTGCGCTGGGAGGTCGCGAGCCGGCTGTGGGTGGACGACGTGAGCATCCAACACGGCCACCAGTTCGACCCGTTCATCGGCGAGGACGTCAAGGCCGCGGGCGCGATGACCCGGGTGCACCACGCCGTCGAGCGCCGGTTCGGCGTGTGGCTGCGCATCCCCCTCCACGAGTTCTACACGCTCCCCAACCGGCTCACCTTCTGGCTCGGGTACCGGGGCTGGCAGGTGACGGCCGTCCGGAATCGGCTCCTGCGGGCCGTGGGCCTCCGTGAGCGCGCCGACCGCTCCCAGCGCTACATGGACTACTGGGTGCGCAGCGAAGCGGGGGACCCGATGACGCTCACGTTCCCGTCGCTGAACTACGGGCGGGCGAGCGGGGCGAAGGCCGTGGTGTGCGGGCACGCGCACATGCCCGGCAACTTCGTCCAGGACGGCGTTCGTTACGTGAACACGGGCTCCTGGACGTTCCGACAGGCGCAGGTCACCCGCTTGGAGGCCGGAGTGTTCACGGTCCGCGACCGGATCAGCGGGATCGAGTACGGGCGCCAGCTGTACAACACGGTGCTGGCCGGCGAGCTCGACGACCTGCATTTTGAGCGTTGGTGGCGCAACCAGTACCTCGGGTGGCTGCGGTTCCGGAAGGGCGAGCTGCGGCGCAGGCGGGAGCGCGCGTGACACAACCGGTACGACTCTCCGGTTGTATCATGTGTCGCAACGAGGCCGACCGGCTGGAGCGGGCGCTGCGGTCGCTGGCGTTCTGTGACGAGGTGCTCGTGTACGACTCCGGCAGCACCGACGGCAGCGCCGAGCTCGCGGAGCGCCTCGGGGCGCGGGTGGTCCGCACCGACTGGCCCGGGCACACCGAGCAGCGTCGGCGCCTGATCGCCGCTTGCGCCGGCGAGTGGGTCTTGACCATCGACGCCGACGAGTGGGTGCCGGCCCCGCTCGCGGACGAGATCCAGGCGTTCCTCGCCGCGCCCGGCGCCGACAGCGGCTCGATGCCCCGCCGGCACCTGTGGCTCGGGCACCGCATCGCCCACGGCCGGCTCTACCCCGACCGCCGGGTCCGCCTCGTCCGCCGCGAAGCAGCAAGGATCGTCGGGGAGAACCCCCACGACCGGCTCGAGGCCGGCACCGAGCACCGGCTCCACCAGGACCTGCTGCACGAGCCCTACCGCAACTTGGGCGAGCAGCTGCGGACCATCGACCACTACTCGGCGATCGCGGCCAAGTCCGCTCGCCCCGGGTTCGCGCCGTTCGACCTCGGGGTGCGCCCCGCGTGGCACTTCTTTCGGGCGTACGTGCTCGAGCGTGGGTTCATAGACGGCGTGCCCGGGCTCGTGCTCGCGACGTTGGGCGCGCTCTACGTGGTGCTGAAGTACGCGCGGGCGCACGGCCTCGAGGGCCACGCCGAGTGAAGATCGCGCTGGTTCACCGCAGGTTCACGACGAACGGGGGGACCGAGCGCTACCTCGTTGGGTTCGCGCGTTGGTTGGTGGCCGCGGGGCACCAGCCGGTCGTGTTGTGCAACGAGGTGCGGGAGGACCTGCGCGCCGAGCCAGGCGTCCGCTTCGTGCACCTGCCGCTGTGGCGTCCGACCCCGTTCCTGAAGCTCACGAGCCTGTGGATCTCGGCGAGCCGCGCGCTGGGGGCCGAGAGTTGGGACGCGGTCATGGGGTTTGGCCGCACCGGTGGGCACCAACTCTTCCGCGCCGGGGGAGGCTCCCACGTCGCGGCGCTGCGCCAAGAGCACCCGCTCCGGCGCTGGCTCTCGCCGGCGGATTGGCTCGAGATGGCCATCGACCGGCGGGCGGTCCACGTCGCGCGGATCTGCATCGCCAACTCGGAGCTCGGCGCCCGGGGCTTGCGCCAAGACTACGGGGCCAAGCGGGTCGAGGTCGTGTACAACGGCGTAGACCTGGAGCGGTTCAGCCCGGACCCAACCCAGCGCGCGCGGGTGCGGGACGAGCTGGGGGTGCAAGGGCCGCTCGCGCTGTTCGTCGGCAACGGGTTCCGGCGCAAGGGGCTGGACACGGCGATCGCGGCGCTCCCCGCGGGGTGGACGCTCGGGGTGGTGGGCAACGACGCGGCGTGGGCGGCGGCCCCGGGCGTTCGGTTCCTCGGCGGGCAGCGAGAGCCCGAGCGCCTGTTGCGCGCGGCCGACCTGCTGGTGCTCCCAACGCGGTACGACCCGTTCGCCAACGTGTGCCTCGAGGCGATGGCGTGCGGCGTGCCGGTGATCACCACGCCCTGGAACGGCGCGGCAGAGGTGTTGCCCGAGCCGTGGATGACCGTCGAAGGCGTGGAGGCCACCCGGGCCGCGTGGTCGCGGGTCGAGCCCGGGGGCATCGGCACCGCGCTTGGCGCCCGCTCCCGGGCGATCGCGGAGGGGTTCACCACCGGCCGGAGCTACGAGCGAGCGTTCGAGCTCCTGCGCGCAGCCGGGGTTTCTTGATAGGCGGAGGGGGTGACCCGCCCGCTCTTGCCCTTCCTCGCGCTCTTCTCGCTCACCGGGTCGCTCACCGGCTGTGACACGCCCAAGTGCCTCGACGGGGACGACTCCTGCCTGATGCCCACCCCGTGCCCGGAGGTCACCTACACGTGCGACGGCGGCTACTCCGAGGTCTACACCCTCGCCGATGGGCAAACCGCGCCCGGCGGCATGGGCGCGCTGGCCGCGACCGGCGACGTCGTGCTCGGCAACGACAAGGTCGTGGTCGTGATCGACGCGCTCGACCACCCCCACTTCATCGCCCCAACCGGCGGCGCGGTGCTCGACTTCAGCATCCGCGGCCAGGACAACGACTCGCTCCGGCACATCTTCACTGCGACCGGGCTGCTGCCCGAGGAGGCCGCGCACTACACCTCGTTGCGCGTGATCGACGACAACGGCACCACCGCGGTGCAAGTGTTGGGCACGCTGGACGGCTACCCGGACATCCCCATCGCCACCCGCTACGAGATCCGGCCCTGTGAGCCCGGCGTGCGGGTCCGCACCGAGATCGCGAACGGCACGCCCGACGCGCTGTCGATGTACCTGACGGACGCGTTCTACTGGGGCGACCGCAACAGCCTCGCGTTCACGCCTCGGCCCGGCGGCGGGTTCAACCACCCCGAGTTTGGGCTCTCCACCATCACCGATGCGTTCTTCGACGTACCGTACATGGTCGCCGGCATGCACAGCGCGCCCGGTACAACCTACGGCGTGGTCTCGTGCGACGCCGAGACCGAGTCCGGCTTCCAGAGCGTCTACGTCTCCGCGATGGGGCCCCCGCCGCGGCCGTTCCCGTCGAAGGATTGGCAGGTCTACGAGCGCTTCCTGCTGGCGTCGAACGGCCCCTCCGTCAGCGGTGGCGCCGACATCGCGCTGGAGCTGCGCAACATGCTCTGGGACGAGGCGTTCGTGACCATCACCGGAAAGGTCGAGGCCCCGGGCGGGCACATCGGCGACACGATGCGCGCGGCGATCACGCTCTCGGACGGCGACACGCCGTGGACCAACATCGTGCCCAACGCGGACGGCACGTTCAGCGCGCGGGTGCCCGCGACGATCCAGGACCTGGGGATCGAGGTCGAGGCGTTCGGCCAGGTCGCGCTCTCCACCACCGCGAACATCGGCGGGAAGGACACCGATCTCGGCACCCTCACGCTCCCCGCGGTGGGCGAGGTGTCCATCAACGTCACAATCGACGGCGAAGAGGACCACGCGCTGGTGTTCGTGATCCCGGCCGACGACGCGACCGAGGAGAGCGTGTCCAGCACCACGTTTGGGGCTTGGGAGCCTTGCGCCCCGCTCCTCGGCCTGCCGCACGGCGGTTCGCCCGGGTGCAACCGCGTGCTCGTGGACGGCGAGACCACCATCGCGCTGCCTGACGGCAACTACGACTTCTACAGCGCGGCCGGGCCGTTCAGCACGCTCGGGGCCGTCACCAACGTGCACATCGACGCCTCCACGGCGCAGTCCGTGCTGCTCGAGGTCGCCACGCTGCCCGTGGAGCCCGACGGCACGCTCTCGGGCGACTTCCACGTGCACGGCTCGGCCAGCTTCGACTCCGAGATCCCAGACCTCGACCGGGTCAAGGCGTTCTTGGCCTCCCGCATCGACGTCATCGCGACCACCGACCACGACTCGGTGAACGACTATGCCGCCGCCGTCGCCGAGCTTGGCGCAGACGAGCGCATCGAGCTCATCACCGGGTCCGAGTCCACCGGGCACCTGCTGTTCCACTTCCGGGACGACTACAGCTTCCCCCAGGTGATCGGGCACTGGATCTTCTGGCCCATCCCCTACGACCCGACCGGGCCCTACCGGGGCTCCGCGTACGACGAGAAGGTCGAGCCCGGCATGCTGTTCACAAAAGAGCAGGAGGCCGGCTGGGACGCCGACATCGGCGTGAACCAACTCAACCACCCGTTCGGCGGCACGCAGTTCGGCCGCGACTACAGTTGGGGGACGGCGGCCGGCTTCGACCTGACCGAGCCGCTCAAGGCCGAATACGACGGCACCGGCCAGAGCTTGTTCTTCCACACCCCCGACGGCGCCGCGTTCTCCAACGCAGACTACGACGTGCAGGAGGTGATGAACGGCTCGAAGAACGAGAACTACCTGCAGTACCGCGCGCTGTGGTTCTACCTGTTGAACCAGGGCATCCTCCGCGGCGGCACCGCCAACTCGGACAGCCACAGCCTGACGGAGAACGTGCTCGGTACGCCCCGCAACGTCGTGTTCACCAGCACGACGATGGACGACTTCGATCTCGCGACGTTCGACGCCGACGTTCGCTCCGGCCACATGATCGGCACGAACGGCCCCATCGTGCTCGCCCGCATCGGGACCCACACCCCGGGCCTGGAGCCGTTCACCCCGGCGGACGGCGACGTGCTCACCATCGACGTGAGCGCCGCGCCCTGGGTCCCGGTAGACGAGGTGCGCGTGGTCGTGAACGGCGTGGTCGTCAAGACGATCACCGACCTCGTGGTGCCGGCCGACCCGTTCGGCAGTGACGACATCGCGCGGCTCTCGACCACCGTGCCGCTCTCCGAGCTCGTGCCGGCGTCCGGGGACGCGTGGATCGTCGTCGAGGCGGGCACCGCCTTGGCAGACAACGCCGACTTGGACTGCAACGGCACCCCCGACACGGGCGACAACAACAACGACGGCACCATCGATTGGCGCGACGTCGCCGAGCTCACCGAGGACCCCGAGGTGGACTGCCTGGACACGACGGGCCCCCTCGCCGAGCCGCCAGAGCCCGAGCGCGGGGACCCGGATTGGATCTTCCGCACGGTCACGCCAAGCGGCTACCCGCTGTCGTTCACCAACCCGCTGCTGCTCGACCGCGACGGCAACGGCTTCACCGGGAGCACGCCATGATGCCGTACGCGTCGGCCTGCGAGGCCGTGGAGAACGGGATCGCCAGCGGCGAGGTCCAGCTTGGGTTGGTCGACGGAGACTTGGGGATCGCGCGCTCGGTGTGCCCCACCACCCGAGTTGGGTTCACGGCCGGCGGGGCCGCGATCATCGAGACGGAGAACTTGTACGGGCGCATCCTCGGCACCGGCACGCTGAAGGGCAGCCTCGCGCTGTCAAAGCGCTCGGAGCTCTACCTCTCGATCGAGGGGTTGCGCTACGACAGCATCATCGCGCCGATCTCGTCGAGCGGCCTGGGGCCCGGGTACACCGCCGTCGGGGCGGGCACCCAGCTCGTGAACCACGAGCCGATGACGCTCGCGGTGCAGGGCAAGGTCGTGCTCCCCACGGCGTTCACCATCGACACCCACGGCGCGCCGCTGGCCATGGACGCCGGGTTGGTTGGGTCGTGGAGCCCCACCGTGCACTGGACGGTGCACGGGTCGGTGATGGGCATGTACAGCATGGCCGTCGGCGGCGGGCCGCTGTTCCCGCGGGGCGGGGTCACGCTCGACGTTGGCGGAGAGTGGCGCCCGACATTTGGGTTCTCGGTGGTGGTGGACGGCCGGACGGGGTTCTTGTACACCGACGCGCTGGACGTCGTCAGCGCGGGGATCGGGATCCGCGGCGCGATCGGCCACCACGCCGGGCTCGCGCTGGAGGCGGTGAAGCCCCTCGCCGGCCGCGAGCGCACGCTGGCCGGCGCCGAGCTGCGGTTCGACTGGCGGATCTGACGCCGCCTGCCGGACCACGTTGGGCTACCTCGGGCAGAGGTTCTCGTTGTAGCTGTCCTCGTTGTTGTCCTCGAGGCACTCCCCGACCACGCCGCTGGCCGCGTTGTTGCCGTGGTCGACCTTTGCGTAGATGCTCGCGAGCGTGTTCGGCACCGGGTCGATCACGATCGCGATGGAGTCCATCGACGTGGCGGCGGCTACGGTGTCCGTGATCGTCTGCGTGTCCAAGAGCCGCTCTTCGCCAGAGTCCATCACGCCGTAGAGCTCGACGTCGAAGTCGTCCGTCACGTCCTCGTAGCCGTCGTTCGCGACCTGGAGCCAGACGTAGAGCTTGTCGCGGTCACACTCGTCGGTGCAGACATCCTTGACGGACACGAACAAGTCCGGGCCCGAGTAGCCGCCCGCCGGCGCGAGGTCGCCCGACCGGAAGTTGTTGTAGGTCAGCCAGTTCTGCGCGGCTACGGCCGGGATGCCGCCGTTGTCGTCCACGTTGGTGATCGAGTACGCGTGCTGGTTCCAAATCTTGCGCCCGGGCATCCAGGAGTCGCCAGCGTCGCCGAACACGTAGATGCCCAACTTCGACCCGGTGTTGGCTACGACGATCTCGGCGTGGTCGTCTGCGTCTACGTCCGCGATCGCCGGGTACTCGAGCCACGTGCCGTTCGCGTGTTGGGTGGACTGAAGCTTGACCGTGCCATCGGCCCCGTTGAACGCCCACAGCTTGGTCTCGTCTGCGTACACGGCCTCGGCCGATCCGTCGCCCTCGAAGTCGAACACGCTCGAGCCCGTGTTGCCCGACGAGGCGTCCTGGGTGTTGGCTTGCCACTTGACCGAGCAGTCCTTCTCGAAGACCGAGTACTTCGAGCCGGACGCCGCGGCGAACTCGGCCTCGCCGTCACCGTCGAAGTCCGCGATGGTGGGCGGGCCGCCGTAGTAGGAGCTGCTGGCGCCGGGGATGGACGCGGTGCAGAGCACCGTCATGTCGTCGTCCTGGAGCCGGATCCGGCCGCCGGCCACCACCACGATCTCGCCCTTCGCGTCTCCGTCGAAGTTGCCCACCGCCGGGTAGCCGTCGCCCTGGGTGTTCGACGCCTTCACGCTGCCGTCCATGTTGTACAGCGCGTTGCCGGTCACGACCTCTTGCTGGCCGTCGCCGTCGATGTCCACCGCGAACGAGGTGGTGCCGACGTTGTTGGGGCTCACCCCGCCCATGCCGGAGCGCCCTGTGCCCAGGATCTGCCCGCGCTTGTCCAAGATCGCGCTCCCGCAGATGATCTCGGGATTGCCGTCGCCGTCCATGTCCGAGATCGCCGGGTTGTCCGACGTGCCGTAGATGTGCCCCGAGAGCGACGAGCTCGTCCACTTGAGCGCGCCCGTGTGGTCGAACATCTTGAGCTTGTAGTCGGTGGTCGGCGCGACGATGTCCGTCCACCCGTCGCCGTCGATGTCGCCGATCGCGACCCCGCCCGTCCCTTGGAGGTTCTGGTTGGCGATCGTGAGGATCTCGGCGCCGCCGTTGCCGGAGATCACGCGGAGGGTGCCCGCCGGGTAGCTGTTGCCGTACGTGATGAACACGATGTCCGGGACGTCGTCCGCGTCTGCATCGCCGTCCCCGTCGTCGTCCGTGAGCGACCCGACGGCGGGCATCATCATGACGTTGGCGTCCCCCGCTACGGTCGAGAACGAGTCCTTCTTCCACTCGAGCACCGGCGTGAAGCTCCCGACCGGGGGCCCCGCGTCGTAGCACTCCTCGGCCTGCGTGATGGCCTGGCCGGGGAAGGTCTCCTCGTCGCAGTTCCTCGGGTCGGTGTCCGGCGGCGTGCCGGTGTCGCTGTCCGACGTGTCGATGTTGAACGGATCCGAGTCGCTGTCGGCGCCCTGGCGGTCTTTTACGCCGCTGAGGCCGTTGTCGATGGCGCACGCCTGGAGGGCAAGCGCCGCTGCGGGACCGACGACGAGGAGCAGGAGCGAGGAGGAGGAACGCATAGACACCCGGGGAGCGCCCGCAGTCTACAGGAGAACGGGCAGGGCCGCGTCGGGATAGGCTCAAAAACCGCGCGTTTCCCGTGCTACCATGCGCCCACCGAGGTGTCCGTTGGACCACAAGCTCCGCCCTGTGCAGGCCGCGCCCCCCGCGGTGGCGCCCGCGGGCCCCGCCGTAGGGGCGGCAAACGGCGCGCAGTCCACGCGCGGCAACGCCGCCGTCCAAGCCGGCCAGCTCGATCCCGGCTCGCTCGCCGAGGGCACCACCCAGAGCCAGGACCTCCTCCGCAAGCAGACGGTGGACGCCGACATCAGCGTGGGCGGTCACATGCCCGCCCACCTGCAGCTCGGCCAGAGCCCGGATGGCGACACGGTCTCGACCGGCGAGGCCACGGGGTTCAAGGTCGGGGTCGGCCGCGGGGGCATCCACTGCACGTTCTACCCCCCGATCCAGGTCCGGCCGGGCAGCTTCTGGGCACGCACGGCGACGGGTGGCATCACGATCTCGAGCTTGTACTACAGCTTCGCGACCGGCACCGCGCAGGTGAACGTGGACACCGGGATGATGGGCGACGTCGTGGACTGGTTCACGGACCTCAAGTCGGGCCTGGCCACGAAGTTCGGTGGCGCGATCAAGGGCGTCCTGCCGGCATCGATGCAGAAGCCCGGGTTCGACCCGTACACCGAGCCCAACTTGCCCACGATCCTCGGCGACATCGTGCAGTCCCTAGGCAGCGCCTTGCCCGCCGGTGGCCAACAGGCCCCGAGCATGCTCTCGAAGGTGACCGAGCCCGAGATCTCCGCGCGGATCCAGCCGAAGAAGATGAGCGTACCGCTCGGGGACGACCTGCTGATGGAGATCGGCGAGCGCGGAATGATGGAGCTCACGGCGCACCTGCAAGGCAACATGCAGCAAGCGATGTCGGCCCCCAAGCTCGCGTCGATCGCCATCGCGGCGGATGACGTGTCGATCCAGGCGAAGAAGGGTGGGAAAATCGCGTCGATCCACGTGCACAGCATGCGGTTCGGCCCGGACCTCGCCGTGCAGGAGTTCGGCTACGACATGGAGCTCGAGAGCGCGCTGAACGGCCTCAAGGCGCTCGGCATCCTGTTCGAGCTGCACACCGGCCAAGACATCGGCATCCACGACACCAACGGCGTCGAGCTCCAAGGCTTCCGCGCGCGGATCGACGCCGAGGCGCGCACCAAGCTGCCCGACTTGCTGCGGGACCAACTGCGCCAGCACGACGACGCCATCCCCGGCTTCCACCTGTCCAGCTTGCTGACCGGCATGGGCGCCCCCGCCCCAAGCCCCGCCCGCGCCGCGGGGCCCAAGACCTAAGTGGCCCAGCACCTGCTGCTGACCGGGTTCGGGCCGTTCCTGGACGTGAAGGAGAACCCATCGAGCACCCTCGCGACTGCGTTGGACGGCCGGATGTTGCTCGTCGGTGGTCGTCGGGTCCAGGTCTGCTCGCGCATCCTGGACGTGAAGTACGAGACGGTCGCGGCCGAGACGTTGCTCGCAGCGCGCCAACTGAACGCGATCGCCGTCCTCGGCACCGGGGTCGCCCGCGGCGCAGCCGCCCCGCGCGTGGAGCGCACCGGGAAGGCGCTGTGTGACGGGGTGACGCCCGACGCCGCGGGCCAGACGCGCTCGGTGTTGGGCGACGTGCCGACGTTCCAGAGCGATGCGTCCGCCGCCCTGGCCGACGCGCTCGGGGTCGCGTTGTCGGACGACGCCGGGCCGTACGTGTGCAACGCTTGGCTCTACGGCGTGCTCGGCGGGCTGGCCGCGACAGGGCGCCCAATCCCCGCCGCGTTCCTGCACGTGACCGCCGAGGGCATGGACCCCGACCGCTTGGCCGCCGCGCTCGTGACCTGGATCAGCGGGTTCTGACCCCCGTGCGCCCGTGAAGATCAACTTCGTCACCGACATCGAGGGCCGCTGGGAGAAGCTGGCGGACGCGTGCGAGGGCAACCCGTGGGTCGCGCTCGACGGGGACCGCCTGGTGCTCGGCGACGACGTGACCTTCGTGTTTGGCGGGGACACCATCGACCGGGGCGCCGCGAGCCGCCGCCTGCTTCGGACGTTGGTAGACGCGAAAGACCACTACGGGGACCGGGTTGTGTTGCTCGCAGGGAACCGCGACGTCAACAAGCTCCGCCTGCCCCGGGAGTTGGCTGGACACCCCCGGGCCGGCGCGCCCACCGGCAACCGGGCCGAGACCTTGCGTTGGACCTACGCGAACACGATGGGCGCCTCCGACGCGTTCGGGTGGCGCCAACGGGAGATCGGCTCGGACGACGACGACGCCGTGGTGGACAGCTTCCTCGACGACCTGGGGCCGGACGGCGCGCTGTGGCGGTACTTGGAGCGCGCGCAGCTGGCGTGGCGGGCAGACGAGACCCTGTTCGTGCACGGCGCGGTGACCGAAGAGAACCTTGGCGTCACGCCCGACGGGCAGTCTGGACTTGGGTTGGACGCCTGGGTCCGGGCGCTGAACGACTTCTACGCCCGCGGGATGGACGCGTTCCACGCTGACCCGCGCGGCACCGGCCACCACGAGCTCGTGCAATACCAAGCGCCCCTCCCCGGCACCCGGGCAAACGCCCGCAGCGTGATCTACGCGCGGCCCGTCGACCCGCTTGGCAACCCGGTGCTGCCCGGTCCTTCCGTGCGCGCGCAGCTCGCAGCGGCCGGGATCGCCCGCGTGGTGGTCGGCCACACGCCGGCCGGCGACACCCCCGCATTGGTGCGCACGCGGGACTTCGAGCTGGTGGTCGCGGACAACTCGTACGGCCGGCTCGAGCGCGGGTCGATGGTGCGGATCGACGGGGCGCGGACCATATCGCGGGGGCGCGTGTTCGCGGAGGGCGCCGAGCACGAGGTGCGCTGCGACGTCGTGATCGGCGACGACTCCGCGGTTGGGACGCGCGGGGCGGACGGGCGCTTGGCGAAGGGCACGGTCGAGGACGGCCGCACGCTGCTGTTCCGGTTCTTGGCGGGTTTCGTGGCGGAGGAGAGGTTGGGGTAGGTGGGGTGGTGGGCACCCCGGTCGCTTCGGATGCCGTCAAGGGCCGAGCTGGATCACGCTTGCTCCGACTCCCGACACAGCGCCTCCGGGAATGCCGACAAACACCCGCCATTCCAACACCGTGCACTGGGCCGACTGGACGATGGTGCACGACAAATAGTCGTCCATCACGATCCCGGAGTCGACCCGCATGTCGCTTCCCTTCACCCTCCGATTAGCGTCCAAGCTACGGGCGACACGGACATCGCCATGCAATGCCCGGCAGGCGTACCCCGCCGCCTGCAGCTGCCGCTGCGCGTCGGACGCCTCCGCGCCGACGGGGGCCAACTCTCGAACGGCTCCCAGCACCTCGTCGACCGTGGGTGCCGGTGGCCCCGGGCAAACGCAGGCGAGCAGGAGCGCGAGCGCGGGGCTCACCCCCTCGACACCCCGTAAAGCTGCCCCTGGCGGTGCCACAGGTGGTCCATCAAGTCCGCCACCGGGTCGCGGTCCCCGACGGCGTCCTTGAAGATCCGCGGGGCGTCCTGCGTGTGGCCGCGCTTGTGGATCTTCTCGCGGAGCCAAGCCAGGATCGGCGCAAAGTCGCCGTGCTCGACGCGGTCCCACAGGTCAGGGATCGCGGCCGTGAGCGTCGCCCCGAGGCTCGCGGCGTACAGGTTCCCAATCGTGTAGCTCGGGAAGTAGCCGAACAGCCCGCTGGACCAGTGAACGTCCTGCAGCACGCCGTCCCGCACCGTGGGGGACACCACGCCCACGACGCGGCGGTAGGTGTCGTCCCAGGCGGCGGGCAGGTCCTTCGCGTCCAACTTGCCCTCGAAGATGCCCAACTCGAGCTCGAAGCGCGCGATGATGTGCAAGTTGTAGGTCGCCTCGTCCGCCGCGACCCGGATCAGCGAGCGCTCGACGCGGTTCGCCGCGCTGTAGAGCTCGGCGGGGCTCAACGTGAGCGAGGGCCAGATCCCGGCCATCCTCGGCTGCAGGTAGCGGAAGAACGGCAACGAGCGGCCGATGAAGTTCTCCCACAAGCGGCTCTGCGACTCGTGGATGCCCATGCCCGCCGCTGCGTTGAGCCCGGTGCCGGCGAGCTCGACGGGGAGGCCTTGCTCGTACATCCCGTGGCCGCACTCGTGCACGGTGCTGCCGAGCGTAGACATGAAGTCGTCGGCCTGCAGGCGCGTCGTGAGCCGGATGTCGCCAACCCCGAGGCCGGTGGTGAACGGGTGGGCGGCGAGGTCCATGCGACCGGCGTTCAAGTCGAAGCCGAGGTCGACCAGGACGCGGTCAGACAGCTTGCGTTGGCCCTCGACGTCCAGCGACGGCACCTTGCCGGGGGGATGCGGGCGGCCCGACACGGCGTCGAGCAGCACGTTCAGCTCCTTGCCCAGGCGCTCGAACATCGGCCGCAGGTCCGCGACGGTGGACCCGGGGTCGTACTCCTCGAGCAGCGCGTCGTACGGGTGCGCGCCGGGGCCCTGGAGCGGCGCGAGCAGCGAAGCCATCTCGCGGTTGAGGTCGATCAGCCGCTGGAGCGGGGCCTGGAACGGCGCGAAGTCGTTGCTGCCCTTGGCCTTCACCCAGGCGTTGAACCCCTCGGAGCGCGCCGTGGCGAGCTCGCTCACCAGCCGCGTGGGCAGCATGGTCGCGCGCTCGTAGTTGCGCAGCGCGCGCTTCACGGCCGCGCGGGGGACCTCGCCCAGCTCTTGCCCAGCGAGGATGCCCAGCCACTCGCCGACCTCGGGGGACGTCGCCCGCTCGTGCATGAGCTGGCTCATCCGCGCGGACTGCCGGCCGCGGGTCTCGGCCGCCGCGGGGGGCATGTAGGTCTGCTCGTCCCAGCCGATGATTGCGCTGATGCCAGCGAGCTCGTCGAGCTCGCCGATGCGGGTGGTGAGTGCGGTCCAGGCGTCCAAGCGGGCTCCGAAGTGGGAGAGGTTGCTAACCCACGACGCGGTGTCAGCGGCCGCGCGCACACAAAAGGTGCACCCGGCCCGTGCCTACCCCAGGATGTGCCGCAAGCGGCCCCTCCTGGGCTAAGTTGTTCTGCTTCGCCCTGCTTCCTTCGCCGACCCCGCACAGAGAAAAGGCGCACCCTGCGGGTGCTCCCTTTTCACACAGGGGGTCGGCGAAGGCGGGCGAAGCGAGCGCCC
>CALQBK020000089.1 GCA_943328795.2 Bifidobacterium breve
GTCCGCCACGAGCAACAGCGACTGCGCCTCGACCTCGTCCGGCCCGATGAACCCCATCAAGTAGAGGTCCAGGTCCGAGTAGGTGGCTTGCGCCAAGTAGTCGACCGTGTAGGTGCCATCGCCGTTGTCGCCCCAGGTGTTCCCCTCCATCGGCGAGTTGGTGGTGTCGAACCAGTACGACCAGTGCGCGAGGTCGCGCCCCAGGAGCGCGTCGGCGTCGACCGCGCCGTCGGGGCCCTCGGCGTCCACGTTCACGAACGAGCCCCAGCGGTGCATGAACTCTTGGCCAAACACGAACCGCCCAACCTCCGGGTCCGCGCTCCAGATGCCGTAGTAGTTCATGAAGATGTAGCCCTGGAGCTTGTTGCTCGACTGGTCGAACACCTCGTTGGGGGTGATCGAGTCGTAGCCAATGCCGTACACGTCGTTCGAGAGCGGCTGGTAGAACGCGAAGAACATGCCCAGGTCGCGCACCATCATGATGCTGACGAAGTCGTAGTCGTCGCCGTAGTGCTTGTAGAACGCGCCGGTCGCGGACTCCATGATCCAGTTCACGTCGCCGGACACCGCGTGAGTCGCGGCCTCGGAGAACCACTCGCCATCGGCGTCCTTGAGGATCACGAGGTCGCCGTAGTGCGAGACGTCGAGCATGTTGGCGCCACCGCCAGCCGGGGGCGGCGGGGCGAACGACGGGCGGATGAAGTCCCCCTGGGCCCGCAGGGCCTGCGCGAACGCGTCCACTTGATCGGGAGACGTGCGAGGCGGGGAAGCGAGCGCGAGGGACAGGCCGACGAGTAGCATCGAGATCTCCTGGGCGGGCGACCTCTACCCCGGATTCCGGCGGTCTGGGACTCCAGTTTCGGCGGCCGCGGCGCCGAGGGCGCGAACTGGACTACCGACATTCACGGACGGGCCTGCTATACACGCCCCATGCCAGACTGGAAGCACCACGTCTTCGTGTGCACGAACAAGCGGCCGCCGGGGCACCCGAAGGGGAGCTGTGGGGACCGTGGCTGCAACGAGGTCCGCACAGCGCTCGCCGAGGCGATCGACGCGAGAGAGCTGTTCGAGACCGTGAAGCTCAACACCACCGACTGCCTCGGGCCGTGCCGCGCGGGGCCGACGATGGTGGTGTACCCAGAAAATGTCTGGTACGCGGGCGTTCGGCCCGGCGATATTGCCGAGATCGTCCAGTCCCACCTCGTCGAAGGTCGCCCGGTCGCTCGACTCCTCTTGCCCAGCTGACCCTGGAGCCCCCATGCTGTCTCGCTTCAAGTCGTCCCTCGAGAAACGCGCCCCGAGCGTGATCGGCGCGCTGCGCAACCTGCGCGGGCAGCCCGAGGCGCCCGCCCCGGTCGCCTCGCCCCCCGTCGCCGCGAGGCCCGCCGCGGTCGCCCCGCCCGTCGCCGTCGCCAAGCCCGCCCCGGTCGCCCCGCCCGTCGCCGTCGCCAAGCCCGCCCCGGTCGCCCCGCCCGTCACGGTCGCCAAGCCCGCGCCGGTCGCCCAGCCCGCCCCGGTCGCCCCGCCCGTCACCGCGGCCAAGCCCGCGCCGGTCGCCGAGCGCGTCGCCGTCGCCAAGCCGGCCGCTCCCGCCGAAATGGCAGGCGTAGCCCAGCCCGAGCCCGCCGCCGCCGCGATCGTGGAGGCCCAGCCCGCGCCGAAGCCGTCGGCCCCGGTGGCGGAGGTCAAGGCGACCCCCGCGAAGGCCGAACCCAAGGCCGACGTGTCGCCCGCCGCCAAGCCTGCAGCGCACAAGCCAGCGCCAGCGCCCGCCGCGGCGAAGCCCACCGCCAAGGCCGAGGTCAAGCACGACAAGGCCCCCGAGAAGGCGAAGCACCAGGCTGCGGACACGGGCTCCACCGACATCGGCGCCTACATCGCGCGGGCGAAGGCCAACGGCCGGGATCCCAACCAGATCAAGGGCACGGAGGGCATGAACGTGGCGGACGACGGCACCGCCTACTGGGGCCCGCTCGAGAACGAATCCTCCCGCGAGAAGGCCGCGAAGAAGCTGCTCGTGATCGACCAGTTCGAGTGCATCTCGTGCGGCACGTGCGTCGAGCAGACCGAGAAGGTCTTCTACCTGCCGATCGACGGAAAGGCCACGCCGATCGCCCAAGATGGACCGATGGACCTGATCCAGGACGCGATCGAGGCCTGCCCGGTCACGTGCATCCACTGGGTCACCCCAGAAGAAGCCGTCGAGCGCAACCTCACGTCGGGCGTCGAGGGGTAGTCCCGAGCGTCGGCATCGGCGGCCGGGCGAACCGGGTCGTTTGGGGCTACGATGCCCACGTGGACCGGTTCATCGACTACCTGCGCGCCGAGGTCGGCGCCTCGGATCACACGGTCCGCGCGTACAGCCGCATCCTCGGGGAGCTAGCCGCGGGGCTCGGGGACCGGCCGCTACACACCGCGTCCCGGCTGGACCTCCGCGCGTACCTCGGCCGCTCGGGCGGGGCCGCGGCGACCGTCGCCCAGCGGATCTCCGCGATCCGCGCGTACTTCAAGTGGGCCGCCCGCGAGGCGCTCATCACCGAGGACCCGAGCGAGCGCCTGAAGCGCCCGAAGGTGCCCGTGAGCCTACCCCGCGTGCTGGAGGTGAACGAAGCGGCGGAGCTCGTCGAGAACGCGCGCGGGGAGGGCCCGGTGCTGCTGCGCAACACCGCGCTGGTGGAGCTGGCCTACTCGGCGGGGCTGCGCGTCGCCGAGCTGGCCGCGCTCGACGTACGGGACGTGTCTCTCGCCCAGGGGCTCGTGCACGTGCGCATGGGCAAGGGCAAGAAGGACAGGCGCGTGCCGATGGGGCCGCCGGCCACCGAGGCGATCCGCGCTCACCTGGGCACGCGCACGTCGGGTCCCCTGTTCCTGAACCCGCAGGGGAAGCGCCTGACGACGCGCTCGATCTACACCGTGGTCCAGCAGTCTGGGGTGAAGAACGGGCTCGCCGGCGTACACCCGCACGCGCTCCGCCACTCGTTCGCGACGCACTTGCTGCAGGACGGCGCCGACATCCGGAGCATCCAGGAGCTGCTCGGGCACGCGTCGCTGTCTACCACGCAGCGCTACGCCTCGGTCAACCTCGACCAGCTCCGGGCGACCTGGGAGGCATCCCACCCGTTGGCCGGCCGACCGCCCCGCTGATTGTGGAGCCCCATCCGGGCTGGATTCACGTCGACAGAAAGACGTTAGCTTCTAAGACGAAGGACTACCCGACCGGATGGAACGCAAACCGCTGAACGAGCTCGAGACCCAAGAGCTCCACAGGATCCGCGCGGCGAGCCAGGTCGGTACCCACTACGACGTGCTCG
Organism: Bifidobacterium breve; assembly: GCA_943328795.2. Taxonomy (GTDB): domain Bacteria; phylum Myxococcota_A; class UBA796; order UBA796; family SXON01; genus CAIUMM01. The sequence goes on from CALQBK020000089.1 coordinate 3,312, forward strand.
GCGTCGATATCTCAGCGTCAAAGGACGACGTCGAGGGCGCATACCACGCGTTCGTCCGCCAGTGGCACCCCGACCGCTTCTTCAACCGCGACGCCGGCGAGCTCCACGCCGTCCTCGACGAGAACTTCGCCGCGGTCACGCGAGCCTTCCGGGTCCTCCGCGATACCGCGAGCCGCAAGGCGTACGACTCCGAGATCCGGGCGACCAGCCGCGTCTCCACCCCCGTCCCGCCGCCGCCCGCCGTGCGCGAGTCCGGGAGGGAGACCCCGGGGTTCGAGGTCACCTTTCGCCGCCTCGACAAGGAGCCTACGCCCGAGCCGAGGCAGGCGGCCGCCCCGCGCCAGTCCAAGGCGCCCTCCGCCGTCGAGAAGATACGCAAGCAGCTCCACGCGCAGTTCATCCAGGCGCAGCGCTACTACGAGTCTGGGAAGGCCGAGTTCGAGCAAGGTCACTGGATGAAGGCCGAGAGCAGCCTGTACCTGGCCACCCGCTACGATCCGCAGAACGCCGAGTACAAGGCGCTCCACGCCGACGCGAGCAGGAGGGCGCGGAACGCCCGCGCCGCGCAGCTGGTCGCGCAGGCCGAGCAGGCGGAGGGGTACGGGCAGTCCAAGGAGGCGATCGCGAACTACCGCAAGGCGATCGCGCTCGACCCGCCGGAGGGGCGGGCGTTCTACCGCCTGGCGCAGATCCTCCGGACCCAGGAGGACGACATGCGCGCGGCGGTAGAGCTCTACCGCAAGGCCATCCTCAAGGAGCCTCGCAACTTCGAGTTCTGCATGACGCTCGCCGAGGTGTACGACGGACTGGGGCTGACCGAGAACGCCCGGCGGCTCGCGACCATCGCGTCGGCGCTCGACAGGAACCACGCGGGCCCGAAGGTCCTGTTGAAGAAGCTCCGCTGATCCCGTGGTCCGGCGTCCGTGTACGCCGCGCCCGCGCTGGCCCCGCCGTGTAAGATTGCGCCGGCTCGTGCGTTCCCTGTACGAGCGGCCGAGGAGGCGCTCTGACTGACGAAGCCGAGCTCGCACCGCTACCCGAAGAGCGCTCCGTCGTGGAGAGGCTCCGGCTCGGGGACCGCGCGGCCGCCGGCACGCTCTACACCTGGTACGGCACCCCCTTGTTCCGCGAGGTCATCCTCCCCCGTCTCCCGAACCGGGAGCAGGCAGAGGACGTGCTCCGCGACACCTTCCGCGCCGTGCTGGAGCGCATCGACCAGTACCACCCCGAGGACAACAAGAGCATCTACTTCTGGCTCCGCCGGATCGCGATCAACCGCGCCACGGACGTCCACCGAGCGAACCAGCGTGCACGCAGGCTGGAGGCCGCGGTGGAGGCCGAGGCCCGGGTTCACGGCGAGGCGAGCGCATCCGACTCCCCCGGCGACGCCCTTGAAGCCGACGACACCCGCGAGCAGATCGAGGCTGCGATGAAAACCCTGAACCCCCGCTACGCCGAAGCCTTGAACCTGCGGCTCCTCCAGGACCTGCCGCGCGAAGAGTGCGCCGCGCGCATGTCCGTCACCGTCGGCAACTTCGACGTCATCCTGCACCGCGCGAGCGCCGCGTTCCGCAAAGCCTACGCCCCCGAGACCGACTGAGCTCACCTAGGAGTACCGCCGTGAACCCCGAAGAGACCCAAGCCGCACGCCTCGCCGACTGGCTGCAAAGCCCGCCGGGGACGCCTGCGCCCGAGGGGATCGACGAGGACGTCTTGGCGGCGGTGTACACGCTCCGGCCCGACCGCGCGCCGCCGCTCCGGCTCACCCTGGACCAGCTGCTGGACGGCGTCACGACCGGGCCGCTCGCCGCCCCGGCCTCCCCGGCGCGGGCCAGCGGCGCCCGGAGCAACCGGGTCGAGCGGACGCCCCTGCGGCGACGCGCGGCGCGTGCGTGGTGGGCGGTGCCCGGCATCGGGATCGTCGTCACCGCCGCCGCGGCAGCGCTCATCGCGATCCGCGTCGGTGGCGGCTTGGACACACCGAGCCCGGAGCTCGCGACCTTCTCGGAGCCCTCCGCGGCGAAGAGCGCGCCGGCGCCGGCGCCAGCGGAGCCCACCGGCCTTAGCGCCGAGGCCGAGCCGAGCGACCTCGCGGCCGACAAGCCCGCGACCTCGACGATCGCGGAAGCCGGGCCCGCACCGGTGCTCGGCGCGCCCGACAGGGAAGAGCAAGCGAGGCCGCAAGAGCAAGCGCCCGCGACGCCCGTGGCCACGCCGTCGGCGGTGACCGCTGCGGCCGCCCCGCCCCCACCCCCCGCGCAGGCGCCCACCGTCGGGGGCGGCTCGCTCGGCGCGGCGGGCGCGTCCGCCAACGCCGCGAGCGACCCGGACGTCAAGGCCAAGCTCGCGGAGGAAGGCGAGGACGACGCGCTCGCGCGGAGCTACGACGCGGCCGAGCCCACCGGCGCGGTCGCTAGCGAAGCAGCCTCGCAGTCGTTCGCCAAGCGGGACGCCGGCGCGTCCAAGGACGAGCGCGCCCGCGCCCCGGCCAAGGCCCCGGCCGCGTCCCGGGCGTCCGCCCCCGCCGCAGACTACGCCGACTCGAACGCCCCCGCAGCCGCCGGCGCCGCCCCGCAGCCCACCGGCTCGTCCACCGCGATGGACTACAACGCGAGCTTCTACACCCGCTACCCCGACATCACCGCGGCCTACGGCTCGGCGGTCTCAGCCCAGTCGTCGGGGCGCTACTCAGATGCCCTGGCCGCGTTCGCCGGCTTCCGAGTCAGCCCCCACGCTGACGTCGCCCAGGACGCCGCGTGGCGCGCCGCGCAATGCCTACGCTCGCTCGGCCGCATCGACGATGCGCTTGCCGTCGTGGTGAGCGGCCTCCGCGTCTCCTCCACGAACACGCCGTTCCGCAGCAACCTGTACAACCTGGAGGGGGAGCTGTACAGCGCGCAAGGCAAGTCTTCCGAGGCCCAGCGTGCATGGGCCGAGGCCGCGCGGCTGAACGCGCTGCGGTGACGCCTCGGCGCGGTTCAGGGCGTGGCGAGCAGCACGACGGAGTAGCCGACCGCGGGCCCGCTCCCCGCGTTCTCGTAGCCATGCCGCTGGTCGCCGCGAAAGACCACGACGTCGCCGGGCTCGAGGGTGAACCGCGCCCCCGCCACGGTGAGCGCGACGACGCCCGCCTCGCACGTGAGGTACTCCCGGGTGCCGCGCGGGTGGGGCACCCCGGCGAACCGGCCCCCGGCGGGCAGCTCGAACCGCTCGATCTCCGTCTCGCGCAGCGGCTCGGGCAGGAGTCGTCGGACACGGGCCTGCCCAGGGTTGCGCACCGGGAGCGAGTCCCGGCGGTAGAGCGTCGCTTCGACGACGGGCACCGACAGCAGCTCCTCGATGCGCACGCCGAGCGCGGTGGCGGCGGCGGTCAGCACGGCGAGCGTCGGGTTCGCCTCGCCGCTCTCCAGCTGCGTCCACGTCGCGCGGGGGATGCCGGCCTTCCGGGCCAGCGCAGTCTGGGAGAGCCCGCGGGTCTCCCGGAGCTCGCGGAGGTTCCGGGCGAGGTGCAGCGCGTGCTCAGCCATCCGCCGAGTGTACCGCGCGACCGAACGTGACGAGCGGGCGCACGGAACGCTTGACACTGCCGCCGAAGTGCGTAATAGTCGGGGTGCAAGGCTCCGCCTGACCTCGAGTCACGCGACCCTGCACCGGCCTCCGGAGCCAGCGCTACCGGAGGCAAAGGGTGTCGTCTATCCCGGACACCCGTCGGGTATCCGTCGTCCCGTCGATACGGACCGATCTCGAATCACTTTTCGTGGTCCCGACCTCGGAGGTCGCACTGATGGCTCATGCACGTCAGGCCTGACAACCCCCTCATCGTCCAGGGCGATGGCAAGGTTCTATTAGAGACGAAGCACAAGAAGTACGAAGAAGTTCGTGACTTCCTGTCCCGCTTCGCCGAGATCGAAACCAGCCCCGAGCACCTGCACACCTACCGCATCCACCCGCTCTCGCTGTGGAACGCAGCCTCGAGCGGGCTCAAGCGGGACGAGATCATCGACGGGCTTCGCGGCTTCTCGAAGTTCGACGTCCCGCCGGATGTGCTCACCCGCGTGAGCGAGACGATGGACCGCTACGGTCTCGTCAAGCTCGTCGAGCACCCGTCCGACCCCACGCTGCTCAGGCTCGAATTCGCGACCTCGTACATCGCGAAGGTCGTCGGTGGGCTCAAGTCCGTGAAAGACGTGCTGGTGGCCGACGGTACGCGCTACTTCGCGGTCACCGGCGGGCACCGCGGGGTGTTCAAGCAGCGGATGCTCAACGAGGGCTGGCCGGTCGAGGATCTCGCCGGGTTCTTGCCCGGGGATCCGATGCCGTTCGAGCTCCGCGAGACCATGGGCAACGGCAAGCCCTTCCTCGTCCGGGACTACCAGCGCACGTCCGCTGACCGTTGGTTCCAAGAGGGTCGGCCCTCAGGTGGCCACGGCGTGATCGTGCTGCCTTGCGGCGCTGGCAAGACCATCGTGGCGATCCAGGCGATGCAAAAGGTGCAGCAGCACACGCTGATCCTCGCGACCAACGGGGCCGCGGTGCAGCAGTGGGTCCGGGAGATCCTGGACAAGACGACGCTCACGAAGGACGACGTGGGCGCCTACACCGGTGAGAGCAAGGAGATCCGGCCGGTCACGGTCGCGACCTACCAGATCCTGACCTGGCGCGCGTCCAAGGACCAGGAGTTCGCCCACCTCCACCTGTTCCGCGACCGCAACTGGGGCATGCTCGTGTACGACGAAGTGCACCTGCTCCCCGCACCCGTGTTCGGCGCAACGGCCGACGTGCAGGCGCGTCGTCGGCTCGGCCTCACCGCTACGTTGGTGCGTGAAGACGGGCGCGAGGGCGACGTCTTCTCGCTCGTCGGCCCCCGCCGCTACGACATGGCGTGGCAGACGCTCGAGGAGCGCGGCTTCATCGCCGAGGCCCGCTGCTTCGAGGTCCGCGTCGACTTCAAGGACGCCGCCGCCCGCAAGAAGTACGAGGACGCCAGCGAGCTCAACAAGACGCAGGTCGCCACGGCGAACCCGCAGAAGCTCCCTGCCCTGGACGCGCTGCTGAAGAAGCACGCGAACGACAACGTGCTCGTCATCGGCACGTACCTGGAGCAGCTGATCGAGATCGCCCGGCGGTACAACGCCGCGTTGATCACCGGGAAGACCCCCGCGCGGGAGCGGGAGATCCTGTTCCAGAAGTTCCGCGACGGGCGGCTCAAGCTGCTCATCGTGTCCAAGGTCGCGAACTTCTCGATCGACCTGCCGGACGCAAACGTCGCGATCCAGATCTCGGGCAGCTACGGCAGTCGGCAAGAAGAGGCCCAGCGCCTCGGCCGCGTGCTGCGTCCAAAGAAGGACGGCGCGTGGTTCTACAGCATCGTCACCCGGGAGACGAAGGAGCAAGAGTTCGCGATGAAGCGACAGTTGTTCCTCACCGAGCAAGGGTACAGGTACTACATCCAGGAGGCGGGGCAGCCCGCCGTCGCCAAGTGAGGGGAAACTCGAATGGTGTTTGACGAGAGCGAGTTTAGCGAGAGCGGCATCGAGGACGCCGGCAAGAAACGCAAGCGTCGTCGGCGTCGCCGCGGGGGCGGCGATGAAGGTGCGCCGGCGAGCGACGCGCCCGGCCTCGAAGCGCGCGCGCCGCGCGAGCCCGTCGAGCCGCGTGGCGAAGCCGCCGGGGGTCGCCCCCGGGGCCGCAGGCTGGTCCGCGAGGACGCCGATGCGCCGGGCGTCGCCATCGCCGCGAGCGGCAAGATGGTGAACCGCCCGCGCGTCCACAAGAAGCGCTGGAAGCCCACCGGCGGCACCGCGCGCCGTCGCGTGATGGGGCGGCTCGAGCTGGACGACCTGGTGGCGTGGTTCCAGCGGCTCCCCGAGCCGATCTTGACGTCGCTGTACAAGGCCATGGGCGGGCAGATGGCCCGCGGCGTGGACGCCGACAGGATGATCCAGCTCACCGTCCGGGCGGTGGCGCAGGGCAACCGCCTGGGCGGCCTCCTCTCGCAGGTACACCAGCGCGACAAGCAAGCGCTCGCCGCGTTGGTGCAGTGCGGCGGGCTCGCGCAGGCCGACGAGTTCCACAAGGAGCTCGCGCTCACCCTCGGCGGCCGAGAGCACGACTGGGCTCGCACGATGCAGGCGCTGTCCGACCGTGGCCTCGTGTGTGCGTCGCCCCCCGTCGACGACGGCTTCTACTACCTCGTCCCCGAGCCGCTGATCGACCCCCTGCTCGCCCAGCTTGGGCCCGAGCTCGAGCTCTCGACCTTCGAGCACGAGGAGATCCGCGTCGTTGACCAGCGGCCCTTCTCCCCGCCGATGGACTTCTCGCTCGCGACGCTCGCCACCTGGCTCGACCAGCGCCCGCCTCGGCTGACGCAGCGCCAAGAGGTGTTCAAGCAGCACAAGGACGACCTCGACCGCTTCTTCGCGCAGGTGTGGGCGCCCGACAGCGAGGTGTTCAACCTGCACTACGACTTCTTGATGCTGCACGGCATGATCGAGCTGCGCGGCGACCGGATCGCGGTGAACCGCGACGTCGTCGAGGAGTGGCTGCAGCTCGAGCCCGAGGACCAGCGCGACTTGGTGTTCCGGGCGCTCGACCAGCGCTTCCCGATGGCCGAGTGGGTGCTCTGGGCCATTCACGGCGGCAACGGCGAGTGGATCCCCGAGGCCCCGCTGCAGGCGCTCTACCGGCGCTGGAAGCGCGGCGAAGACTGGCGCGAGCGCTACCACAAGGGCGTGTACGCGTCGCCGAAGAGCGGCGAGCGCGACTCGTTCGCGTTCACCCCACTCGTGGCGTCGGGCATGGTCGAGCTCGGTGCGTGGGGCCAGCAGAAGTTCTACCGGCTCTCCCCGCGCGCCCGGGCCCTGCTGGAGCCGAGCGACGACGAGGGGTTCAGCAAGTTCTACCTCACCCCCAGCTATGAGATCATGGCCCCGGCCGGGCTCTCGCCGATGATGCTGTTCCGCATCGGCGAGATCGCCGAGCTGGTCGGCTGCGACCGCGCGAACACGTACAAGATCACCGAGGTCAGCATCGAGCAGGGCCTCGCGAAGGGCTGGCGACGCGAGGAGCTGCTGGACTTCCTCCGGGACTACTCCCAGATCGGGCTGCCGGAGAACGTCGAGCACACGCTCCGCGGGTGGATGGGCCAAGAGGGCGACGTCGAGTTCCACGAGATCACGGCGTTGACGGTGCACCGCTCGGTGGTCAAGCGGTTCGAGGCGTCGCGCGGGGTCAAGGCCTTCGTGCTGCACCGGTTCGCGCCGGGGCTGTACGCGGTCGACCCGCGTCGGCTGCCAGAGATCTCCGCCGAGCTCGAGCGGCTCGGGTTCAACCCGGCCCGCGAGGTGCGGAAGTACCCGGCGGACGACGAGGCGCTCGGCGCCCGCGAGCGCTTGCACCACATGCTGGCAGAGGCCCGCGAGCTCCGTGAAGATCCCGTGGCGCGCGCGCACTCGGCGGACACCCAGCCGGACGACCTTCGGCCGGTGCCGGGCTCGTCCTCCGCGCACCGGGCGCAGGCCCGCCGCGGGCCCCAGCCGCCCCCGCGGGCGACCCCGCAAGAGGTCCGCTCCGTGATCGAGCGCGCGATCCAGCAGTCCGCCTGGCTCGAGGTGCAGTACCTCTCGCTAAAGGACCAGAGCCGCAGGGACCTCACGCTCATCCCCGAGCGCGTCGCGCTGAACCGCGAGGGGGCGTCCGTGCTCGTGGCGTTCGACACCGCGACGGGGACGAAGCTCTCGTACCCGGTCGAGCAGATCGAGCGCATCCGCCCAACCCCCCCGAAGCGCTGAGCCGGAGTCCCCATGGCCGATCCCGAAGTCCCCGAGCTCTCGTTCGAAGACGCGCTCGCCGCCCTCGAGGCGCGCGTGCGTGACCTCGAGCGGGGAGAGGTGCCGCTCGAGCGAGCGCTCGCGCTCTACGAGGAGGGCGTGAAGCTCGTCCGCACGTGCCACGAGAAGCTCGACGCCGCGGACAAGCGCATCACCGAGCTCTCGAGCGACCCGACCGGCCGCCTCTAGCCCAGGATGTGCCGCACGCGGCCCCTCCGCCTCGTCCGCGCCGCAGCGGCGCGCGTCGGCGTGCGCGTCGACGTCAAAAGCACGACGCCGAAACCGCGGCCGAAGGTCAAGTCCTTACCTTCCGTTGACGTTGCCGGGTAGCCGATGGCACACCCGGTCGAGTAGACTGCGGCCCGACCCGGGAAGGTGTGATGTTCGACAACGTCGGACGAGGAGCCGAACGCCAGAGGAAGCGCCAAGCTGGCGCTTTCTTTCTGTCCATGTGCCTGAACGGCGGTGGGATGGGCTTGCTCGTGTGGGCTGGGTCGCGGGTAGTGGCCACCGTGGAGGCTCCGCCCGAGGAGATCGAGGTCGCGGTCGACCTCGCTGCACCTCCGCCTCCTCCTCCGCCCGCGGGCGGCGGCTCCAAGCCGAAGCACGAGAAGAAGCCAGACGAGGTCAAGCCGAAGGAGGACGTGCCCGTCGAGGTCGTCCCGCTGGTTGAGGAGGCCGTGCACGAAGAAGAGGTCGCCTCCGAGGACGCTGGCGTCGAAGGCGGCGTCGAGGGTGGCGTCGAAGGCGGCGTCGTCGGCGGGGTGGTCGGCGGCGTGATCGGGGGCACGCTGGGCGGTCAGCTCGGCGGCACCGGCGTGAAGACGGTGTACTGGAGCGCGGTCCAAGAGAAGAACCGCGTGCAGCCCCAGTTCCCAGAGGCCGCGCGGGCCCTGAACATGGAAGGCGACTGCGCCGTGAAGATCAACATCGACGACAAGGGCGTCCCCAGCTCGGCCGAGGCCACGAAGTGCCCCGAGCTGTTCAAGGACGCCGCGATCAAGGCCGCGATGGCCTCGCGCTTCTACCCGTACAAGGACGCTGGGCAAGCCACCGCCGTCCAGTTCACGTACAACTACCGTTTCAAGCTGCGCTAGTCAGCCGTCACGCCTCGTCGTAGGCGCCGCGCGTGGCGCTCCACTCTCTCCCACTAGACAGGATCTTCCATGAATCTCACTCCGCAGCATCTCTGGACTTCGATGGGCGGGCCCGCCAAGGGCGTCTTCCTGGTCCTGATCCTGATGCTCTTTGCGTGCGTCTACGTGGCGATCGAGCGCACCATCTTGTACACCCGCGCCCGCTCCCAGTCGCGGAACCTCGGCGGCGCGATCAGCGGCCCGTTGAGCCAAGGCAACCTCGAAGCCGCGCTCAAGATCGTCAAGGACGAGGCGTACAAGCTCTCGTACCTGGGCATCATCATCCGCGCCGGCTTGGAAGAGTACGCGAAGGAGCCGTCCTCGCACGGCCTGCACGCGCTGCAGCGCGCGGTGCAGATCAAGGCCCCGATCGAGGTCGCGAACCTCCGCACGGGCATGAACATCCTCGCGACCACGGGCTCGACCGCGCCGTTCGTCGGGCTGGTCGGCACCATCTTCGGCATCATCAACGCCTTCGCCGTCATGGCCACCGCCGGCGGCGGCGACCTGACCGCCATCTCGGGCGGCATCTCCGAGGCCCTCGTGTCCACGGCCGTCGGGATCACCGTCGCCATCGTCGCCATCTGGATCTACAACGCGTTCAACGCGATCCTGGACGACATCCAGAAGGACATGACCACGGCGATGCAGGAGATCGAGGACTGGGGCGAGAAGGACCTGCACAAGCGCCAGCAGCTGGCCGCGAAGTAGTCCATGGGCGCGCAAGTCGGCGGTAAAAAGGGCGGCGCTATCGCCGCCATCAACGTCACGCCCCTCGTGGACGTCGTGCTGGTGCTGCTGATCATCTTCATGGTCGTCACGCCCATGCTGTCTGCCGGCGTGGACGTGAAGCTGCCGAAGGTCAAGACGGCCGAGGAAGAGAAGGACATGGGCCAGCACCTTGTCGTCTCCGTCCGGGCAGACGGAAAGGTGTTCATCGACCGCGACCCGGTGGCCATCGAGAAGCTCGTCCAAGAGATCGAGATCCGCCGCGGCAATAAGCAGATCCTGCTCAAGGGCGACAAGGACGTCACCTACCGCCAAGTGCGCGAGGTGATGGACGTGATCCACGAGAAGGTGCCGAACACGGACACGATGATGCTCGCCGCCGAAAAGCTGAAGGAGCCTTAGCCATGGGTATGAGCGTAGGCAGCAAGAAGACCGGCGGCATGGACGAGATCAACGTCACGCCGCTCATCGACGTCGTGCTCGTGCTGCTGATCATCTTCATGGTGCTCACGCCGGTCACGGTGCAAAAGATGGCGTCAAACCTCCCGCCGGTGGACGATAGCCCGCCGCCGCCGCCGGACCAGACGCCGCCGGACCAGCTGATGGTCGCCGTGTACCAGGACGGTACGCTGGCCCTGAACCTGAAGATGGAGACCGACGACGAGCTCCGCGCCGACATCACGAACCGGCTCCGCGGCCGCGCGAAGAAGAGCGTGTTCATGGACGCCCACCCGGACGCCAACTACGGCCGCGTGGTCGAGATCATGGACGTCGTCCGCCAGTGCGGCGCCGAGCACGTCGGCTTCGCGGACATGAAGGACGAAGGGCCGGCCAAGCTCGAGCCCGGCGCCGTGCTCCCCGGCGCCCCTGCCCCCGCGGCGCCCGTCCCGGGCTAGCCACGCCCGCCCCGGGCTAGTCACCCCGCTGGTGGGCTCGCCCCGACCAGCGACCGCACGAGCTCCCGCACCGCGTGCTCGTAGTTCGGGATCGCGCGCAACGGGATGCCCATCTGCTTCGCGTGCGCCTCGTAGTGCGAGAGCGCCACGCTCCAGCGCCGCTTGTGCACCGAGAAGTCGCCCAGCACCTGGTCGCGGTTGGCCACCTTCTCCATCCGGTAGGTGCTGTAGATCCCGAGCGCCTTCACGTGCCGGCACAGCCGCTCAAAACGGTCGAGCCGGATCGCGAAGTCGTTGTCCTCGGCCTCCCAGAACCAGGCGTTCTCCATCTCCGCGACGCCGAACTCCTCGGCGCGGGCGTAGAGCTCGGTCCCCGGGATGATGGCCGTGAACGCGTCCGACGGCGACACCTGGTCGATGTACGCCGCGTTCTCGGTCAAGAAGTCCAACGTGAGCTGGAAGTCCGCCTCCGTCTCACCGGGGAACCCGAACATCAGGTTGAGCTTTTGGCCGATGCCCGCCTCGTGCGTGTCCCGCACGACCCGCGCGGCGACGCCCATGTCGACGTTCTTCTTCATCGCGTCCAGCACGCGCTGCGACGCTGACTCGAACCCGTACGTGATGAACCCACACCCCGCGAGCTTGAGCTTCCCGAGCACGCGCGGGCTCATCTCGGCGCGGATCACGCCCTGGCCCCCCCAGGACACGTTCATCCCGTCCGCGATGATGCGGTCGCACAATTCCTCGAGCACCCGCATGTGGCCGTTGAACAGCGAGTCGTTGAACTCGAACTTGCGCGCGCCCCAGCGGGTGACGCCCTGCTTCATCTCCAGGAAGACGTTCTCGGCCGAGCGGTACCGAAACCGCTCCCAGATCGCCTGCTCGATGCAGAACACGCACTTCCGGACGCAGCCCCGGCTGGTGAACAACGGCAAACGACCGCCGTCCAGGTAGCGCTCGATCGGCAGCCCGGTGAAGTCGGGGAACGGGAGCTGGTCGATGTCCTTGTCGAGCGCCCGCGCTGGCCCGGCCTCGCCCGTGTGCGGGATCACCCCGGCGGGGACGGGCCCCACGCACCCGCTCTCCACCCACGCGAGCAGCTCCACCACGGTGTACTCGCCCTCCCCGACGACGACCCAGTCCACGTTGTCGTCCGCCGCGATGGCCGCGGGTTCGTACTGCGGGAAGCACTGGGGCCCGCCGACGACCACGCGCCAGCCTGGCCGGTTGCGCTTGACCCACGCGGCGAGCCAGAGCCCGAACGCCTTCTGGGAGCGCAGCATGGTGATCCCCACGACGCCGGGCGGGCCGGTGAGCGCGCCCGAGAGCATGCGCTCCAGCACCCCCTTGGCCCGGGCGACCAGGTCGAGGGCCTGCGGCCCGAGCGGGTGGTTCCAGATGAACCAGTGCGAGGTCTCGAACCACTCCCGCTCGGCCGGCCGAGCGCCCTCGTAGAGCGCCAGGTTCACGTCCAGGAGCGTGACTTCGTGGCCCGCCGCCTTGGTAGCGGCCTGGATGTACGCCAAGCCCAGCGGCGGCACGTCAGGGCGCCAGGGGGCGGGCTGGAGGAGCACCACGCGCATGGTCCCCTTGTAGCGCCCCGCGCCCGGGCGTGCGTCGCCCTCCCGCCTACAGCGTCGAGAGCTCGATCCCGGGGTACAGCACCCCGGTGTCGTCGTCCCGGGCGGCGTCTACTGCCCCCACGATCTCCGAGTACGGCGTCGACCTGTCGGCGACGATCCGCAAGTCCTCGGGGTCAACGCTCGCGCCCTTCACCCGGCGCAGCGCCGCCGTGAGCCCGTCGTAGTCCAACCGCGCGGTGCCGGGGTCGCGCGGGAGGTCGGTGCGGGCGACCCCGGCCGGGCCGAGCACGGAGATGCCTGCCCGCGAGATCGACACGGTGAGCAGGTCCTCCCCGACGCCGTCGGAGACCTTCCCCGGGACGAGCACCGGGGTCTCCCGCAGCGGGACGACGAGCGACGTCGATACGATCATGAAAATGACGAGGTTCATCATGATGTCCAAGTAGGGCACCAGGTTGAGCTCTCCCTCCGAAGATGACGTGGCCATTTCACTACCTCCACGTGCCTCGACAGCGTCGCGCCGCGCGGGTTCCCGCCCGCTGTACCCGCCGAGACTACGGCACCGGCTGACTACGGCACCGGCTGCTTCTCGCGCAGGTCCCGCAGGATCCGCCCCTGCTCGGACGCGTCGGCGGACGTCAGCCCCCACAGCGCCCACTCCCCGGACGCCGCCAGCCGGACCCCCATCGTCGCGAGGGTCGCCGCGCTCTCGGGCGTCGCCGTCACCACGAACGCCGTCCTGGCCTCCGCGAGCCGCTGCGCCACCTGCGCGGCGCTCCCTTGCAGCGCGGACGGGTGCCCCGGCCCGATCGGCTCCCCCGTCGGGTCGCGGTCCCAGGTCACCCGGTCCGGCAGTCCGACCAGCGCCTTCATCGCGAGGCACTTCCACGGCACCGCCTCCACCAGCACCCGCGCGCCCGGGGCGCCATCCAGCGCGTCGCGGGTCGCCAGCGCGACGGTCGCCGTCTCCGGGCTGTACCCCGTCGGCGGGGGCGCCCAGCTCGGCAAGCAGACCGTCCCGAGCCCGACCACCAGCGCCGCCAGCCACCCCGGCCGCAGCTCCCGGAGCGCGAGCGCGGTCCCCGCCGGCAGCAGCAGCGCGTGGCCAAGCCAGAGCCGCGGCGGGTTGTGGGTGCCCCCGAAGCCAAGCAGCCCGGCGACCAGGTAAACCACCGCGGTGCCCGCCCACACGAGGGCCAGGCCGCGCCCGGTCTCGGAGCGACGGGCCCCCCAGCCGCCGAGCAGCCCGAGCGGCAAGAGCGGGCCGGTGGCCTCCAGCAGGTCGGTGAACAGCCCCACGTCGTACTCCACGCCGTCAGGCCGCCAGTCCGTGCTCAGCAGCGTCTCGCGGGACTGGAGCGCGAACCCCAGGTTGCCGTTCCAGCTCCACTGCAGGGCGACCCACCCGAGCGGGACGACCAGCGGCGCGAGGGCCCCCAGCGCGTCCAGCGCCCCCCTCCTGCGCGTCCACAGGATCCCGGCGGCCACGGGGACGAGCACCCAGCTCTCGTAGCGGCACAGCGCCGCGAGAGAGGCCGCGAGCACGACCTCGGTCCGGGCGAGCCGCGCGCCGGGCTGGGTGAGGCGTACGAGGCCGTGCCCCAGCGCGACGAACGCGAGCGCAGCCGGCGGCTCCGCGAGCCCCGAAAGCCCGAGCCACGCCGGCCAGCGCAGCATCGCGACCCCGGCGAGCGCCCCGAGGCGAGCACCCGCCGGGGCGCCGAGCCGACGGGCGACGTCCCCCGCCAAGGCGAGCGCGAGGGTGATCGCGACGAGGTTCACCGCCGTTGGCGCTGCCTCCATCGGCGCGCCGAGCCGCACCAGCACCCCGGCGAGCCAGGCGGGCCCAGGCGGCCAGACGTCGGTCGGGAACAGCTCCCCGTGCCCGACGGCCCACGCGTTTAGCGTCCGCGCGAAGTCGTCCTCGGACAGCGAGAACACCTCGTCCGGGAGCGTCCACCGCCACGTGAGCACCGCGATCGGCCAGAGCAGCACCAGGAGCTCGGGCGACGCCCATTCGGGCCACGACCATTCGGGCCACGCAATGAAGCCGCCCCGCTGGGCGCCGCGCTCGTCCGTGCCGTCCAGGTCAACTCCGGTGCTCCACGAACGTAGCCGGCCCCGCCGCGGCGGGGGCGATACGAGTCACCATGCCTGACCGCCCCACCGCCCTGGCCCCCCGTGGCGCGCCGATCCCGGGCGCGCAGGGCATCGCGTCCCTCGTGCCCTTCGGCCTCGGCGAGCAGAAGCCCCACCACATCGGCGAGATGTTCGAGGTCCTCTGGGAGAACCGCGACAGCTTGCCGTACGCCTGGCGCGTGCTGAACAACGGCGTGTGCGACGGCTGCTCGCTCGGGCCGCGCGGCCTCGCCGACGACGTGATCCCGGGCATCCACCTGTGCACCACGCGGCTCAAGCTGCTCCGGCTGAACACCATGCCGGCGCTCGCCCCCGCGGACGTCGTGGACATCGAGCGCCTGCGCCGGATGTCCAACCGCGAGCTCCAAGCCCTCGGCCGGATCCCGTACCCCTTCGTGTACCGCCGCGGGGACCGCGGGTTCACGCGGATCACCTGGGACCAAGCCCTCGCCGTCGCCGGCACCGCCTTGCGCGAGACGCCCCCCGAGCGCCAAGCGTGGTTCGCCACCTCGCGCGGCATCACCAACGAGACCTACTACGCGTTCACCAAGGCGGCGCGCCTTTCGGGCACCAACCAC
>CALQBK020000090.1 GCA_943328795.2 Bifidobacterium breve
CTCGCCCAGGCGGACGACGGCACGATCCAGCTCTCGCTGAAGAACGTCGGGGGGAAGCCCGGGAAGGCGAAGGAGATCGTGAAGCTGCTCGGCCTAGAGGGCAGCGGCGTGCGCGTGCTCAAGACCGGGATCTACGAGGGCGAGCGCCGGGTCTAGCCCAAAGTGCGCGCGAGGCGCAGCCGCAGAGCGGTCAGAGCCCGATCGCGAGGTCGGCTTGGCCCGGCTTCACGTGCTCGACGCGCGCCTCGGGGGCGCCGTCCTCGTGCGTCGTGGGGTTGCCGTCGAGGTCGACGCGCACCGTGAGCGTGCCGTCCGCGGGGAACGGGCCGCCCATCGGAGAGTCGGCCGGGCCGACGCGGAACGACAACGGGAACGTCGGGTTCTCAAAGCGCTTGACCGCCGCGGGGGGGCCGCGATCTTGCCCAGCCGGCCGCAAGTACACGAACAGGTACGGCGCGGCAGCGGCGCTGGTGATCGTGCCCGTGATGTCCTGTGCGGAGGGCTCGGCGGGCGCGCCGCCCGACGCCATCGGCGCCGCGGTGCCGGAAGCCCCGCCGGTCACCGGCGCGGAGCCGAACGGGTTCTTCCCCGTCTTGGCCATCTCGATCAGCGGGGCGACGGCTGGCGCCTGGGTGGGGTCGAGCGCGATGACCTTCTCCCACGCGGCGATCGCCTCCTCCTTCTGCCCCGCGTTCAGGTAGATCGCGCCGCGGTAGCCGAGCGCCTCGACGTTCTCGGGGTGCAGCGAGAGCACCTTGTCGAGCAGCCCAGCGGCCATCTCGACGTCCCCGATCTGCAGCAGGATCACGGCCTGGAGCGTGCGGGTGTCCGGGTCGTCCGGGTGCTTCTCGGTCACCGCCTGGGTCTGATCGAACGCGCCCTTCATGTCGCCGCAGTCCATCAGCGTCCGCGCGTACACGAGCCGCGCGTGAATGTCGTCGGGGGCGGCCTCCGCAGCAGACTTCGCGGCCGCGATCATCGTCGGGCACGTGCTGCCCGGCCCGGTCGCCGCGTCCATCGGCGCGGCAGCCGGCGCCATCACGGGCGCGTCCTTCGTGTAATTCTGGATGCCGAGCACCAGCCCGGCCCCGAACACGCCAGCGGCCCCGCCGATCGCGGCGCTCACCCACGGGCTCCGCGCTACCGGGGCGCGGGGCGCCGCGGCGGGCGCGGCCTCGGCCGCCTCGATCGCGCGCAGGGTCGTAGCCGCCTCGATCACCAGCCGGTGCCGCGCCTCGGCGCGGTCGTCCGGCCGCCACCCTGGGTCGCCGTCGAGCGCACGGATCTGCTCGTAGAGCGCATCGCGCTGCCGCGTGAGCTCGCCCAGCCTCGAAGGCTCCGCGACCTCGCCGACAGGGCGCCCCTTCCGAAGCACACGCAGCGCGGCGAGCACGCCCAGGGTCGCCGCAAAGCCGAGCGCCAATGCACCCGGGGTCCAGTCCGTCGGCTCGGTCATGACGGGCCTCGGCCAACCGCAGCGTAGACCTGCTCCACGTACGGGGCGAGCGCGGGGTCCACCGCGGCCCGCGCCGGCGCGGTCTTCCGGCCGCCGAGCCGCATCCAGCCGACGATGCCGAGCCCGACGAGCACGAGCGCAGCGGGCCCGCCCCACACCAGCAGGTTCAGCCCCTCGGCCTTCGGCTCGAGCCGAATGAACTCTCCGTAGCTGGCCTCGAAGTAGAACAGGCACTGCTCTTCGGAGTAGCCCAAGGAGGCGAGCCGCTCGACCTCCTTCTTGATCGCGACGGCGCTCTCGCTGGGGCTGTCGGCGACGGAGAGCCCTTGGCAGACCGGGCACCGCAGCTGGGACGCGATCTGCCGCGTCGCGGCGTCCAGCTCGGCGCCCGTGCGCGGAGGACCCGCGGGCGGACCGACGATCGGCGTGGGGTCGGGCGCCACGGTGGGGACCAGCGCCGGGGCGTCCTCGCTCGCCGGGGCCGCAGGCTCGGCAGCAGGCGGATCCTCCGGCGGCTGCGCCAGGGCAAACGAGAGCAACAGCATCATGAGGGCTCCGCGATCAGGGCGTTCAGCAGGCTGGCCATCCCCTGGAAGGTCACGCCGCCGGTGAACTTCTCTCGGATCACGCCCTTCTTGTCGATGACGAAGGTCTCCGGCACGCCGTAGACGCCGAACGCGATCGCCGCCTGCGAGCCGGTGTCGATCAGCGTCGGATACGCCCGGCCGCGCGCTTTTAGCCACGCGTCGATCGCCTCGGGCTTGTCTTGGTAGACGAGCCCATAGAACCGGGCCTTGTCGCCAAACTCCCGGGCGACGGCCAGCAGCGTACCGTGCTCCTGCTGGCAAGGGATGCACCAAGTCGCCCAGAAGTTCAGCACCACCGGCGTGCTGCGCTGCGCCGCGAGGTGGACCACCTGCTCGCCGCCTGTCGCCGACGGCTCGAGCGCGACCAACGAGAAGTCCGGCGCCGCCTTCCCGATCATCGGCGACGCGATCTCGTGCGGATCGTGCTGGAAGCCGCTCGCCAGCACCGCCACGAGCACCGCGACGGAGACCAGCCCCCCGAACAACACCACCGGCCCGCGCTTCATGCCTTCGCCGCTCCCACGGGCGCTGCCACCACCGGCGCGCCCGCCGTGACCCGAACCGGCACCAGCGAGATCAGCGTGCCGACGGCCACCACGCCGCCGCCGAGCCAGAGCCAGATCATCAGGGGCGTCTGGAACGCGTGGACCCCGATCGTGTCCTCGTCGATGCTCATCAGCGACAGGTACAGGTCGTGCTTCGCGGTCGGGTACACCGCGGGGGTGCCGATCGGCGCGCCCATGCCCGGGTAGATGTTGAGCGCCGGGAGCAACGTGGTGATCAACGCGCCGCCCTGCCGAACGTCGACGCTCGCGATCTGCCGCGTGCGGTTTGACTCGGCCTCGGTGTGCTTGCCGGTGAACGTGAGCGTGTACCCCTGGAAGGACACCGTCTCGCCCTTCGCGATGTGCATCTCCTCGTCGAGGCGATAGGCGCTGGACATCGCGACCGAGACGAGCATGACGATGATGCCCGCGTGCACGACGTAGCCGCCGATGCGGCGGCTCTGGCGTGCAAGGCCGACGCGCAGGGCGGTCCCCAGCTCGACGAGCGTGACCGTGGACGCGAACCCGGCGGCGACTAGCGCGAGCAACGGCCAGGTCGTGCGGACCCCCATCGCGACGCCTGCGCCCCCGGCGACCAACCCGCCGATCACCGGCGGGATCAGCGCGCGCATCCGCTCGGCCGTCGGCTGCCCCCAGGGCAAGGCCGGCCCGACCCCCATCAGGAACAGCACCGCGACGCCCATCGGCACCGCCATCTGGTTGTAGTACGGCTCGCCGACCGAGACCTTCACCCCGCGGATGGCCTCGGCGAGCAGCGGGTAGGTGGTCCCGACGAACACGGTGAAGGTGAGCGCCACGAACAACAGGTTGTTGAGCAGGAACGCGCTCTCCCGGCTCACCAGCGCGCCACCCTCTCCTTCGCCCTCGAGGCGATCGATCCGCGACCCCACGAGCACAACGGAGAACACCAGCACGATCGCGATGAACCCCAGGAACGTGGGCCCGATGTCCGACTGGCTGAAGCTGTGGACGGAGTTGAAGACGCCCGAGCGCGTCATGAACGTGCCGAGCAGCGTGAGCAAGAACGTGACCAGCACGAGCGTCGTGGTCCAGCCCTTCATCGTGCCGCGGCGGGCCGGCAACATCGCGGCGTGCAGCGCTGCGGTGGCCGTCAACCAGGGCAACAACGACGCGTTCTCGACAGGGTCCCAGGCCCAGTAGCCGCCCCAACCGAGCACCTCGTAGGCCCACCAGGCGCCGAGCGTGATGCCGATGGAGAGGAAGCCCCAGGGCACCATCAGCGCGTTCCGGAGCTCCTTGAGCTGCGCAGCCCCGAGCGAACCCCGCAGCAGCGCGGCGACAGCGAACCCGAACGGGATGGTCATGCCGACGTACCCGAGGTACAACATCGGCGGGTGGACCACCATCAAGATGTGGTTCTGCAGCAGCGGGTTCGGCCCCGGGCCGTCCGTGGGCACCGGGCTCGACAGCGGGAGGAACGGGTTGGCCGGCCCCGCCATCAAGAAGCAGAAGAACGCCCCGACGGCCAGCCAGGTCGCGATTGCGTCTGCCAACGCCGGGCTCGCGCGGTCGTGCGTGAGCGCGATGGACGCCGAGATGTACACGGCGAGCACGAAGCCCCAGAACAGGATCGAGCCCTCGAGCGAGCTCCACAGCGACACGATCGTGATGTACGTCGGGGTCGACAAGCTCCCCACCTGCGCCACGTACCGCACCGAGAAGTCGTGCTCCAAGAGCGCGACCTCCATCGTCACGGTCGCCAGCATCATGCTCGCAGAGAACGCGAGCCCGAGCCACCGGGTCATCTTCACGCCATCGGGGTTGTCCCGGCGCCCTGCCGAGAACCCGACGATCGCCCCGACCACGCCGAACACGAGGGCCAAGAGCACGAAGCCCATACCAGCGTAAGCGAGCATCAGGGCGTCCCGGCGACCGGGGGCGGCTCGGTCGTGCCGGCGTCCTCCGCGAGCGTGCCGAACATCTGGCCCTCTGCGGGCATCGCCCCGTCCTTCGGCGCCTTGTAGGAGTTGTCGTGCTTGACCATCAGCCGCTTGGAGTCGAAGCCCCCGGCGCCGTCTACGCTCCCTTCGACGACCACCCCGATGCCCTCCCGGAACATCGCCGGCGGGATCTCAGTGGTGCGGACCGTCACTTCAGCCGTGCCGTCCGTGACGACGAAGGTGAGGGGAGTCCCCTGCACAATCGAGCCGGCCTTGACCATGCCGCCGAGCCGGACCGTGGCGCCCTCGGCCTTCTCTGCGTGGTCCCGGAGCTCGGTGGGCGTCCAGTAGTAGACGAGGTTCTCGCCCAGGTTGCCGAACGCGATCCAGCTGACGCCCGCGACGGCGACACCCACCGCGGCGACGAGGAAGAGCTTGCGAGATGTCACGACGCCTCCTTTTGATCAGCCGCCTCGCGCGCCGCGAGGGCGACGCGCGTGCGGACGAGGACAGACACAAGGTAGACACCCATCGAGCCGAACGTCAGGCTGTAGGCGAGCACGACAGCGTCCCAGTGGCCTTGCATCACGCCGGTCATCGCGCACCCCCGGCGGAAGGGCCGACGTCGTCCCCGGCGAGCAGGGTCTCACGCGTCAAGCGGGCGACCTGGGTGCGGAGGCCCATGAACGCGATCGCGACGAACAGGAACCCGAAGGCGTTGATCCCCAGCGGGCGCCAGATCTCAGGGTCGATCGAGTCGGACGTGGACTGCACTTGGTGCAGCGACGACCACCACCGCACCGAGAAGTACACGAGCGGCACGTTCACGTACGCCACGAGCGTGGTGACCGCCGACCAGGTCGCCCGCCGCACCGGCTCGTCCACGAAGCTGCGCAGCGCGAGCACGGCGACGAACATGAGCTCCATCACCGCGACGGTGGTGAGCCGCGGATCCCATGTCCAGTACACGCCCCAGGTCGGCTTCGCCCAGATCATGCCCTGCATGACCAACAGCGCGCCGAACATCACGCCGACCTCGATCGACGACTCGAGCGCGTCGTCCCAACCCCAGCTGCGCTGCCCGTCCTTCGCCGGCCGCACGACCCCGTACACCCAGCCGAGCGCAGCGACAAGGCTCACCGTGAAGCACACCATCGTCGTCCACGCGCTCGGGACGTGCACGTACATGATGCGCTGGATGTCCCCCATGAACCGGTCGGCGGGCGCGACGAACAGGCCGATCCACGACCCCACGACGAGGAGGAACACCCCGAGGGCGCCGACCGCAGGCATGAGCTTCATACTAGTCCTCCAACAGCAGGGGGTATAGGAGCCCGCACAGGCTCCAGTAGATCGCATCGAACGCGACGATTAGGCCGATCCAGCTCGACGCACGACCCATCGGGTCCCCGGCCATAACCACCTCGGTCGCCTTCACCGCGCCCAGGAGCGCGGGCACCACCAAGGGGAACAGCAGCAGCGGCAGCAGCACGTCCCCGGCCCGGGCACGGCTGGTCAGCACCGCGTAGAGCGTGCCCGGCGCGACTAGCGCGGCCGACCCCAGCCACACCACGGCCAACAAGAGCAGCGGCCCTTCCTTCATCGGCGCGTCGTAGAGCGCCACCACCACCGGGATGAGCAGCGTGCCGAGCGCCCCGAGCGTGACCGTGTTCACCAGCGCCTTCGCGTAGTACATCGCGCGCCCGTCCACCGGGAGCAGCACGAGCGCCTCGAGCGCGCCGTTCTGCACGTCGAGCCGCGCGGCCTCCTGCAGCGACAGCGTCGACATCAGCAGCAACGCGAGCCACAGGTACCCCGCCGCGTGAGCCTTGAGCGCCGTGCTGTCCGGCCCCACCGCGAACGAGAAGATCAGCAGCGCAGTCACCCCGAACACCCCCACAGAGCCCAGCCGCGCGCGGGTTCGCCACTGCAGGAGGAGCTGTTTTTGCGCGAGCGCGAGACATTGGCGGAGCGGCTCCATCAGCCCGGGTCCGCGGCCGAAGAGGTGGCGTCGGAGGCGGGGCCGGCCCATCTAACGCGCCCACCGTCGAGCCGAACGGCGTACTCGGCCCTCGCGGCCGCGCGCTCGACTTGGTGGGTGGACGTGAGCACCGTGCGGCCCTCCCGCCGGAACTCGTCCAGCAGGCTGTCCACCAGCGCAGCGCCCTGCGGATCGAGCGCGGAGTAGGGCTCGTCCAGCAGCACGAGGTCGGCCTGCTTTTGGAGCAGCCGCGCGAACGCGAGGCGCTTTCGCATCCCCGCCGAGAAGGTCCTCACCAAGCTGCTCGACCGAGTCGCGAGCCCGACGCGCGCGAGCAAGTCCGCGGGGCTCGGGCGCCCGGGGCGTGCCGGGAGCAGCGCAGCGGCGAGCTCGAGGTGCTCCAGGGCGGCGAGATCGTCGTAGTGGCCGTCCTGGTGGGACAGCATCGCGATGCGCAGCCTGTCGGGCTCGGCGGATCCGAACCACGCCAAGGAGCCGCTCGTTGGGCGCATCGCGGTGGCCAGGAGCCGGATCAGGGTGGTCTTCCCCGCCCCATTGCTCCCGAACAGGATGGTGGAGCTGCCTTTCGCGAGCGAGAGGTCCACCCCGCGCAGCGCCCAGAACGCCCCGTGCCGACGGGACAATCCGGTCGCGACGACAGCGGGGGGCGGGAGGGTGGTCATGGAGGGCCGGGGCGGAGCTAACCCCAACTCCCCCGGGTTTCCGATCGGGACAGTGAGAAGGCGGTGAGACCCGGCCGCCCGTTGCGCGAGGCCGGCCGTAGCCTTCCCGATCGCGGCGACTACGTTAGACCGCGCCCGGCGTGGCTCCTCGCCCGCCCAGCCCAACCCGATCCTGGAGTCTCCCGTGTCCTCTCGCCGTGTCTTCCTCCTCGGTGGCGCCCACACCCCGTTCGTCGGCAAGGGCAGCCCAGACTTCATCTGGAAGAACCACCCCGACTTCGGGAAGCGCGAGAACCCGACCCTCGAGGAGCTGCTGAAGGCGGCGGTGGACAAGACCTTCGCCGAGACCGGCGCAGATCCGTACGGGGTGCAGCGCGGCTACGTCGGAAACTTCGTCGGTGAGCTGTTCAGCAAGCAGGGTCACCTTGGCGCCGCGCTCGCGGGCAGCCACCCTGCGCTGGCGATGAAGCCGATGACGCGCACCGAGGGCGCGTGCGCGTCTGGCGGTCTCGCGATGCTGTGCGGCGTGGACGCGATCCGCGCCGGCCAGGACGTCATCCTCGTCGCCGGTGTCGAGGTGCAGACGACCGAGAGCGCTCGGGTGGGCGCTGACTACCTCGCGCGCGCTTCGCACTACGCGCGCCAGCGCAGCATCGACGAGTTCACGTTCCCGGCGCTGTTCGGCCGCCGCACCAAGGCGTACCGCGAGGCGTTTGGCGTGACGGAGGAGGCCATCGGCCGCGCCGCCGTCAAGGCCTACGCCAACGCGAACAAGAACCCGCTGGCCCACATGCGCGCCCGCAAGATGGACCTGGACACCGCCGCCGCGGCGTCCGAGAAGAACCCCACGTTCCTCCAGAACGCCGAGTACGCGCCCTACATCAAGATGAGCGACTGCTCGCAGGTGTCGGACGGCGCGAGCGCGATGCTGCTCGTGAGCGAAGAGGGCCTTCGGCGGCTCGGCAAGTCGATGTCCGACGCGATCGAGCTCATCGGCACGGGGCACTCGACCGCGTCCCTGTACGAGGACAGCGACCCGACCGTGCTCTCCACGTCTGCCCACGCGATCCAGCAGGCGTATGCAGACGCCGGTATCCACGCCGGCCAGGTCAACATCGCCGAGGTGCACGACTGCTTCACCGTGACCGAGCTGCTGATGTACGAGGCGATGGGCATCGCTGCGCCGGGCAAGGGCGGAGACCTGCTCGCGGAAGGCGCGACGGACATCGGTGGGCGCATCCCCGTGAACACCGGCGGCGGCCTGGTTGGGTTTGGGCACCCGGTCGGCGCCACCGGCGTCAAGCAGGCCGTCGAGATCTGGCGGCAGATGAAGGGCAAGGCCGGGGGCTACCAGGTCCCGGGCTCCCCGGGCATCGGCCTCACCGTGAACATGGGCGGAGATGACCGGACCACGGTCGTCGGAGTGTACAAGAACGTCGGTTGATTCCACCCTGCGCGGTCAGCCGCGCCTGGAGCTCTCCATGAAGAAGTGGCTGCCCTACCTCATCGCCGCCGTGCTTGGCGTCGGCGTCGCCGTGATCATGTTCTTGCCCGACACGTCCACGACGAAGAGCAACGGCGACAAGCCCGCGAAGTCGACCGCCGTGACCAAGATCGACAAGGAGGGGATGAGCATGAAGCGCGTCCCCGAGGGTGCCGATCCCGCGGCGCCGTCACGCGCGGAGCAGCTGATGGCGGACCGGAAAGCGGGCATCGCCCCCCCGCCGCCGGGTCCGCTCACCGCGACGGACCAGGCGCGCTTGGAGAAGGCGACCCGCTCCTTCAACAAGCACTACACCGGCGTCGCCGTGTACTGGAACCGCCTCGGGCTGTTGGTGAGCGCCGCGGACCCCGCGGTGGCGAAGGAGTGCCAGCAGATGGACCTCTACCTGCGTGACCAGTCGAAGCTCGCGGACGACGACCTGAACGTCACCGACGTGCTCACGAAGGAGCTGCAGCTCGAGAAGAAGGTGCGGACGCTCAACATCGACAACGCCGACCTGACGGCGATGCTCGACTACATCAACAACTCGGCCAACACCACCCTGCAGGGCGGCGACCCGTCGACGATCACACGACCCGGGAAGTAGACATGTCCGACTCTGGCCCGGGCGCGCGCGCCCTCCACGCGGCGCTCACGGCGCTGCAGCAGCAGAACCACGCGGCGGCAGCCGGGGCGGCGGCGGAGGCGCTCGACGCGTTCTCGAGCGCCGGTGACGCCACCGGGGCGGCCGCAGCGCACCAGGTGTTGGCGATGGTCTCCGCGGGTCGTGGTGACCTGCGCAGCGCGATCGCGCACGTGGACGCTGCCATCCCGTTGCGGGAGCAGACGTCGGACAACGAGGGCCTTGCTTCGTTGTTCCAGGAGCGCTTTGAGCTCTCGCTCGCGACGGGGGACCTGGCCGGCGCTCGCGCCGCGCTCTTGAAGCAGAAGGCTTGCCACGAGCGGGCAGGAGACCGCGAGGGCGTCGCCCACGCGAGCCACCAGCTCGCGCAGATCATGCTGCAAGAGGGGCAGGTCGACGCCGCCGAGGCGTTGGCGCAGGAGGCGATGTTCGCGATGGAGGGACCGCAAGGTGCCCGCGCCCGCTCGGCCCTGCACCTGCTGCTGGCGAACATCGAGGTCGCGCGGGGCGCCCCGGAGAAGGGCGTGCGGCACGGCAAGGAGGCGCTGGAGCTCGCTCGGCAGGCGCGGTTCCGGCCCGGGGAGATCGACGCGCTCCAGCAGCTCGGGACGCTCCACGCCGCGATGGGCGAGTTCGCCGCCGGCCGCCGCGCGCTCGAGGAGGCCCTCGTCGGCCGCGAGCTGCTGAAGGACCTCGAGGGCAGGGCGCAGGCGCTGCGTGAGCTCGCGACGTTGGAGTTCGCCGCGGGCGAGGTGGACGCCGGGTTCGAGCGCTTGGACTACGCCGTGCGTACGCTGCGCGAAGCGCAGAACTTCCTCGGCGAGGTCGCGATCTTGCAGCTCACGCAGGCGTTCGCGGACGAGCAGGGTCGTGTCGAGCTCGGGGACCAGGCCGGGCGCGACATGATCGCGGCGGCCGCCCGTACCGACGACGCCGAGGCGATCGGGGCCGCGCACTTCGCGTTGGCCACGCGGCTCGCTGTCGCGGGCGACCTCCCGGGGGCGCGAAACGGGTTCTCGGCGGCGCACAGCTTGCAGAACCAGGCAGGCCAGGTCCACGAGGCCGCGGTGAGCCTCGGTATGCTCGGGCAGGTCGCGAGCGCGATGGGGGACCCCGTCGGCATCGAGATGATGCGCGAGAGCTTGGCGGCCCTCGAAGGCATGGGCAGCGAGGCCGCGGACGCGCTGCGCCCGATCTTGGCCGAGCTCGAGTCGGCAGGGGTCGCCTGATGCGGGCGCGCGGGTACGCCCCCTTCTCGGCGTCGAGCGAGAACGACGCCCTCCTTGACGCGATCATCGACCGCGCGGAGCCCGGCAAGGTCGCGGTGTTCGACCTCGACGGCTGCTTGTTCGACACGCGCCCGCGCCAGGTCCGCATCTTCCGTGAGCTCGCGACGCAGCGCGGTTGGGGAGAGCTCTGGCTCGTTCGCGAGGAGCACTTCCTCGACTGGTCGCTCCGCACGACCATGCTGAACGCCGGCATCCCCGAGGCCTGGGTCGACGACCACGAGCCCGAGGTGCGCGCCTACTGGCAACGCTGCTTCTTCAGCTCCGCGTATGTCGTCTACGACCACGCGATGCCCGGCGCGCCTGCGCTCGTTCGCGCGGTGTGGGAGCGCGGCGCGCACGTGGTCTACCTGACGGGCCGCGACATCGGCATGGCCGCCGGGACCGAGACCTCCCTGCGCGCCTTCGGGTTCCCGTACAACGCCGTCCGGACCTCGCTCCTGGTCAAGCCGCGCTTCGACATGGACGACACCCTGTTCAAGGAGAGCGCGCTCGAGCAGATCGCCGACCTTGGGCCGACGAGCGTGTACCTCGACAACGAGCCGGCGAACGTGAACCTGTTCAAGGAGCGCCACCCGGACTCGCAGGTCGTGTTCGTCGAGACCGACCACAGCCCCCGGCCCATCGAGCCCATCTCTGCGATCCCCTGGCTGCGTTGCTTCTGGCGGACAGCGTGAGCGACCCGACCCCCGCGGCCCCCGGGCGCTTCGCGGTCGCGCTCGCCCTCGGCGGGAACGCGCGGGTGATGGTCGCGACGCTGCCGAACCAGGCCGACGAGATCCGCAGCCGCCACGGCCTCGATCGCGCGGCCACCGTGCTCGCCGCCGAGGGCCTCGTCGCGAGCGTGCTGCTCTCTGCGCACATCAAGGGCGAGGAGCGCATGACCGTCCAGGTCGTGAGCGAGCACCCGCCCTTCACGTTCTCGGCCGACGTCGACGCCGTGGGCACCTTGCGGGCTCGGTTTGCGCCGGCCCAGCGGCTGATGCCCACAAAACGCTTCACCGGGATGCTCGTCGCGATGAAGTCGCTCGGCGCGCACGAGCTCTACCGCGGCGTCTCGCCGATCACCGAGGAGAGCTTCGAGCAAGCGTTGGCGCGCTTCCTCAAGCAGTCGCAGCAGACCGACGCGCGCGTGCGGGTGCTGTGCCGCCTCGACAAGGAGGGCCACGTGCGGTTCGCCGCGGGCATGCTCGTCGAGCGCCTGCCGGGCGCCACCCCCGAGGAGTTCGCCGCCGCGTTCGACGAGGCGATGGCCCCCGGCAACGGCGACGCCGCCAAGCAGGCGAAGGACTTCGAGGCGCTGATGACCGCGTTCGCGATGGGACAGGTCGCAGGCGCCCCCGTCGAACTGCTCGGATTCCAGGACTTCGTGTTCCGCTGCACGTGCACGAAAGAGCGCGTCTCCGGCATGCTGCGTGCGCTGGGCCTCGAGGAGCTGCAGGCGATCAAGGCTGAGCAAGGCGCTGCCGAGATCACCTGCAACTTCTGCAACGAGCGCTACGAGTTCGACAGCGGCGCCCTGGACGCGATCATGTCCGGCCTGCCCCCGGCCTCGTAGCGCATGGACGTGATCCGGGTCGACACCGTCGACTCTACGCAGACGTTGGCGAAGGCCCTCGCAGCGGACGGCGCGCCGCACGGGCTCGTCGTGCGCGCCGAGCGGCAGACCGCCGGCAGGGGGCGCCTCGGCCGGGCCTGGGAGAGCGAGCCAGGCGACGGGCTCTTGTTCTCGGTGATCCTCCGGCCGGGCTGCGTGCTGCGGGACGCGCCGCTGCTCACGCTCGGGGCCGCGGCCGGGCTGGCGCTCGCCCTCGGGGTCCAGGTGAAGTGGCCGAACGACCTCGTTGTCGGGGAGCCAGGGAGCGCACCGCGCAAGCTCGGCGGGCTGATCGGGGAGGCAGACGTCGGGCCCGACCAGCGCGTCGCCCACGTCGTCCTCGGCGTGGGGCTGAACGTGCTGCAGCGAAGGTTTCCGGGCCACCTGCCGCAGGCGACGTCGCTCTGGCGCGAGCGCCCAGCGCCCGCGCGGGCCACGCTCGACCGGGAGCAGGTGTTCGCAGACGCCGTGGCAGCGATCCTCCAGTGGCACGCACACCCCGCGCGCCTCGACCTGTGGCGGACGTGCTCGCACACGCTGTTCGAGAACGTGCGGCTCGATACCGGGCGCGGCACGGTAGCCGGGGTGGCCACCGGGCTCGGCGACGACGGCGCGCTGCTGGTCGATGGACAGCCGATCTACGTAGGCGAGATCGTGTGACGCCCTGGGTTAGTTTGGTGGGATGGATCCCAAGCTCTTCAAGGCCGTGCTCGGCCAGTTCCTCTCCGGCGTCACCGTAGTCACCGCGGTCCGCCCTGGCCCCGACGGCGCGCCCGCGCTTCACGGCATGACCGCTAGCGCGTTCATCTCGGTGTCGATGGACCCGCCGCTGGTGCTCGTGAGCGTGCAAAAAAAGGCGCACATGCACGACATCTTGGCGCAGCCCGGGCCGTTCGCCATCAGCCTGCTGGCGAGCCGGCAGGACCTGGTCTCAAACCACTTCGCGGGCTGGAAGAAGGCGGGCTTCGAGCCCGAGCTGCTCGCCGCGGCGCCCGAGGGCCCGTTCCGCACCCCGGTGGTGGACGACGCCCTCGGTTGGCTCGACCTGGACCTCCACGACACCGTCTCCGCGGGCGACCACACGCTGTTCATCGGGCGCGTGGTCGACTTGCGGCTGGGCGATCAGCTGGAGCGTGGGCCGCTCGCCTACTTCGCGGGGAAGTACGGCTCGTTCGGCCCAGGCTAGCTCCCAGGTCTACTTCCCGCGCACCATCAGCTCGCGCGCGATGATCAGCCGCTGGATCTGCGAGGTGCCCTCGTAGATCTGGTAGATCTTCGCGTCACGCATCAGCTTCTCGACCGGGTACTCCTGGCTGTAGCCGTAGCCGCCGAACACCTGGACGGCGTTCGTCGTGGTCTTCATCACCACGTCGCTCGCGAACGCCTTGGCCATCGCCGCGGCGTGGGTGTTGCGCTGCCCGTTGTCCTTGAGCCACGCGGCCCGCCAGCACATCAGCCGGGCGGCGTCGATCTCCATCGCCATCTCCGCGATCATGAACGCGATCGCCTGGTGGTTCGCGATGGGCTGCCCGAACGTCTTGCGCTCGGTCGCGTACTCGATCGCGTGCTCCATCGCCGCGCGGGCCACGCCCACCGCGGAGGCCGCCACCGCGGGCCGCGTGTGGTCGAACGCCGCCATCGCGAGCTTCCAGCCGTCGCCGACCACGCCAACGACGTTGGAGTCGGGGATCTCGACGTTCTCGAACGTGATGCCGCGCGTGTCCGAGCAGCGCTGGCCCATGTTGTACTCCTTCTTGCCGACGATGACGCCGGGCCAGGAGCGCTCGACGATGAAGCCGGTCATGCCGCCGCGGGCGAGCTTCGCCGGGTCGGTCAACGCCACCACGAAGTACCAGTCCGCCACGCCGGCGTTGGTGATCCACATCTTGGACCCGTTGAGGATCCACTTGTCCCCGTGCTTGACCGCGCTCGTGCGCAGGCCCTGGACGTCCGACCCGGCGTTCGGCTCGGTGACGGCATACGCGCAGAGGCTGAACTTCTCGGCGAACATACCGAGGTACTTCTTCTTCAGCGCCTCGGAGCCGCCGAGGATGACGGGCTGCTGCGCGAGCCCGTTCGCCTCGATCGCGGTGCCGATCCCGGAGCAGCCCCACGCGAGCTCCTCCGACAGCAGGAGGCTGTCGACCCCGGACAGGTTCATGCCGCCGTTCTCTTCGCCGATGTGCGTGTTCATCAGGCCTTGCTCGTTGGCCTTGAGCAGCACCGACATCGGGTACTCGCCGGTGCGGTCGTGCTCTGCGGCGACGGGGCGCATCTCGGTCTTCGCAAAATCGTGGGCGAGGTCGCGGAGGGCCTGCTGCTCGTCGGTGAGGTCGAAGGAAACGGACATCGAAGCTCCTGGGAGGTGGGGGAAAAGGGGGCGCGTTGTAACCCGCTGCGCGCTCTGCATCGCCCCGCGCAGCAGACCGAGCGCGCACCGCTTGGATTCACCCGCCAGGTGCTTACGCTCCGCGAATGGAAGTCCAAGCCGCCATCGACACCCTCCCGACGCCCAACCCCGAGGCGCTGATGTTCCGCGTCCAGGAGACGTTGATCCCGACGGGCACGTTCGAGTACCTCACGGCCGCGCACGCGAGCGACGCGCCGCTCCCGCGTCGGCTGTTTGACCTCACGGGCGTCACCAGCGTCCTGGTCGCCCCGCGGTTCGTCACGGTGAACAAGGACCCGGTGTTCTCCTGGCCCGAGCTCGTCCCCCAAGTCAAGGCGGCGATCCGCGACTTCATCGACTCCGGCGACATGGCGGTGCCCGACGAGGACCTGGCGGTCGCCCACTACACGGACCCCGTGGAGCGGAAGATCGTTCGGCTCTTGGACGAGGTCATCCGCCCCGCGGTAGCAGAGGACGGCGGAGACATCGTCTACCGCGGCCTGTTCGACGGCATCGTGCACGTCAAGCTCATCGGCTCGTGCTCGACCTGCCCGTCCAGCACGGCGACGCTCGCCCAGGGCGTCGAGCGGATGATGCTGGAAGAGGTCCCGGAGGTCCGGGGCGTGCTGCAAGTCACCGACTGACGTCACCCGCTACGCAAAGAGGGCGGCCTCTCGGCCGCCCTTACGATTCTCAGTCTCTGAGCCCGGTTACATCGCCGGGGCCTTCACCGGCGCGGGCTTCACGTCCGCGTCGATCCCGGCGAACACCTCGGACCACTTGATCCGGCCGGTGAGCTGCATCAGCGCGAACAGTGTCAGGATGCCCAACACCGTGATTGTCAGCCCGGTGAACCCGTCGAAGAAGTGCGCTGCGCCGAAGCCCACCTGGTACAGCAGCTGGGCGAGGCCAGCCTCCAAGAACGCGAACCGCGCGCCGACCACCAGCCGCAGGTAGCTGACGGTGAGCATCACGCTCACCGCGCTGGCGACGCCGAACGCGATCTCGACCGGGAGCAGGTCCGCCGTGTACGCGAAGAGCAAGTTGAAGGCGAAGAACGCAGACGCGAGGAACAGGTAGTTGACGGGGTGGATCTCGTACTTGCGCAGGAGGCCGAGCACGTAGATCCACACGAAGTACAGGCCAAGCGGGATCGGCGCGGAGAACGAGAGCATCGACGCCAGCTCACCGGGCTGGATGTGGGTCGGCATCGTCATCCCGATGGCTTGCCCCGTGACGAGGCGCGCGAAGGTCCAGTCGAGCTTCCAGCCGCCGGCTTCCTGCTGCTTGTTCGTCGGGGAGAGGGTCATCGCCGGGAAGTCGATCGCGGCGAAGTCCGTGGTCATCGCCAGCTGGAAGTCCTCGACCTGGGCGACGTCTTGCGTCGGGACATAGCGCCACTCGGTCATGCCGCGGGAGCGGTAGCCGATGCCGAGGCTGATGACCTGGCCGGTGGTGAGCGGCCCGGGGATGGTGGCCGTCACGGCCCCGTTGGCGTTCACAAGCGACCGCGCGACGTCTTGCCCGTCGATCGTGAACGTGAAGTCGTCGTAGATGCCGGCGGCGTCCGGGAACGCGAAGTTGACCTCCACGACGGCGCCCTGCGGCACGCTCGTCTCGATCGGGAACTTCCACGCGCCGTTGAACGCGACGCCGTAGAGCGGGAACCACATCAGGCCCTTGCGGCGCTCGTCGAGCGCGAGGTCTGCGGAGAGCCGGGTCTGGTTCGGGACCAACGTGCTCACGCGGCGCTCGAGCGCCGGCGTCACCTTCTTCGTGACGTTGCCCTTCTCGTCCGTGAACTGCTCCTCGTGGTAGGCCATCTCGGACCAGACCAGCGACGCGACGGGCGCGCGCTGGGCTTGGGGGCTGCCCCAGAGCTCTTGCACGCGCGAGGACAGCGAGCCGTCCTGCTCAGTCGTGCGCGCGGTGGTCACCCCTCCGAGGACCATCCAGCCGAACAGCGCGAGGACGAAGACACAGACGATGCCGAAGATGCGTAAGAACGGGGACATTCGAGGCTCCTTGGTGGAGCCCAGAACATAGGCGAGCGCGGTGACGTCGATGTCGACGTCCGGTGCCGGCCGTGCGCGCGGTTCGTGCAAGGCTCGTGCAGCCGGGCCTACCTGCTGGCGTTGTCCACCAGCTTGAGGAAGAACGCGAGCTCGTCGCGCAGCTCGTCATCGTCGAGCGCCTCGGCCTCGGACTCCAGCCGAGCCGCGGTGGCCTCCACGTGGTCGATCACGCCCTCCATGTGACCGTCCCGGTACGCGGTGCACAGCTCGATCGCGGTCAGCCCCTCGTTGATGAGCACCGCCGCCTTGCGGGTCCCCACTTGCGCGAACGCGTCCTCCGCGTAGCCCCCCGCCTCGTCCCCGAGGGCCCCCGCGATCTCGCGCGTCACGACCTCGCCGTCGACCGTCTCGAACGTGAGCGTGCCCGCGGCGACGTCCACCTCGCCCGGCTCCAGGCCGCCCATCGCCAGCTGCAGCACGCTCGCACCGTGCCCCGAGGACAAGAACAGCGTCGTGACGTGCGCCGAGACGACCGTACCTTCCCCGTCGGCCGAGTTCCCCGCGCCCTGCACGTTGTACGCAGCCTCCAGCGGGGCCGCGGCTTGCAGCTCCAGCCCGAGGTCGTACGCGACCGGGGTGACCAGGAACGCAAACTCGTTGGTGAACACGGCCTCCACCTCGGCGTTGGTCGCCAGGTACTTCCAGTTCCCGCCGCGCAGGTCGCCGATCTCATAGGCCAGGCCCGTGCCGAAGCTGTCCCCGATCCCCAGCATCGTGAGCCCGATGCCCGCGTCGGCGCCCGCCTGGATGATGCCCTTGAACGACGCAGGATCCGTCGCGCCCGTGTTGGGTTGCTCGTCCGTGAACAAGAGCACGCGGGCGTTCTTCTCCTCCGCCGACGCGCCGGCCATCGACCGCGCGGTCGCGTACCCGAGCTCGAGCCCCGCCTCCATGTTGGTCGACCCGTTGGACGCGAGCGCGTTGATCGCCTGCTCGATCACCCCGGTGTTGGCCCCGGACGTCGGCGCCAACAGCACCTCGGTGTTCGACCCATATGTCACGATCGCCACCGAGTCGTTGGCAGTGAGCTGCGACGCCAGCGTACGCAACGCGCGCTGGATTGGCGCGATCTCGGCCTCCATCGAGCCCGACACGTCGATCACGACCGTGAACTCCGAGTCCGGGCGCAAAAACGTCTCGGGGTCGATGTTGGTGTCGTAGCCGACCTGCACCAGCACCGAGGTCGCGTCCAAGCTCTCGATCCGGCCCGTCCCGGCCGCGAGGTTCACGCAGACCGTGTCCTCGCACGGGACGCCGGTGATCGGCATGTCGTGCTCGTTCAACAGGCCCTCGACCGTGATGTCCTCCGGCGCCGGCACCTCCCCGGACTCGACCAG
>CALQBK020000091.1 GCA_943328795.2 Bifidobacterium breve
CGTCGAGCGCTGGGAGTGGGACGGGGCGGGTCAACAGGTTTTAGACCGGCCTCGGTGCTTCAATGGGGCCCAGCGTCGAGCGCTGGGAGTGGGCAGTTCTGCCAACTACACCGAGGTTACGAATGGAGCTTCAATGGGGCCCAGCGTCGAGCGCTGGGAGTGGGCTGCGTGAACGCCTTACAGCGCTCTTCCCCACCCGTGCTTCAATGGGGCCCAGCGTCGAGCGCTGGGAGTGGGTGAGCCGTTCTGCTTCGCGGCGTCGGCCCCGGCGCCCGGGAGCAGCGCGGGGTCCAGGTTACTCGCGAGCTCCCCGAGCCACTCCTCGAGCATCGTGCCCTCGAGGAACCCCATCATCTGCTGCCCGAACAGCAACGCCAGGCGCTGCCCGAAGGTGACCGCGAACTTGTCCGCGCCTGCCTGCCGGTAGCGGCGGTCGGTGCCCTCCCCGGTGACCGTGACGCCCAAGTCTGCGTCCACCAGCGCGGCCAGGCACCGAAGCGCGGTGGGCCGGGACACCCCGAGGAGCGCGGCGGCCTCGGCGGTGCTCAACGACGGACGGGTCGCCAGCGCGAGGAGGAGCCGACCAGAGCGGTGGAGGCGGGTTTGGGACATCGTGTGTCAGCAGTATAAGACGCCTGCGCGCCGGATTCTGCTACTGAACGGGCTCTCCGGTCCCCGGCCGGGCTCTCCCCCCCCGCTCACCCCCAGCCCTGCGTCTCCTCGGTCCCGGCGTAGATCTCGTCGAGCTGGAGCGTGACGCCGAGCACGTCGATGGTGACCGCCCCAGACTGGCAGTCCAGCAGGGTCCACCGCCCCGCCGTACCCCGGGTACTCACGGTCACCGCGCGCCGCCGTGAGTCCACGAAGAGCACGCATTGGACGGAGGCGCACCGGCGGTAGTGCTCGAACTTCGCGCCGCGGTCGTAGCTCTCGGTGCTCTCGGAGAGGACGTCGATGAGCACCGTCGGGTTGAGCAGCGCCGGGGGGGCGTGGTCAGTGAGACGCCGAGGACCACACACCACGGTCACGTCGGGGTACGCGTACAGGCCCGTCTCGTCGATACAAACTCGGAAGTCGGAGGACAGGGGCCGGCAGGGCTTTCCCTTGAGGCCGCCGAGCAGCAGCTCCAGCAGGTTCATCGTGACGGTCGCGTGGGCCTCGCTGCAGCCCGACATGGCGACGATCTCGCCGTTCACGAGCTCGTGCTTCTGCTCCTGCGCGTCCTCGAACTCGAGGTACTCGGCTTCGGTGACGACGTTTCGTGCGGGGACAGCCATGGAGCACGCGTAACCGGCGTGGGCGCGCCGCGGCCCTCGGCCCCCCCCGCGTTACCCCCGCCTCGTGCTCTACCTCGCCATGAGCTGCTTCCAAGGCCGCACCCAGCAGGCGGCGTGGGACGCGCTCGCCCTGCTCCGGGGGACGGACGTGGGCGTGCAGCTGACGCCGGGGAACCTGCCGTCCGAGGGGTTTCGGGAGCGTGTCGCGGCCTCGGGTGTGCCCGTGCGCCGGCACCACGGCTTCGCTTGGTCCCACTATCGGCGCGCGGTGTGGCGGGACGGGCAGCCGGCCTTTTCCGACCCCGGCCGGAGCGTACACCCGCCCAGCGATGGCGACCTCCACGCGATCGTCGCGGCTTCATTGGCCGCGGACTGGGCCTTGGAGACCATGTACCCGGGCGAGCTCCTCGGCACCGGCGCGCAGCTGCGCGAGGCGATGGAGTTGGGCGCTCGCTTGGCCGTGGACGTTTCGCACCTGTGGATCCAACGCTCGGCGGGTGTGTTGGGTGACGCTGACTTGGCGGCGCTGTTGGACTACGACGGGATTGTGGAGGTGCACGTGTCCGACAATGATGGCCGGGCGGACCAACACCGGTTGCCGACCGCGGAGTCGTTCCTCGTCGACTGGGCCGTGCGCACGTGCGCCGAGCGCCAGCTCCCGCTGATCTGGGAGTCGTACCTTCACCGCGTGCCGCCGGACGCTGCGCTGCGGACCTTGGGCAGGCTAATATCCGCGCTCCCTGGTGAACCATGCCCCCGTTGACCTCCGCTTGGCTCCGCGAGCAACACATGCGCGAGCACGTCGTGCCCGCCTGCGTGAAGATGTTCGCCGCGCACCCGACCGCGAACGCGATCGTGTTCGCCGTCGCCCAGTACTGGGCAGACGAGGCCGCGGACGCGGTGCACGACGCGTTCGTGCTCTCGACCTCCCGCGACCCAAGCTGGCCTGCGTGCTGCGAGGAGAACGACGAGGTGTTCGACCACCCGTACGCGAGCGAATTTGTCGGGTATGCGTCAGGGCTCAACGACAACTCGACGATGATCACGGCGTTCGCGAGCTTCTGCGCCGAGGAGAGCAGCCAGGAGGCCGAGACCGCGCAGGCCTACACCCCCTACGCGGTCGTTCGGCGCGTCCCGGGCAGCGGCTCCACGGTGGAGGTGAGCGTCGAGATCACCGGTCAGATGCACCGGCCAGAGTGGGAGGACGCGGTGGTGGGAGAGGGCGAGGAGGACTGATCGGGCGCAACGCGCCTACCGCTCCGCGCGCACGGCCTTGATCACGCGCGCGAGCTCACGCTCGGCGAGCACCGCGCGGCGCTTGGCCGCGCTCGCGTCTGCGCCTCCGTAGCGCCCTGCGTAGACGGCGTCCGCGACCTCGGCGAGGGCCGCCCGCGCGCGCGGGTCCACCCTCTCAGCGAGCATGCCAAGCGGGACGTCCGGGGCGTTCAGCCCGATCGCGCGCAGCCGCTTCCGCGCGCGGGCTGCGACCCGGGCGAGCGGGTCACGCGGGCCCCGCCGCTCCCGAAGCACCACGAGCCCGCTCACCACCTGCGCCATCGCCGCCAACACGTAGCCGGCTCCCAGCACCGCGATGGTCACGACCAGGCCGGTGCCCGCCGCCCACTGGGGGGCGGGTCGACCCGCGAGCGCGGCAGCGCCCTTCCCGATCGACTCGAGCCCGGAAGATTGGTCGCCGAGGTCGTACGCGACGATCCACCGGCTCCAGCTGTCTTGCACCCGCGAGAGCCAAGCCGTCAGGCCGGGCGGGTTCACCGGCGGCAGGCCATCCACGGGGGAGGCGTCGAACACCCGCCAGCCGGTTGGCGTGGGGACCTCGACCCAGGCGTGCGCGTGAGCGGCCCGGACGGTCACCCGGTCGCCGGTCTCGTCGAGCTCCCCAGACCAGTACCCGGTGCCCAGCCGCGCGGGCACTCCGCGCACCCGGAGCAACACCGCGAGCGCAGAGGCGAAGTACTCGCAGTGGCCGGTCCGGCGCTCAAAGAGGAACTCGGCGAGCGGGTCGCCCGTCGGGGTCGGCGGGTCCGCGAGGTAGGTGTACTCGGTGGACAGGTACCGCTCGATCTCGCCGGCGAGGGCGACGGGGTCGGTCTCGGAGGGCGCGATCGAGCGGGCGAGGGGGACGACGCGGGGGTCGAGGTCGGGGAGCTGGGAGAGCGCTTGGATTGCGCGGCCGTCGAGCTCGGGCGGCGAGCCGGGGCCACGGCGGATCCGCGCGAGGTAGCGGGTGCCCCGGGCGCCCTGGTGGTGGAAGAACGTGCCGTCGCCGTCGTGCAAGAGCTGGCCGATGCCCTCGATGGCGAGCGTCTCGAAGGGGCCGAACGCGACGTTGCCGAGCGCGGGCTCGAGCTCGACGTCGGCCTGCGCGTCAGACGCCGCGGGGGAGGGGGGCCGGCCGGCGGGGAGGGTAGCGCTCCAGCGCGTGCCGTCGAAGTGATCGAGGCCGCGGCCGCGGATGTAGAACGGCCCGGGGACGGGGAGGCCCGCCTTGTCGGTGACGCGCACGTGCAGCACGATCGCCTGGTCGTCCCGCGCGCTGTTCATGTCGTCGCCGAGCATCACCTCGCTGCCGGCGCCGGCCCCGCCGCCGCCCGAGGCGAGGTACCCGCCGTTCAACCGGGGGAGCAGGACGAAGAGCCCCGCGGACAGGACGGCGACGGCCGCGCCCGTGATCGCGCTGCGGCGGCCCATCGGCAAGATGTCGCCGACCTCGATGCGCAGCAACGCGGCTGGCAGCAAGAGCGCCTGGGCCGCGAGCACCGGCGCCATCAGGATGCTCTCGGTGCGCAAGCAGCCGAGCAGCAAGAGCAGGGCGCCGAACAGCAGCGCGAGGCGGGCGTCGCTGCGGCCTGAGCCGGTCCAGAGCCTGTGGACCAAGAGCCAGCCGACGAGGACGCCGAGGCCCTCCTGGGGCAGGCTCGCCAGCGCGAACCCGGCGAGGGCGAGCAGGGCTGCCACGTGGAAGGGCAAGACCCCGCGGTCGGTCACCCGTGGCCTTGGCGCGAGCGCCGCGAGGAGCGCGAGCACGCCCACGGCGCCTACGACGCCGCCGCCGAGCGCGAGGCCGACCAGGTCCAGCACCAGGACGAGGAGCACGAGGGGGCCGCCGAGCCTCACAGCAGCGCCAGGGTCGCGAGCAGCGCACGGCGGTGGAGCGCCCCCGTCGCCGGGTCGATGCGGATGGGGCCCGCCTCCAGGCCCACGGCGTCGCCGCGCTGCGAGTGGCGCAGCACCTGCCCGGTGGCGCGACGGATCTGCTGCTCGCGGTAGGCGCCGTCGCCCGCGACCTTGAGCCACACCCGGCTGCCGGTCTCGCCCGCGCGGAGCATCACCATCGGCGCGCCGGCCTTGGCGCTCGACCGGGCGTGGATGCGGCGGACCGGGTCCCCCGGCTGGTACTCCCGCAGCCCCGCGAGCTCGCCGGTCTGGTCCACGCCGCCCCGCGGGCTCTGGCCTTCGCTGCCGTCGCCCGGCCCGCCGAGCGCCGGGGCCTCCCGCTCGGGCGTCGGGTACACGAGCACGCTCCCCGGCAGCTCCAGGTCGCGGTACCGCAACAGGAGGCCGAACGGGTAGCCCGACCCGACCCGCACCTTCAGGAAGCGCTGCTCACCACGCTCCGTGAACGTCCAGTCGGCCGCCGCGGAGCCCTCGGACGCCGGGTCGGCGCGCAAGACGACCGCGCGCGCCCGGCCGCCGTCGAGCTCCTCGACCTCGACGGAGAGCGCTGGCCCGATGCGCCGCGGGTTCGTCACCCACAGGGCCCCACGCGCAGGCACGCCGGCGAACAGC
This sequence comes from Bifidobacterium breve, assembly GCA_943328795.2. Lineage (GTDB taxonomy): Bacteria > Myxococcota_A > UBA796 > UBA796 > SXON01 > CAIUMM01. Next base: position 5,085 of record CALQBK020000091.1, read on the forward strand.
TCGGCGGGGAGCTGTCGCCGGGCGGTGAGCCCGCGCAGGTTCCACTCCGCGAGCACGTTGTTCACCACCAGCACGCCCATCATCACCGAGAGCACGGCGTACACGAGGTTGTTCCCGGTGTTCATCGCGCCGACCGCGACGCCGAGCGTCACGACCAGGTACCAGATCCCGGCGGCCGTGGGGCGCACGCGGTTGTAGCGGCTGCCAACGCGGTTGAGCCGCGCGCGGAGCGCCTCGTAGGCCGAGAGCTCCGAGGCCGTGGGGTCGCCGTTCGCGGGCTCGACGGGGTCCCCCGGGTCGAGCGGGTCGGCCCCGGGCGAGCTGTCAGCCATCGCTCGTCAAACCGGGGCCTTCACGCTGGCCATCACGGCCTCCAGCGCGCGCTCGGCGCCGCCTGCTGTCCCCTCGGCCCGCGCCTGCACCCGGTGCGTCAGCGCGAACGGCGCGATGCGGCGCACGTCGTCTGGGAGCACGTGGTCCCGACCCCGGAGCAGCGCCAGCCCGCGCGATGCCCGCGCCAGGGCCTCGGCGCCCCGCGTGCTCACGCCTCGCACGAGCGCCGGCGTGTTGCGCGTCGCGGCGACGATGTCCAGCAGGTAGTCCTCCACCTCGCGGTGCATCTTCACCGCGGCGCAGGTCGCGCGCAGCCGCTCGAGCTGGGCCGGCGTGACGGCCGCCGTCCCGAGGTCACGGCGCGCGTCGCCACGCAGCACGGCGCGCTCGGCCTCGCGGTCCGGGTAGCCCATGCTGCTGCGGAGCAGGAACCGGTCGAGCTGCGCGTCGGGCAGCGGCCACGTCCCGTACAGCTCGTAGGGGTTCTGCGTAGCGATCACGAGGAACGGGGTTGGCAGCGGGCGCGTCTCCCCGTCGGCGGACACCTGGCCCTCGTTCATGGCCTCGAGGAGCGCGGACTGGGTGCGCGGCGGGGTGCGGTTCAGCTCGTCGGCGAGCACCACGTTGGCGAAGATCGGGCCGGGGCGGAACCGGAGCTGGGGGCCGGCCGGGCCGGTCGGGTCCAGCACGCTGGCGCCCAGGATGTCGCTGGGCAGCAGGTCGCTGGTGAACTGCACGCGGGCGAACGAGCCGCCGAGCGCACGGGCGATCGACAGGCCCAGGGTGGTCTTCCCGACGCCCGGGACGTCCTCGAGCAAGAGGTGACCGCCGGTGAGGACGCAGATGATCGCGAGCTCGACGACGCTCCGTTTTCCGAACACCTGCTGTTCGATCGAGGCCTGCAGCTGCTGGAGCGCGGTCGTGTCCGTGCCGTCCATCAGCCTTCCGAGGGGACGTAGTCGCCGACGGTGTCCATCGAGTAGGTGCAGCCCGGCTCCACGCGCTTGGACTCGTCCGCGTCGTCGTCCTCGGCGGAGATCACCGTGATGGTCTCGGTGCCGGCCCACTCGGTGTCGCCGTCTACGCAGGCGTCGCCCGAGGCGTCGGTCTCGATCTTGGACGTGCCGGTGAGCTGCCACTTGATGGGCGCCGCGACCACGCTGCCGTCGTCGTTCTCGACGGTGCGCTCGTCGTCGCCGATCACGACGCTCTGGTACGTCAGGTTGCACCCGGAGAGCGTGCCAGCGGCAAAGGGCTGGCCGTCCATGTACAGGTCTGCCGACGAGGCGTCGAACGCCACGGCGTACTCGAACGTCTCCTGCCAGCCGTCGTCCAGCGCGCCGTCGGTGTGGCACGTGTCCACGGCGCCGGTGACCTCGACGGTGTACACCAGGGCGTCGTCCGGGACCTTCGAGTTGTCGATGCAGGCGGTCAGGAGCGCGGCGGAGAGGAGGAGCATGGGGGTGTCTCGCGAGCGGGGAGGGTAACCGAAGGGGCGACGCCGCGCGCGGAGAGAGGCGAGCCCCGTTGACGGACCCCCTCCCGGGCCCTACATTGCGCCGCCCTTCCCGGAGCCCCCGTGGCCGAATCTTTGTTTGTTTGCCGCCCTGCCGATGTCGAAACCCTCCGCGGCCACCTGGCCAGCGCCGTCGCTGGTTCCGCCCGCGCTGTCGTGGTCGAGTCGCCGCTCGGCGGGGGCAAGCGCGCCGCGGTGGGCGAGCTGATCCGGGGCGTCAACGCGTCGGACACGCTGGTCGTGCGCGTGGCGCTCTCCGACGAGGAGGACGGCCTGAAGACCGTGCTGCGCATCTATGGCGCGCTCTACGGCGCCCTGTACCGCGAGCCCCAGCTGAAGGGCCGCGTCGAGCTCACCCTCAACGGCCTGCTGCCGAGCCAGCCGAAGCGCGTCCAGGGCTGGATCCAGGCGTTCATCGAGGGCCTGAAGAAGAGCGCCCCGACGCCCGGCGAAGACAGCTTCCAGGTCTCGTTGCCCCGCGACAACCCGGTGACCGGGCTCGGCGAGATCATCGCGGCCATCGCGACGAAGATCCCGGTGGTGATCGACTTGCAGAACGTGTTCAACAGCCACTCGATCGCGACGTTCGCGGTGCTCGAGTCGCTGATTGACCGCAAGGACCTGCACTTGTTGTTGCTGCTCGGCAGCGAGACCGTGGACGACGCCGCGCGCTCGTGGATGCCCGCGCCGTGGCTGGACCTGCTCGATCGCCGCGCTGGCCAGGTCGAGAAGCTGGTGCTCGCCCCTTGGGGCGCCGACGAGGTCGCCGCCTACGCGGCGTCCAAGGACTACGCGCTGGCCGCTCCCGCACGTGTCGCCGAGCTCGCGCTCGGTCGGCCGGCGTACGTGTCCGAGCTCTGCGACCTGCTCTCGGAGAAGGGCCTGCTCGGCGACGACCTCGCTTCGCACACGCTCCTGTCGCTCACGCCCACGGCGCCGGACGCTGACGACCTCGAAGAGGCCCCTGAGCAGAAGGAAGGCGAGCGCAAGTACGCTACCGCCGAGTCCGCCGGGCGCATCCAGTTCCTGTGCGCGCTGCTCGGCCTCGGCTTCCCGTCGGGCCTCGTGGCCGACATGGACGGCTGGGACCGCGACAGCGTGGACGACCTGCTCGACGCGTCCGAGGACCTCGTGAAGGAGCTCCAGTTCTCGAAGGGGCTCAACACGTGGGTCTACCAGTTCCAGAAGGGCATCTTCCGCCAGGCGATCCTGGACGCGAACGCGACGCCCGAGGGCCACGAGCTCGCGCAGCGGGTCGCGACGTTCCTTGAGCGCTTCCTGGTGCCCCGCGGCTACGAGTTCATCGTCAAGACCCAGCGCATCTACGCGGACCACGGCGCGCCGGGCCGCGCGGTCGTGCTGCGCTCGATGGCGCTCGGGGCAGATCGTCCGGACATCTGGGCCATGACGCAGGACCACCTGAAGTACCACGCGGGCATCGCGTGGCCGGAGCCCATGCGCCGCACCGTGTACCTGAACCTGGTCGAGCGCCTGGTGCAGAACGGCGACCCCGACCAGACCGAGAAGCTCCTGCAAGAGGCGCTCGGCTGGGCGAAGGAGCGCAACGACGGCTTCTTCCAGTCCTGGCTCACGTTCGCCGGCAGCCGGCTCGACTTCCGCCGCCAGGACATGTACCGGGCGCGCGACCGCGCGAAGGACGCGCTGCGCGGGTACACCGAGCTCGGTGACAAGGGCAAGATCGCCGAGGTCGAGAACCACCTCGCGCTCGTCGAGCACCAGGACGGCAACGCCAACGCTGCGCTCGACCACATCCGCCTCGCCCTCGAGGCGCAGAACACGCCGGCCGTGCAGGCCAACGCCGAGTTCATCCGGGGCCTGATCGCCCGGCAGGCCAAGAAGCCCGCGGACGCCGCCGAGCACTTCCGGCGCGCGAACGAGATCGGCGGGAACGTGGGCATGGCCCCGCTCGCGCTCGAGGCTGGGTTCTTCTACGGCGAGGCGCTCGTCGCGAGCCAGCAGGTCCAGAAGGCCGCCGACGTGCTGTTGCGCGTGGCGCAGATCGCGCAGTCCCTGCAGAACGCCGCCCGCGAGCGCGCCACCGTCGCGCTGCTCGCCCAGGTGCGCGGGATGCTGCACCAGTACGAGGGTGCCTTGCAGATGGCGCAGCGCAGCCTCCAGCTCACCCAGGAGCTCAAGCTCGAGCGCTTTGTGCCGATGGACGTGTTCAACGTCGCGTTCTTCCAGCTCCAGCTCGGGCGCAACACCGAGGCCCACGCGCTCCTGGGCAAGGCCCGCGCGATGATCAGCGAGTCGGACGACGCGAACTTCCGCCGCGAGCTGCACCTGCAGTTCGGCGTTGCGGCGCTCCGGATCGGCGAGCAGCAGCAGGCGATCGACGGCTACAGCAAGGCCGTCGCGCTGGCCCAGGCTACGAAGGCGTGGCCGCGGCTCGTGGAGGCCGCCGAGTCCCTGGCTGACCTGCACATGGCGCGCGGGCAGAAGGGCGAGGCTGCGAAGCTCTTGCAGCAGGCGATGCAGGCGGCAGAGACCGGGAACCTGCGCGAGGAGCGCAAGGGCCTGCGCCGCAAGCTCGAGGAAGCCGGCGGCGCATGACGTACTTGACGTAGCCTTGACACTCCGGGCCGGTGCGATAGCTCCGGCGCCTGGAGGCCGAAATGGCTGCGAAGAAGTCCGACAAGAGCAGTGTGAAGGCGCCGGTTGCTGTTGACGCGTCGAGCGCCCCCGCGGCCGAGACGCCGGCCCGGGCGCGCAAGGCCGCTAAGCCCAAGATCACCGAGGTCCTGGCCCCCGCGGTCACCGTGGCCGCGGTGGCCCCTGCGGTGGCGGTAGCCGCGCCCGTGAAGCCCGAGGAGTCGGCGATCCGCGCGCGGGCGCACGCGCTCTTCCTGGCCGAGGGCGGGGACGCGTTCGAGAACTGGCTCCGCGCCGAGCGCGAGCTGGCGGCCGGGGCTTGAAGCGGCCCGCGTTGGCGGTGACCCTCGTCACGCTGGTGGGTTGCCAGGACCGCGTGGTGTACTCGGTGTCGTTGAAGCACGGCGTCGCGACGATCGAGCTGCGGCTCGAGAACCTGTGGCGCGATGGGATCGACTGCGCGGGCGCGGCGCAGTGCGCGGACGTGCTCGAGGCCGAGCGGCGAGAGACCGAGAAGAAGCTGGTGGAAGCCGGCGGGACCGTGCTCGAGTCCGGGTTCCAGGTGAACGACGGGGAGCTCGACGAGGTCGTGCGGTACACCATCCCGGTCGAGAAGCTCGACGCGTCGGACCAGCTCGTGCCGATCCGCGTGCAGCGCCCGTCGGACGTGCGGGCGAACCGGCCAGGCGTGCCCTCCATCGCGGTGGTGCACCTCTCCGGGTCGCCCACCACGGTGGAGATGTGGGGCCCGGCGATGCGGGCGACGGGCGCGGCGGCGATGATCCCCGGCGCGGCTGAGCTGGCCGGCGTGGTGGGGGCTGAAGCGCCCGAGCTGGTCCTCGACGTGCTCACACGGGGGCGAGGCCGCGCGCACGTGGTGATCCCCTCGACGGACAATGACGGAAAAGTACAACACCGAGACCCGTGGATCTCGGGCGAAGCCGGGCTCGAAGACGTGATGACGCTGCGTGGACTCTTGCTGGACTGAACGCTGAGCAGCGGGCTCCGGAGCGGGTTTCTTGATAGCGCCGGAGCGTCCAGAGGCCACCATGTCCCCGTCGACGACCGCCCCCTCCTACGATGGCATCCTCACCGCTTCCTTGCAGTCTGCGATCGAGGCCGCGCGCGAGGCCGGCGCCGCGATCCGTGGGTACTACAAGGACTCCTACACGGTGAAGGACAAGGGGCAGGACAACCCGCTCACCGACGCGGACCTCGCGAGTGACAAGATCATCGCGGACCACCTGCGGCGCGAGGACTGGGGCTGGCTCTCTGAGGAGTCCGTGGACGACGCGACCCGCTTGGACCGCGATTTTGCGTGGATCATCGACCCGCTCGACGGCACCAAGGAGTTCACGCTCGGCATCCCCGAGTTCGTGGTCTCCATCGGCCTGGTGCACCGCGGCGCGCCCGTCCTCGGTGTGCTGTACAACCCGATCCACGACGAGCTGTTCGCCGGCGTGGTGGGCCGAGGTGCTACGTTCAACGGGCAGCCGTGCGCCGTCAGCTCGCACGCCGATCTACAGGGGGCGCGGATCGTGTGCTCGCGCACCGAGATGAAGAAGGGCATGTTCGACGCGTGGACGGACCGCGTGACGCTCCAGCCCGTGGGCTCCGTCGCGTACAAGTTCGGGCGCGTCGCTGCCGGGCAAGCCGAGGCCACGTTTACGCCCCAGCCGCGGAACGAGTGGGACATCTGCGCTGGCGTAGCGCTCGTGCTGGCGGCCGGGGGTCACGCGTCCAACCGCGTCGGCGAGGCGTACCAGTTCAACCGCCGCAACCCGCTGGTGGACGGCGTCTGCGCGACCAACGGCGCCGTGCACGCCCACATCCTCGGGTTGATGGCGTGACCGAGGCTGCGGCTGCGCCGAAGGGGAACGGAAAAGCCCTCGGCGTCGTCTTCCTGACGGTGGTGCTCGACCTCGTCGGGTTCGGCATCGTAATCCCGCTGCAGACGTTCTTCGCGCTGCAGTTCAACGCGACCGCGCTGCAGGTCACGCTGTTGATGACCTGCTACTCGCTCGCCCAGTTCGTGGCGGCGCCCGTGTGGGGGCAGCTGTCTGACCGCTTCGGCCGCCGGCCCATGCTGCTCGCGAGCATCGCGATGACCGCCGTGATGCTCGCCGGCTTCGCGAGCTCCACGTCGCTCGCGATGCTGTTCCTCTTCCGCACGCTCCACGGCGTGATGACAGCGAACATCCCCATCGCGCAGGCCTGCGTAGCTGACTTGACGACGCGCGAGAACCGCGCGCGCGGCATGGGCATGATCGGCGCGGCGTTTGGCATCGGGTTCACGCTCGGGCCGTTCATCGGCGGCGAGTTTGCGACCCACGCGGACGGGTCGCCTGCGCTGTCCACCCCGATCTGGATCGCGGCCGGGCTGTCCGCCGTGAACTTCCTCCTCGCGACCGTGCTCTTGCCCGAGACGCGCCGCCCGGACTCGCACGCCGAGCGCCGCTCGATCTCGCTCACGGCGATGGTCAGCGCGCTCAAACACCCCGTCGTCGGGTTGTGCGTGATGCTCACGTTCCTGCAGGTGTTCGCGTTCGCGATGATGGAGTCGTGCTTCACGCTTTTTGCGCACGACGTGCACGGGCTCGAGCCGAAGGACGTCGGCCGGATGTTCGGGCTCATCGGCGTCGTCAGCATCGTGATCCAGGGCGGCCTGATCGGCCGGCTGGTCAAGCGGTTCGGCGAGGCGAAGCTCGTGCCGGTAGGCCTCGTGCTGGTGGCCGTTGGGACCGCGCTGTTGCCGTCAATGCCGCTCGGCGCCCCGCTGCTCATCGCGTTCGGGGTGATGGGCATGGGGCAGTCGATCGCGAACCCGTCGCTGTCCGCGCTGATCTCGAAGGCGGCGAGCGCCGACGAGCAGGGAAAGACCCTGGGCGCGGCGCAGTCGATGAGCGCGCTCGCGCGTGCCTTTGGGCCAGCGCTCGGCGGGCTCATCTACGGCGCGACCCGCCCCGGCGCGCCGTTCTGGGTGAGCGGCGGGCTCTTGCTGCTTGGCGCCGGCTTGGCCATCCCCGCGACGGCCCGGGCCTCCCGCCCCGCCACCTGATCAGACCACCGTGCCGGGCTTGAGCGTCGCGTCCTTGGGCACGATCACGATGCCGTCGCGCAAGTACCAGCCGTCGCCGTCCTCGTCCGGCCTCCCGGGCGCGCCGCGGATCACACAGCCCTCGCCGATGCGCGCGTTCTTGTCCAAGATCGCCCGCTCGACGATCGCGCCGGGCCCTACTCCCGCGGCCTCGATGCCCCGCGCCTTGTTGGCCGCGCGCACCGCGTCGTTCTCGTAGTAGTCCGCGCCCATCATGATCACGTCCTTGAGCTGCGCGCCGGCTTGGACCCTCGACCGGATGCCGATCACGCTGCCCTCTACCGACGCGCCCTGGATCAGGCAGCCGTCCGAGACGATGCTCTGGCGGACGCGGGCGTCCGTGAACTTGCTCGCCGGCAAGAACCGCTGCCGGGCGTAGATCGGGCCGGTCTCGTGGAAGATGCGGAACTCCGGATCCTCCTTCGTCAGCGCGAGGTTGGCCTCGAAGAAGCTCGCGATGGTGCCGATGTCCCGCCAGTAGCCTTTGAACAGGTGCGCGCCGAGCTTGTGCGTGCCGAGCATGAGCGGCAGGATGTCGTTCCCGAAGTCGAGCAGGTTCGGGTCCTGCAGCAGGCTCCGGAGCACGTCGAACCGGAACACGTACACGCCCATGCTCGCGAGGTATTGCTCCTCGGGGAGGTCCCATTGCGCGCGCAGCTCCGGCGGGGGGGCGAGGTGGGAGATGTCCTCGTGCGCCTTTGGCTTCTCCTTGAACGCCGTGATGAAGCCCTTCGTGTCCGCCGAGAGCACGCCGAAGCCCGTGCAGTCTGCCCGCGAGACCGGGATGACGCTGACGGTGGCGTCGGCCCCGCTGTCCACGTGGCGCTGGACGATCTCACGGTAGTCCATTCGGTACAGGTGGTCCCCGGAGAGGATCAGCAGGTGCTCACAGCCCCAAGCGGCGAGCCTGCGGATCTGCTTGCGAACGGCGTCGGCGGTGCCCTGGTACCAGTCCATCGACTCGTCGGTCTGCTCGGCGGCCAGCACCTCGACCAAGCCTTGGCCGAAGATGTCGAAGTGGTAGGTGTTCGAGACGTGCGCGTTCAGCGACGCCGAGTTGAACTGCGTGAGCACCGCGATGTGCCGGTACCCCGAGTTGATCGCGTTCGAAAGCGGGATGTCGATCAGCCGGTACTTCCCGGCGACCGGGACGGCCGGCTTGGCCCGGTGGGCGGTGAGCGGGAAGAGGCGGCTGCCTCGACCTCCGCCGAGGATCACGGTGTAGACGCGCGGCATTCGAGCTCCGGGTGCGCGGAAACTAACCCAGAATGTGCCGCACGCGGCCCCGGCCGGCGGCCGACCGCGGTCGCGGGGTACGATGGGCGTGTGAACAGGTGCCTGCTCCTCGGACTCCTCGGCGCGGCGCTCGGCCCCGCGTGCACCCCCGTGTGCACCGGCGCGACCTGCGCGGACAGCTTCAGCCTCGCGGACCTCCGGGGCGTTGTGGCTGCGTCCGGTGAGCTGAACCCGGACGCCGCCGAGGGGCACATCGCTGGCCAGGTCGGCGAAGGCCGGCTCCGCAGCTTCGCGCGGGTGGGCGACGGGGCGTTGCTGGTCGGCGTCCCAGCTGCGTCGAAGGTGCAGCTCTACAGCGGCGCGTTCTACCTTGGCAGCGACGACGTCGAGCTCGACGGGTCTCCAGGCGACGCGTTCGGCGCGTCGGTCTCGTCCGCCACGCAGCTGGTGGTCGGGGCTCCGCAGGTGGGGGACGGGCCGTCGTTGCCTTCGATTGGCCGGGTCTACGTGTTCCCGTTCGACCGGCCGTCTACGCTGTCGACGCCGTCGGACGCGTCCCAGGTCGTAGACGGGGAGTTCGCTGCAGACGGCCTCGGATCGGTGGTGGCGGCTTGCGGGGACATCGACGGCGACGGCCTGTCGGACGCCTTGGCGGCTGCGCCGAACGCGCGGGATCTCACCGGACGGGTGGTGCTGATCCCGGGCGGGTCCGACGCGACGAGCGCGGCGGAGCTCGCGGGGTGGGACGGGGACGCCCCGGGGGCGGCGCTGGGGACGGCGTTGGCGTGCGGGGACTTCGATGGCGACGGGCTCGACGACGCCGTGATCGGTGAACCCTACGCGGACGGCGAGGCGGGGCCTGGCGCAGGCGCAGTGCGGATCATCGGCGTGGCCGGGGAGCTGTTCCGGCTGGAAGGTGGGCACGACAACGCGTACCTGGGCGCGAGCCTCGCGGTGGGGGACGTGGACGCAGACGGGGTCGCGGACTTGATCGTCGGGGCGACGGGGCGCCCGGCGCCAGGCTCGGCGTCGGACGACCTGGCGGGTGCCGTGCACGTGTACAACGGCGGCCGGCTGCGCAACGCCGCGGCAGGGGTGCCCAGCGCGCTCGGCCTCGGGGAGGACGCCGTGATCGTAGGCATCGATGAGCGCGGGCGCACCGGGGCGAGCGTCGCTGCCGGCGACGTAGATGGCGACGGTGTCGGCGACGTGCTGGTAGGCGCTCCCGGGACGAACACCGGCGCGGCTGCGACGGGCGCGCAGACGGGCGCGATCTTCGTGCTGAACGGGCCGTTTGGCGGGGGGCTGCACCCCGCGCAGCGCGACGAGCGCGGGCTCGACGCTGCGAGCCTCGTCATTCGCGGCACGCGGGTCTACGAGCGCGTCGGGGAGGTCGCGACGCTCGTGAACCTCGACGGGGCTGGCGGGGACGACGTGCTTTTCACCACTCGGGAGGAAGAATGATGGTTCTCTGGCTGTTGGCGTGCGACGCGAAAGGCGACTCTGCGGACGGGGGGCGCGCCGTGCCCCTGTTTGATGGTCCCGAGACCACGATTGGGGGCGCTGCGGACGGGCTGGCGAACCCGCGGGACCTGCAGTTCGAGCCGGGGGTGGACCCGCCGCGCTTGTGGACCGTGAACCAGGCGACCGACTCGACCGTGATCTACGACTCTCCGGGCACCGCAGAGCAGGTGGTCACCAGCTTGCGCGACCACTTCGCCGGGCACTTCATGGCCGACGTGTCGAGCTTGGCGTTCGGGCAGCCCGGCACGTTCGCGACCTGCCAAGAGTCGCAAGATGACTGGAACGAGGGGCCGCAAGCGCCGGACAACTTCATGGGGCCGACGCTCTGGCCGTCGGACCTGGACGTCTACGCGGTGGTGGGACAGGAGGACAAGGAGAGCGCCGACGACCCCGAGGGGTCGCACCTGGACATGCTGCACGAGAGCCCGCTGTGCATGGGCATCGAGTGGGCCGCGGACAACCAGTACTGGGCGTTCGACGGGTACCACTCGGACATCGGGTTCTACGACTTCGTGGACGACCACGGCGCCGGGGGCTCGAACCACGCCGATGGGCGCTTTCGGCGCTACGAGGACGTCGTCGTCACGCGGGTAGCGGGCGTCCCGTCGCACTTGGCGCTCGACGCTGACGGGTGGCTGTACATCGCGGACACCGGCACCGGGCGCGTCTTGAGGATGGACACCGGGACCGGCGAGGTGACCGGCGACGGGGACTGCTACGACCGGCTCGCGGAGTGCAGCATCGTCGCGGGCGCCACGGTCGAGACGTTCGCCGAGGGGTTCGACGAACCCTCGGGCGTCGAGCTGCACGATGGAGTCGTGTACGTGTCCGACCACGCGACCGGGGAGATCGTAGCGTTTGACGCGGATGGCGTGGAGCTCGACCGCGTCACGACGAGCGCGGCGGGGATCATGGGGATGACGTTCGGGCCGGACGGCGCGCTCTGGTACGCGGACGGCGACGGCGACGCGATCGTGGAGATCGGCCCGTGATCGCGTGGGCGCTGCTCGCCTGCACCGGGAGGGACAGGTCGGACTCCGCTACCCCCCAGGTCGACAGTGCCACCCCGGAGGACGCGTGCCCAGGCGCGCCCTCGACGGTCATCTACTGGTACCCGCGCGACGGCAACGACATCTTCGAGGTCCAGGTCGACCGGCCCGGGGAGTTCGCCCTCGGGCTCTCGTCCCCCGACTGGGAAGGGGAGGCGTGCGGACTGGGGGGCCCGGACCTGGCGACCTGTCAGCTGCTGGACGGCCAGACCCTCGCGCTCCAGACGGTGGACACCACGGACGAGGTCGTACTTGGCGAGTCCACCTGGTTCAAGCAAGAGCGGTTCGCCGCCTGGGCGCTGTTCTACCCGGCGGATCCGGAGGACACGGCCTGGGGCAACCCGGACAGCGGCGTGTCGAACCCCTACGACTTGGCCTGCGTGGGGTCTGGCTACCCGTATTGCTGCACCCGCGATAGCCCCCCGTAGCTCAAGGTACAGGCATGCCGCGCACACTCGAAGGCGACCTCATCGACCGTGGCGGTCGCTACGCGATCGTCGTCGCCCGCTTCAACGACTTCATCACGGGGCGCTTGCTCGACGGCGCGCTGGACGCCCTACGCCGGCACGGCGTAGCGGACGACGCCATCACCGTGGCCTGGGTGCCGGGCGCGTTCGAGCTGCCGATCGTGTGCAGGCGCTTTGCACACGGGGGCCAGCACGACGCGGTCATCGCGCTCGGGGCGGTCATCCGGGGCTCCACGGCGCACTTCGACTACGTCGCGGGGGAGGCCGCGAAGGGCCTCGCAAGCGCGGGGGGCGGGGACGTGCCAGTGATCTTCGGGGTGCTCACGACCGACACCATCGAGCAGTCGATCGAGCGCGCGGGCTCAAAGATGGGCAACAAGGGCGGCGAGGCCGCCGTCACCGCGATTGAGATGGTGAACTTGCTGCGGGAGCTCCCCGCCGCGCCCGCCAAGGCACGCTGATGTCTGGACGACGCCGCGCCCGCGAGTTTGCGCTTCACGCGCTGTACGCGGTGGACATCGGGCAAGCATCCGGGCCGCAGGCGCTCTCGGCGCTGTGGGGCGCGATGGTGGACGGGCTGCCGGAGACGTCGGGGCTCGACGAGACGCCCGCGACCCCGGACGAGATGGAATTTGCGCAGGTGCTGGTCCGCGGGGTGCTCGAGGAGCTCCCGGCGTTGGACGCGCGCATCGAGGCCGCGAGCACGAACTGGC
>CALQBK020000092.1 GCA_943328795.2 Bifidobacterium breve
CAAGAGCGCGCCCGAGTCCCCGGGGCTGGCCATCTCGGACAGGCGCGATGGCCGTCTCGAGTCGAGGGCCGCCAGCACGACCAGGGCGTCGTGGCACTCCGTGGTCCGGAAGCCCGCCCCGGTCAGTGCGCGGGCAGCGGAGCGTCGAACGAGCCGGTCGTCGTCGACGACGAGGATGTGAGGTATGGCGGGTGCTTCCAAGTGGCCCTCGCCGCGGACGTAATTCGGCAGCGCCACCTGGGGCGACCTCGCCGGGCCCCCGTCCGCCCGGTTACCCGGTCGCGCTCCTGGAACTCCCGATGTTGCTCCTCCTCGCCGGCCTGGCATCTGCGGCCGACATCCCCTACGAGCGCTACGAACTGGCCAACGGGCTCCAGGTCGTGCTCGTCCAAGACCACTCGCTCCCGCAGGTCGTCGTCGACACCTGGTACCAGGTGGGCTCGGGGAACGAGGCGCCGGGCCGCTCGGGCTTCGCGCACCTGTTCGAGCACCTGATGTTCATGGGCACGTTCCGTCTTCCCGGCAGCGGCATCGACCAGCTGATGGAGGCCAACGGCGGGTGGAACAACGCGTGGACGATGGAGGACGCGACCAACTACTACGACGTAGGGCCGCCCGAGCTCCTGGCGACGTTGCTGTGGATCGAAGCCGACCGGATGCAGCAGCTCGGGCACGCGATGACCAGCGAGAAGGTCGACCTGCAGCGGGAGGTCGTGAAGAACGAGCGCCGGCAGTCCTACGAGGACGAGCCCTACGCCGTGGGCCAGCTCGAGGTGCCCGCGTTGATGTACCCGAAGGGCCACCCGTACGACCACACGGTGATCGGGAGCCACGAGGACCTGACGGCGGCGTCGGTCGATGACGTGAAGGCGTTCTTCGCGAGCTGGTACGTTCCGAACAACGCGAGCCTCGTGGTCGCGGGGGACTTCGATCCGGCGGCGGTGAAGCCCGTCATCGAGGCGTACTTCGGCGGCATCGCGAAGCACGAGCTGCCGACGCGCCCGAACCCCGCGGTCGTCGCTGCCCCGCAAAAGGCGCGCGTCACGGTCGAGGACGACGTCGACTACCCGCAGATCAACGTGTACTTTCACACCCCGGGTTCGTTCCAGTCCGGGGACGCCGAGGTGCAGCTCCTGGGCTCGCTGCTCGCCGGGGGTGAGTCGAGCCGGCTGTACAAGCAGCTCGTGATCGGGGGGCTCGCGCAGGACGTGTCTGCGGACCAGATGCCGACGAAGTACGGCAGCTTGTTCGTGATCTCCGCGACGGCGAACGAGGACGTCACCGTCGCCCAGCTGGAGACCGCCATCAACGCTGAGCTCCGCCAGGTCGCGGTAACGCCGGCCAGCGCGGGCGAGATGGACCGGTTGCACAACCAGTTCGAGTACGGCTTCTTGGAGGGCTTGGAGTCGCTGCAGAACCGCGCGGTCCAGCTGAACCAATACTGGGCCTACACGGGCTCGCCCGACTACCTCGCGAAGGACCTCGCCCGGGTCCGCGACGCCACTGCAGCGGGCCTCCGGGACGCCGCCGCCAAGTGGCTGAAGCCCGAGCAAGCCGGAGTCGTCATCGTCAATCCTCGCACCGAAGGGGGCAAGTGATGTCCCGGTACTCGCTCACGCTGCTGTTCCTCGCCCTTGGCTGCGCGCCGAAGCCCGTCCCGCCGCCCCCCGTCGCGGCTGTCGAGGCCCCGCCGCCGGACCCGTTGGCCACCCGCCCGCAGATCGGCGCGCCGGCCACGTTCACCCCGCCGTCCCCCGAGGTCGGCGTGCTGTCCAACCACGCCGGGCTCTGGGTGATCAATCGGCCCGCGCTGCCGCTCGTCAGCGTGGTCCTGCACGTCCCGGGCGGCTCTGCGCTCGACCCGCGCGGCCACGAGGGCGCCGCTTGGCTCTCGGACCGCCTGATGACGCAGGGCGCGGGGAAGCTCGACGCGACGCAGTTCGCCGAGACCATCGAGCGCCTCGGGATCCAGCTCGATGTGTCGACGGACCTGGACGGGTCCTGGGTCTCCGTGTCGATGAAGAAGGACCAGGTCGGCGCCGCCCTCGGGCTCGTCTCGGACATGGTGCTGCACCCGCACTGGGGTGTAGGGGACTTCAAGCGCGAGAAGGAGCTCGCCGTCGGTGACCTCACGCAGTCGCTCGAGGAGCCGCCCACCGTGGCCGCGCGCACGGCCTTGTCGCTGTGGTACGGCCCGCTGCACCCGTGGGGTCACCCCGCCGAGGGCACGGTGAAGGGCATGGGCCAGGTGACCGTGAAGGACGTGCAGAAGTACCACGCGCAGGTCTGGAACGCGGCCGGAGCCACGTTCACCGTGGCGGGCGACATCACGCTCGCCGAGGCGCAGGCTGCGCTCGAGAGCACGCTCGGCAAGCCCTGGGCCGCCGCGAAGCCCGCGGGCGTGGCGGCCTCGCCGGCCGCTTCGTGGACCGATCGGCCGCTGTACTTGGTCGACTCGCCTGGGGCTGCCCAGACGATGTTCTACGTGCAGTTCCCGGGCCGCGCCGAGGGCGATGCGCACCTGCCTGCGCTTCGTACCGGGACGATCGCGCTTGGCGGGACGTTCACGTCTCGGCTGAACGCGCTGCTTCGTGAGAAGCGAGGCTACACCTACGGCGTCCGCGCGCGCACCGTCGAGCGGCACGGCGACGGCAGCGTCGTGGTCTCGTCCCGCATCCGCACGGACGTGACCGGCCCGGCGATGAAGGACCTGCTCGGCGAGCTGACCTCGATCCAGGCGGGCTTGACCGCGGAGGAGCTCACCAAGGCGAGCGGCGCGTACAAGCAGGACCAGGTCGAGGCGATGGAGAGCGTGTCGGGCGTGGCCGCCACGTTCGCCGACTACCAGGTGGCCGGGTTCGGACCGGGCCAGCTGAACCTCGACCTCCTCTCGATGCGCTCGGTCACTGCCGACGCCGTGAAGGCCGAGATGTCCGCCTACGACATGCACCACGCGGTGTTCCTGCTCGTCGGGGACCGCGCGAAGATCGAGCCGGGCCTGAAGGAGGCCGGCTTCTCCAAGATCGAGGTCGTGGTGCCGGGCTGATGGCCCCCCCGCCGCGTCGCCCCCCACCGCGCGCCGGGACGCCGCCGCGCGGAAAGCCCGAGGCCCGCACACCAGCCGCCGCTCCTGCAGCCGTCAAGGCGCCGCCGGGCACGCTGGTCGTGAACGGGTACAGCGAGCGCTGGCTGCGGCAGGGGTTCCCCTGGGTGTACCCCGCCGAGGTCATCGGCGGCACGGCCGCCCCCGGCCAAGTCGTGCGGCTGCGCTCGGCCGGCGGGGATGAGCTTGGGACCGCCGTCGCCGACGATGGCTGGATCCGGGCGCGGCGGCTTCGGCCGGACACCGGGCCCGTGGACGCCGCGCTGGTGCTCGCGCGGCTTCGTTCGGCGTGGGACCTGCGCGCGGCGATGCGGTTCTCGGAGCGGGGTACGACCTGCTTCCGCTGGGTGAACGGCGAGAATGACGACCTCCCCGGGGTCCGCGTCGACTGCTGGGGCGACCACCTGGTGATCTCGCTCGACTCGCCCAGCCTCGCGGCGTTCGTGCCGCTGCTGGTCGCCGGCGCGCGCTCGATCCGGGGTGTCGCGAGCGTCCACGTCGGCTGGCGACCGGACGTGCGGGACGCGCGGGCGTGGCCCGCGGCGCCGGGGCGGGTGTACGGGGACGCGCCCGGGGACGTGCTCGTCACCGAAGCGGGCCTCCGCTACGCGGTGGAGCCGGCGGCGAAGAAGGACGTTGGGCTGTTCCCCGACCAGCGGGACAACCGCGCCTGGCTCGCCCCGTACTACGCGGGCACGAGCGTCCTGAACTTGTTCTGCTACACCGGCGCGTTCTCGGTACACGCGTTGGCCAACGGCGCCGCGGAGGTCGTGAGCGTCGACTTGTCCCGGGTGTACCTGGACCAGTTGGACACCAACTTGCGCATGAACGGCCTCCCCGGGACAAAGACACACGAGCGGATCGAGGACGACGCCATCAAGGTCCTCGACCGCTTTCGTCGGGTCGGGCGCACGTTCGACCGCATCATCCTCGACCCCCCTGGGCACTCGCACTCGAGCGAAGGCGACTGGTCCGGCGAGCAGGACTACGCGCGGTTGGTCGCGGCAGCTGCCCGCGTCTGCGCGCCCGGAGGCTGGCTCGTCGCGAGCTCCAACTTGGGGTCGGTCAGCCCGCGCCAGTTTCAAGGCGCGCTCGTGGACGGCCTCCGGAAAGCCGGCGCCCAGGGCCGGGTGGTGCACGTGGGGGGGCAGGCGTCCGACTTCCCGTCGGCGTTGCACTTCCCCGAGGGCACCTTCCTGAAATTCGTGGTCATCGAGGTCAGTCGTGCGGGGTAACGGGCGGCTCGGTTGGGGCGAGGTGGCGCTCGCGGCGGCCCTGTTCCTGCTCGCAGCGGTGCTGTTCGCGCCCGACACGGCCACCGGGGCCGGCGCGCCGTGGTTCCACGACTTGCGTCACCACCATTACCCGTGGCGACTCTGGGGCGCGCAGCAGTGGCGCCACGGCATCGTGCCCTGGTGGTCGAGCCAGACTGCGAACGGGTACCCGCTGCTCGCGGAGGGGGAAGGCGGCCTGCTCTACCCGCCTACGATGCTGCTCTTCGCGTTTTTGCCGGGCGCCCTCGCGCTGGATTGGACGATCCTCGGGCACGAGGCTTGGGCGGCGCTCGGGGTCTACTTGTACCTGCGCACGCCGTCGCCGGCCAAGTCCGGTCCTGCCGGGCTCGCTGTCGCGCCGGCGTCGGCTTGGCTCGGCGGGTTCGCGTGGGCGTTCTCCGGGCTCATGATCTCCCACACGCTCTACCTAGGCATGCAGAACGGCCTCGCGTGGCTCGGCTTTGCGCTGTGGGGGGCGCGCGCCCAACGTTGGGCGGTGGTGGCGCTCGCGATTGGGATGATGGGCGTCGCTGGGCACCCGCAGGCCGCGGCGTTTGGCGGGCTGCTGTGTGCGTTGGACGTGCTTCGATTGGCGCTCGGCACGCGCGAGCCGCTGCCGCTGCTCGCCAAGTGGGCCTCCGCGGTGGCGTGCGGCGGCCTGATCGCCGCGCCGCAGGTGGTGGCCTCGCTGCAGCTCTCCCAGTTCTCGATGCGCGACGGCGGGGTGGACGCCGCGTTCGCGAACATCGGCAAGCTGCCGATCCTCGAGGTGTTCAACTTCGTGCTGCCGGCGCTGTTCGGGTTCGATCGCCCGTTCGACATCGACCAGACCTACTACCACCGCGGGCAGAGCTACTGGGGCAAGGGGGAAGACTGTTGGGAGATGTGCTTCTACCTCGGCTTCCCGCTCGTGACGCTCGCGCTGCTGGGCGCCCGGCGCGAGCGTTGGTGGGTTGGCATCGCCGGGGTCGCGATGCTGCTGATGATTGGGACGCCGCTCTGGACGCTGGTCCGGCACGTGCCTGGGTTCTCGTTCTTCCGCTTCCCCGTGCGGTTCTCGATTTGGTTCACCCTCGCGTTGTCGATCCTCGCGGCCCACGGCGTCGAGCGGGTCCGAACCGCGCGTGACCTTGGGTCGATCGGTCGGCTCGCGTTCGTCGCGGCGTGGGCCCTGTTCCTCGGCCTGGTGGGCGGGGGCTTGGTGCTTCGCGCCGGCGAGGAGCCGCTCCGCGAGCTGCTCACCAACCACTACCTCGCCAAGTCCGAGCTCCCTCCGATGCCCGACCTGGACCCGCTGCACGAGGCGGCGCTCGCGCCCGCCGAGGTGATCGCGGCGCCCGAGGTGCCGGCGAAGGTCGACCAGATCTTCAACGAGCTGTGGTTGACCACCTCGCTGCTGTCCACGCGCACGTGGACGCCGTTCCTGTTGCTGGTGGCCACCGGGCTCTTGATTCGGCGCCCGAAGGCGCTCGTCGGCCTGGTGGTGCTCGACCTGTGGATGTTCGGCCACGACTACCACCCCCGGCTGCCCGAGGTCGAGACGCGCGAGCGCCCAGGCTGGATCTCCGACGAGATGACCGAGCCCGGCGGGTTCCGCGTCGCGATCCTCGACCGTCGCATCCGGCCCGAGCTCGACACCCAGGTGGGCACAGCGAGCCTCAACCTGCTCTGGGGAACGAGCGACGTGCTGATCCCGAGCCCGCTGCTGATCGTCCGCAACGACGCGATGCTCGGGCTCGCAGGGATGGACGTCGGTGAGCGCGGCGCCATCAAGGTCCAGCGGTACGTGGAGCACATCGACATCGCCCGGCGCATGGCCGTGAAGTGGACGGTCAGCACCTGGCCGATCAGCGGGGTCGAGCTGTACCGGGGGGGCGAGGTCCAGGTCGGCAGGGACGCCAACGCCCTGCCGCGCGCGCGCATGGTGCCCTGCCGAAAGACCGTCCCGACGGGGGGCGAGAACGACGTCGCGAACGCGATCTTCGCCGGTGTCCAGGCGGCAGACCCCCGCACCACCGTGTTCGTCGAGGGCGATCCTTCGCCGACGTGCGTGGACCACGTTGGCTCCGCGACCATCGACAGCTACACCGACCAGCACGTCGTGATCGAGGCCGATGGGCCCGGGACCCTGGTCTTGGCCGACTCGTGGTTTCCCGGTTGGGTGGCCACCGTGGATGGCCAGCCCGCGGCGATCCTGCGCGCGGACCTCCTGTTCCGCGCGGTGGACATCCCGGAGGGCCACCACCACGTCACCTTCGACTTCGACGCCGGGCTGCCCGGCCAGCTGCTCTGGCCCGCCGCGGGGGCGATGCTCGCAGCGCTGGGCTTGGCCGTCGCAGGCGCCCGCCGGGGGTTCGCATGACCGTCCACACCGTCACGGAGCTGAACACCTTCATCGCTGAGTGCTTGGCCGACGTGTTCGGCGACCGCGTGGTCGAAGGCGAGGTCTCCGAGTTCAAGCCTTACCCGTCCGGGCACTGGTACTTCACGCTCAAGGACCCCACGAGCAGCCTGCGCTGCGTGATGTGGAAGAGCGCGGTGGCGCGGGCCAAGGGGACCTTCAAGGTCGGGGACAAGCTCCGGCTCTTCGGGGGGATCAGCGGCTACGCGGTGAACGGCACCTACCAGTTCAACGCCCAGCGGTTCGAGCGGTCGGGGGAGGGGAACCTCGCTGCGCGGCTGGAGGAGCTGCGCGCCAAGCTGGGGGCCGAGGGCCTGTTCGACCCCGCTAAGAAGCGTGCGCTGCCTCGCTTTCCGCGGACGGTGGGGATCGCCACGGCCCAGAACAGCGCGGCGCTGGCGGACATGCTCCGGGTCATCGGCGATCGGTTCCCGGTCGACATCGTGATCGCGCCCTGCCGCGTGCAGGGCGAGGGCGCCGCGGCGGACATCGCGCGGGCCGTGCGGTGGTTGAACGGGTGCCCTGGCATAGACGTGATCATCGTCGGGCGAGGGGGCGGGTCGGCCGAGGACCTGTTCGCGTTCAACGAGGAGCCGGCCGTGCGCGCCGTCGCGGCGAGCAGGGTGCCGATCGTCGCCGCCGTCGGGCACGAGTCGGACCAGTGCCTCTGCGACCTGGCCGCCGACGTGCGGGCGCCGACTCCGAGCGCGGCTGCCAAGGCCGTCGTCCCGGATGCAAACGACCTGCAGCTGGGCCTCGACGTGACCCAGGACCGCTTGGACAAGGCGATGAGCCGTGTCGTCGCGCGCCGCCGGGAGCGGGTCAACGCGGTTCGACTCCTCCACCCCCGCGATCGGCTCACGCGCGGAAAGCGGGACGCCGAGAGCCTGGAGCGCCGCTTGCGGCTCGCGGTGGCCCGGTGGACGAAGAGCAGGGAGCGCGTGACGGCGCTGCATGTGCGGCTGGCCCCGACCGGCGCGAGGATCCGCGCCGCACGTGCGGACCGGGTCGGGGCCCTGGACGCTCGGCTCCAAGCGCTCTCCCCGCTGCGCGTGCTCGATCGTGGCTACGCGCTGGTGCTCCGCGACGGCGTAGTCGTGCGTGATGCGCTGAGCTTGAGCCCCGGCGATGCGCTCGAAGTTCGGCTCGCCAACGGGGCCATCTGCGCCCGCGTCGAGACCCCCAACACCCCGGAGTGACCGATGTTCAGCGTAGAAGAAGCCCTCGAGCGGGTGTTGCGGCGGGTCCCGGCGAACGCCACCGAGCGCGTGCCGCTCGCGCTTGCGCAGGGGCGCGTGCTCGCTGAGACGATCGTCGCCGGGTGTGACTTGCCGCCCTGGGCGGGGTCCGCGATGGACGGGTTCGCGGTGCGGTCGGCGGACGTGCCCGGGGACCTCACGGTGATCGAGACCGTCGCCGCGGGGAAGGTCCCGAGCCGTGTTGTCGGGCCGGGCGAGGCGACGCGGATCATGACAGGCGCGCCGGTGCCGGCCGGCGCGGACGCCGTCGTGATGGTGGAGGACACCTCGAGCGTAGGCGACCGCGTCACGGTCCGCGTGTCCGTCGGCCCCGGGCAGCACGTCCGGCCTGCTGGCAGCGAGATCGCCGCCGGGCGCACCGTGCTCACGGCCGGCGTGGTCCTCGGCTTCGGCGCGCTCGGCGTGCTCGCCGCGCTCGGCCGCGCCACGGTCGTCGTCTACGTGCGCCCCCGGGTCGGGCTGTTGTCCACGGGCGACGAGGTCGTCGAGCCCGGCCTCCCGCTCGGCCCGGGCCAGATCTGGTCGTCCAACTTGCACGCGCTCGCGGGCCTCTGCCGCGATGCCGGCGCCGAGCCCGTGTACTTGGGCAACGTCGCGGACGACCCGGCTGCGCTCGGCGCCGCGTTCAGCCGCGCGATGCGCTGCGACATCGTGGTCTCCACCGGGGGCGTGAGCGTCGGCGACTTCGACCACGTGAAGGGCGTGCTGACCGACATGGGCGTGTCGATCGACTTCTGGCGCGTCGCGATGAAGCCCGGGAAGCCGCTCGCCTACGGCTTCATCGGCGAGCGCCCGATCTTCGGGCTGCCGGGCAACCCCGTGAGCTGCATGGTCAACTTCCTGCAGTTCGTCCGCCCCGTGATCCGGACCATGCTCGGCGACCCGAAGCCGTTCTTGCCCGTCGTGAGCGCGGTGCTGGCCGAGCCCTGGACACGCCGGCCCGGGCGACCTGAGCTCGTGCGTGTGGCGCTTTCGTTCGGGGAGGGCGGCAGGGTGGTCGCGTCTGTCGCCGGGGTGCAGGGCAGCGCGCACCTGCTCGGCATGGCCGACGCCAGCGGCTTCTTGCTCGTCGCCGGGGACACGACGCAGCTGTCGGGAGAGGTGCCTGTCCAGGTGTTCGACTGGTCGTGGACGGCGGGCGCCGGCCCCTCGTACCGGTGGGCGGGCGGCGCGGGGTGACCCTGGTCAGCCGGGGTTTCGTCCTGGCGGGGGGCCTCTCGCGGCGATTCGGGAGCGACAAGGCGTTGGTGGCCGAGGCCGGGGTGCCCGCCGCCGTCGCGCGCGCGCGTGTCCTCGCGGCGGCGGGCCTGGTGCCCGTGATCGTCGCGCGGGCGGCCCGCGAGGAGCTGCAGCCCTTCGGCGTGCCCGAGCTGCTCGAGCCCCCCGCGTCCACCCGCCACCCGCTGCTCGGGATCGCCGCGATCGGCGGCGACGACGACGTTTTCGTCTGCCCCTGCGACGCGGTGCTGCTCACCGAGGGGCAAGTCCGCGCGCTGGTGGCCGGGCGCGCCCTCTCGGCCGACTCGCCGCTGTGCGGGGTCTGGACCGCCGAGCTGCGCCGCCGGGCGCACGCGTGGGCCGTCGCCGGACGCGCCGTGCGCGCGCTGACCGAAGGCCAGCCAGCGCTGGACGTGGGCACGGTGGGGAACAGGAACAGCCGGGGGTGATGCCGGTCGGGCTACCGGCACGGGATCACACCGGCACCCGCAGCGTGAAGACGCTGCCGACGCCGACCGTGCTGCGGACGTCCAGCTCGCCCCCGTGCGCCATCGCGATCCGGCGGGAGATCGCCAAGCCAAGCCCGGTGCCCTCGTGCCGAGTCGTGTAGAACGGCACGAACAGCTTGTCCAGGTCGGAGGGGGAGATCCCGCCCCCGTTGTCCCCTACGGCGAACTCGACCGCGACGGCCTGGCGCGCCTTCGGGTCGCGGAGCCGCCCGAGCCGCGTCGCGAAGTTGACTTGCCCCGTCGGCCCAGCTGCGGTGATCGCGTTCTGGGCCAGGTTCAGCAGCACCTGCGCGATCTTCCCGGGGTCAACGTCGATCTCTGGGACATCCGGCGCGTGCTCGGCGGTCAGCTGGGTGTCCGTCCCCTGGGCCCGCAGCAGCGCTAGGACTTGGGCGACCAACGACTCGGCGGTGACCTTCGCCCTGTCTACGGTCAGCGGCCGCGAGTAGTCCAAGAACTGGCTGACGACGGAGGAGAGGCGATCCACCTCGTCGATGATCACCTTGACCATCTCGGCGTCGTCGGCCTCCCGGGCGCCGCCCTGGAGGTACTGCGCGGCGCCCCGGATCCCCGCCAACGGGTTTCGGATCTCGTGCGCCAGGCCGGCCGCCATCGTCCCGAGCGCAGCGAGCCTGTGCTCTTCCTTGAGCTGCTCGAACCCCCGCAAGTTCTCCAGGATGACGCTCGCCCGGTCCACGACCTTCGCGAGCCCGGCTACCTCGGCCTCGGTGAACCCCTCGTCGTCGGCGTCGCGGAGCGAGAGCCACCCGAGGACCACGTCGCCCGAGCGAAACGGGACGACGACATCGGCGTTCATCGCGCTCATCGTGCGAAGGCGCGGCTCCAGGGTCTCGCTGCGCTCCGCGTGGGTCCGGAGCATGTGCTGGTGCTCGACGCGGACGAACGGGCCGTCGGCGAAGCCGTCGACGAAAGGCTGCCGGGCCACCTGGAGCGCGGGCGGCACCTCGTGTTGGCCCCGCTCACTGTCGAGCCGGTATGCCCTTCGCTCCGAGTCCCACAGGTAGACGCCGGCCGCGCGCACGCGGCCGGACCCGACCATGCCGTTCATCAACACCTCGCGCAGCCCCTCCATCGAGATCACGCGGGCGAGCCCTCGGTCTGCCGTGGCCAGCGCATCCGTCAGGCGCTGCCCGCGGGAGTTGAGCGCGTGGCCCGCCCAGGTCTCGAGCTGCTTGGACAGCGGCTCGTAGGCCAGGAGGAACATCGCCGACGCCATGAACACTTGGAAGAACCCGTGCACCGGGTAGTCGCCAAAGAGCATCCCGGCGGCGAACACGTCGATCCCGACGAGCAGGAACGCGGCGCCGACCACCGCCGCCAGCCGCGCGAGCAGTACGCCCATGTCCAACAGGCGCCACGACGTGATGATCTGGGCGAGAAAGTATAGTAGAAAGCTCGTGAAGACCGATCCGAGCGGGGGAAACGCGCCCTGGACGACCACCGCCCGCACGCTGATCGGCAGGTCGCTCGACTCGATCACGAACGCGCGAATCAACGCTTCTAAGGCTGAGAACCCGATCGACGCGGCCGCGAGCCCCAGCGTGTACCGCAGGCGCGTCCGCTCGGCGGGGTCAAGCGACGCCCGCTGGAGCTGCCAGAGGCGGTGGACCGACACGAGCACGCCGCCGAAGACGTAGACGGTGAGCACCACCTCGGGGATGCTCGCGCGCGGCTGCGTGTAGAAGTAAAGGGCGTCGGTGAGGATGAAGCCCACCGCGATGGGCGGCGACATCACGGTGAGCTGGGCGAGGCGACGATCCCGCGGCCGATTGCCCTGGACGAAGCACGTCTCGACCACGGCCAGCAACGCGGGCGGCAGGAACGCCGCGGCGCCGCCGTTGACGTACTTGAACCAGCCGAGCCCCGGCAGCAGGTAGAGCGCGAAGCCGGCGTAGCTAAGGCAGACGGTCGTCGCCAAGGCAGCGAACGCCCGGCGGGCTGGGTCGCGGCGGTCACCCAGCGGCACACGGATCGCGAACACCCCCGAGAGGACGGCCGCGAGCGCGTAGAGGAGGATGTTCACGCCCGCAGCGTATTCAGGTGGTCCGCCCCGATCCTTGATAGGGATGGCCCCGATGCAGATCAACAGCTCCTCGGTCATCCCTCACCCTCGCGAGAGGGTGTTTCGTGCCTACCGCGACGAGATGTCCGCGGTGGTGCCGTACATGTTGAACATCGAGCGGATCAACGTGATCAAGCGCGAGATGATCGAGGGCGGTCAGAAGCTGCACAACGAGTGGATCGGCAAGGGCGACATCCCCCGCGTCGTGCAAGGCATCGTGAAGCCCGAGATGATCCGGTGGGACGACCACGCCGTGTGGAATGACGCCGCCTGGGCCTGTGACTGGGAGCTCAAGCTGCGGGTCTTCAAGGACGCGTTCAGCTGCCGGGGGCGGACGCGCTTCATCGAGGAGACCCCTGGGACCACCCGCGTGATCCTCGCCGGGAACCTGGACATCAACGTGCGCGAGGTGCCCGGGGTGCCGCGAATGTTCGCGAGCACGGTGGGCCCGGCGGTCGAGAAGTTCATCGTGGCGATGATCTCGCCGAACCTCGAACAAGTGAACAACTCCCTCGCGAAGTACTTGAACTCCGGGGGGCGCTGATGCCCAGCAGCGCCGGGGACCTCGCCGAGCGCGTGGAGGCCCTCGTGAAGGAGGCCGAGGCGGGCACCAGCGCCGAGCTCGTCGTGGTGATCGCGGGCTCGTCGGCCCGGTACGCCGGGGTGATCGGTTGGGCGCTTGGTGCGGCCGCCCTGGGGGCGACCGCGTTCTTCTGCTGGAGCCCGTGGGTGTTCGACGACGGCTGGCTGCCGATCGACGTCTTGGGGGTGTCCGTCGCGGTGGCGGGGTTGGTCGGGACTTCGTTCCGGGCCCGGCGGGTGTTGACGCCCGCGCGGGAGCGGGCGCGGTGTGTCGCGCTCGCAGCGGACGCCGCATTTTGGCAAGAGGCGGTGCACGCGACCAAGGCCCGGACCGGCATCCTCGTGTACGTGAGCCTGCTCGAGCGAATGGTCTTGATCCGGGCGGACCTCGCGGTCGCCGCGTCAGTGCCGGCAGCGGCGTGGAACACCGCGCTGGCCGGCGTGCAGGCGCCGTTCACCACGCCCGACGCGTTCGCGACTGCGTTTCGCGCGCTTGGGGTCGTGCTCGCGGAGCATCTCCCTCGCGCGGATGACGACGAAAACGAGTCCCCTGACGCGCCGCGGGTGCGCCGATGAGGCGGGTCATGCGCTGGGTCGGCGCGGCCCTCTTGCTGGCCGTCCTCGGCGCTGCGGTGCTCGACACGCCGGCGGCGTTCGCGCGGGCGGGGGGAGGGAACTCCTACTCCAGCGGGTCTCGCGGCGGCTCGTCGAGCGGGGGCGGGTCGTTCAGCGGCGGGTCGTCCAGCGGTGGCTCCGACGGCAGCGGGCTGCTGCTCTGGCTGGTCTTCGAGCACCCGGCGATCGGGGTTCCGCTCGTCATCATCGTCGTCGGCGTGACCATCTACCAGAAGTCGCAGCAGGCCGGGTATTCCGGGCGCTCGGTGTCCAGGAGCGACCGCGAACCATACCAGGAGCTCTACCGCGAGCGGCCCGTACCTGCGCCCCTGCAGCTCGACGCGCTGATCGCGTCCGATCCGGGGTTCTCCATGCCGTTGTTCATGGACATGGCCCGGCTGGTCTACACGCGCAGCCAGGAGCAGAGCAGGCAGCTCGAGCCGCTGTCGGCGTTCCTCGCCCCCGGCGCTCGCACCGCGATCGAGCGGGCCAACGGCGGCGAAGTCGTGAGCGCCGTGTGCATCGGGTCGAGCCAACCGGTGCGGTTCACGGCGATGGGGGAGTGGCACCGGCTCGTGGTTCGGTTCGAGACGAACCTGTGCCGTGCCAACAAGTCGGGCAAGGTCCTGCAGTACGTGCGCACTGAGGAGTGGGAGTTCGGCCGTCGCGCAGGGGCAACCTCGCTCGGCCCCGACCGCATGCAGGAGCTCCGTTGCCCGAGCTGCGGCAACCCGTCAGAGCCGCGCACCAACGGCACCTGCACGCGTTGTGACACGGTGATCAACGACGGGCGGCTGCAGTGGCTCGTCCGGGAGGTCTCGATCCAGTCGAGCGAGATCCTGCCCCGGCTTGGCCTGACGCTCGGCGGCGGAGTGGAGGAGGGCACCCAGCGGCCGACGCGCCCGGATCCCGACCTCGGCGTGAACCTGCGCAAGCTGTCCGCGACGCAGGCGGACTTCTCGGTCACGGGGTTCCGCGAACGGGCGATCGCGACCTTCCTCGCGATCCAGTCGGCGTGGTCCAGCGGGCGGCGGGAGGACCTGCGCCCGCTCGAGTCGGACTTCCTCTACCAGCAGCACCGCTTCTGGCTCGACCGCTACGCG
This sequence comes from Bifidobacterium breve, assembly GCA_943328795.2. Classification (GTDB taxonomy): domain Bacteria; phylum Myxococcota_A; class UBA796; order UBA796; family SXON01; genus CAIUMM01. The sequence goes on from CALQBK020000092.1 coordinate 14,148, forward strand.
GCGGAGGGGGTGCGCAACCGCGCGTCTGACGTGCAGGTGCGCCAGGTCGACTTCGTGAAGGTGACCCTCGACGGGTACGTGGTCGCGGTGACGGTGCGCCTGTTCGCGTCGATGCTCGACTGGACGGAAGACAAGTCGGGCAGCGTCGTGGGCGGCAGCAAGGACTCCGCGCGGGTGTTCAGCGAGTACTGGACGTTCGTGCGATCCGTGCAGGCAAAACCCCAGGGGGTGGTCCCTGGCGCGCCGCAATCCTGCCCGAGCTGCGGGGCTGGACTCGACCGGGTGAGCGAATCCGGAGTGTGTGGATACTGCGAGGCGAAGATCACCTCGGGGACTTTCGACTGGGTGCTGAACGACATTCAGCAAGACGAGGCGTGGCGTGGGTGAATCTAGGCGGCAGAAATCGAAGCGGCTCGAGCAGGAGACCGCGGAGCTGCTGGGCCTCGCCACTGCGCCGAGCCTCCCGAAAGCGGACGAGGCCCCGGGCAAGGTCTCGCGGGCTGTCAAGGCCGGCGAGGCGATCCTCGGCGGAGACAAGGGGCTCGCGAAGCAGCTCGAAGGGGCGCTGCGGTACGCGGAGCGCGTCGAGCGCTACACGCACGGCTTTCATAGCTACCCGGCGGCGTTTCACCCGGACGCCGCGCGGGACCTGTTGGCGCTTGGCGAAGGCCGCGTGCTGGACCCATTTTGCGGCGGCGGCACGGTGCTGGTCGAGGCGCTCGCGGCCGGCCGCGACTCGCTAGGCTGCGACCTTGGCGCGATCCCCTGCTTGGTTGCACGGGCCCGGGTCACCCGCACCGACGAAGCCGCTCGCACTGCGCTGCGCACCGGCGCCCGGGCGGCCGCCGAGGTCGCGTTGCGCGCGCAGGTGCCGCCCGAGGACGCCCCCCCGGACGTCAAGCGGGCGTACGAGCCTCACGTCGCAGCCGAGCTGCAGGCGATCCGCGGGGCGATCGGCAATGACCCGCTGCTGCGCGCCGTGTTCTCCGCAATTTTGGTGAAGGTGAGCCGCAGGACGTCCGACACCCACCAGGCGCTGACCGAGGACGAGCGCCCCGAGGGGACAACGGCGACGCTCTTCCACAAGAAGGCCCGAGAGTTTGCCCGGATGCTCGAGACGATCGAGCCGCTGCTCGCCCCCTGCCGTGTGCACCGCGAAGACGCTCGTGAGCTACGGCTCGACGGCTTCGGCATGGTCGTGACCTCGCCGCCGTACCCCGGCGTCTACGACTATGCGCCGATCCAGTCGTTGCGTCGCTACTGGCTGGGGGTCGATGACAGCAGCACGCTGCGGGACGAGATCGGCAGCCGTCGCTCGTTCCGGGCTGGGCGCGCCGAGGCGCTGGCCGCGTGGCGGGCGGACACCGGCAAGTGGATGAAGGCGGCAAGCCGGGCCCTGGAGCCCGGCGGCCGGCTCTGCGTCGTGGTCGGAGACGGCCAGGTCGGCGCGAAGCGCATCGACTCGTGGACCGTGCACGACGAGGTCGCGCGGGCGCTTGGCCTGCGTTGGCTGGCGCGCGCGAGCGTGGAGCGCCAGGACGTGGGGCTCGGCACGGTACGCTGGGAGCACGCGGGGCTATGGGAGAAGGCCACCGCGGGCTGACACGCCCGCCGCACCCGGCGAAGCGCGGGTGCGGTCAGCGGAGCTGCTGCGGCCTCCAGGTGGGAGCCGCCGTGCAGACTGGGTTGCCTACGGAGTGGTCGCCGGAGCCGGTGCGGCGCCCGGAGCCGCGCCCGCTGCCGGGGCCGCCGCGCCATCGGCCGGAGCCGCTGCGCCGCCCGCGGGAGCTGCGCTGCCATCGGCCGGCGCGCCGCCGTCCGCCGGAGCGGCTGCGGGTGCTTCTGCGTCGGCGCAGCAGCGGAAGCCGAGGGTGCGGTCGGTCAGGTCGGGGTTCCGCGAGTCGGCGTACGCGCACCGCGAGCCCCGCTCGGGATCGCCCGTCTTCCCGCCCTTCACCACCTTGAACCGCGCCTGGCTGCCGTCCTGGGTGCTCGTCCACTCGCGGGTTCCGCCGCTCATGTCGTACACACCCCAGCCGCTCACGCAGGTGTCGAGCATGCCGGTGGGCGTGTCGCCCAAGCCGTCCTTGTTCGCGTCGGAAGACGCGTCGCCGCCACACTTCTCGGCGTTGTACGTGTCCCCGTAGCTATACACGCGCCCCTCGGGGCCCTTGCACGCGCGCTCCCACTCGTCCGCCGTGCAGAGCCGCTTTCCCTTGGCGGCGCACAGCGCTTCGGCCTGCGACTGGCGGACATTCACGACGGGGTTGCTGCCCTTTTGGTTGTCCCACTCCAGCCGGTCGATGTAGTAAGCGGGGGTCTTCCCGACCGACGCCAGCGGCTCGGTGGCGTTCACGACCTTCGAGGGCTCGGCGTTCAGCCGACCGCGGATGAACGTGCCGGCGGGGACGTAGGCCATGTCTTCGTGCCCGGCGAGCTTGGCGCGCATCGTCGCTTCGTCCGGCAGCGGGTTGCTCTTCACGATCTGCGCGCGGATCGTCTCGTCCGAGCGCTTGGCCTCGGCCATCGGGTCGTTCGTCATCAATGCGGCGATGATCACCATCAGCAGAAGCAAGGTCGCGCCAGCGATCGCGAGGATCACGCGCTTCGAGATCGCGGACTCGGCCGGGCCGTCATCCTGGAACGAGCGCTGGATCGCGTTGATCATGTCGCGCGCTGTCGGGAAGCGATCCTCGCCGTTCGACGCGAGCGCGAGGTCCACGATGTCGTCGATCCCGGGCGGCAGGTCTTCGCGGATCTGGGAAGGCGAGAGGTACGTGCCCTGCGGCGTTTGCCCGGTGAGCAGCTCGTACAAGAGCACGCCGGCCGAGTAAACGTCGGTTTGCGGACCACCGCCCGCGTTCGGCGACGTGAGCTCGGGCGCCATGTACCGGTTGTCACCGCGCTCTGCGATCGCGTCGGGGAGCACGGAGGCGGGCACCATCTCCGCCAGGCCGAGGCCGGTGAGCTGGATGGTGCGAACGACCTTCCCTTGGCCGGGGCCGACGGCCTTCGACTGGATCAGCACGTTCGTCGGCTTGATGTGCCGGTGCACGAGCCCGGCGCCGTGGGCGGCGTCCGCCGCCTCGAGCACCTTGACGACGATCGCAGCAGCTTCCTGCAGCGTGAACGCCTTGCGCTGTCCGGCGTACTCGTCCATCAACCGCCGAAGCGACTCGCCTTCGGAGTACTCCTGGACGACATACGGGCGCCGGTTGTGGAGCCCGACGTCCAGCAGCACCGGCAGGGTGTCCGCCTTGACCGCACGGACCTTCTCGAACATCGCCTGCACCGGGGCCAGGTCGTCTGTCTCGAAGTTGAGCGCTTTGACGATCACCTTCTTCCCAGTCGAGAGCGCCCGGGCGGTACACGTCTGCCCGGCTGGTCCCTGTCCGAGAACGGAGTCGATTTCGTATTTCTTGGCGATCACGTCGCCCTGGCGGAGTTGAGAGACGGCCACGCTGCTCTCCTACATGGTGCTGC
>CALQBK020000093.1 GCA_943328795.2 Bifidobacterium breve
CCCGCGTCGCGGACCGCGTCCGCCACCTGCGCGCGACCTTCTCGGCCGACGTCTACTCCGCCCGCGAGACGGTTCGCCTGCTGCTCGACGGCCCCGCGCGCGCCGTTTCCGTCATGGTGAACGGCGCGCCGAGGTATCTCGTTCGAGGGCGGCTTTCTACGGGTGCGATGCACCCCGCGCTTGCGATGCGCAATTCAGATGGTGATCCCAACGGGATTTGAACCCGTGTTGGCGAGATGAAAACCCGCTGTCCTAGGCCTAACTAGACGATGGGATCAATATGGGTGGGCCGAGCGGGACTTGAACCCGCGACCCACGGATTAAAAGTCCGGTGCTCTACCAACTGAGCTATCGGCCCGACGGAATGGGCGTGTATCGCGCGTGGGCGGCGCGTCAACACGGCCGAGGCTAAGCCCCGGTGTCGACGCTGGCGCCGCCGCCGTCGTAGGTCTCGGTCGGCTCGTTGCACGGGGGGTTCTCGTCACCGAGGTGCTCCGCGCAGTACTCGTTGACGGCCTTGGCGCCCTCGCAGTAGGCGGCCTCGATGCCCGTCCGGTCACCCTCGGCGCCGGCGTTGCCCTCGTTGGGGAACAAGCACTCGGCATCCGCGCCGTTCTCGAACACGCCGTCACACTTCGCGTCGCCGACGTCGAACACGCCGATCGCGAAGCCCATCTTGGAGTCGTTCAGCGGGAGCGAGAAGGTGCGGAGCGCGACGGTGAACTCGGTGCCGGCCTGCTGGTCGGTGCTCACGACGCACTGCTCTGCAGTCGCGCGCCCGGCGTGGACGTCGGCCGCGCCCTGGTAGCCGGTCTGGATGCAGGCGTTGAACTCGATCTCGTGGTCTACGCCGCTCTCGTCCGTGTACGCAGACTTGAAGTCCCCCATCTGGACGCCGGGCGAACCGGTGTAGAACGCGGTCAAGCCGGCGTCCATGTCGATGTCGCCGTCGTCCGTGAAGTCGTCGTCGTACTCGTAGCGGCCCGCGCCGGTGGCCGCGAGGCTACGCGCCCAGTAGACGGCCTCGGGGTCGACCACGAGGCAGACGTTGCCGCCGGTGCCCCGGAAGTGCGCAGTCGCGCCGGTCACGTTGCCGGGGTTCTCGTCCGCGCCGACCTCGGCGTAGACGATGGACTCGGGAAAGGCGAAGGGATCGCGGCCGCCCGACTTCCACTCCTCGACGTCCAACGGCACGACCTCGCCGAGATCGGCGACGGGGGGCGCGTCAGAGGGTGCGGGGCGAAATTCGAACCCGGTGTGGTCACAGCCGAGGAGCGAAAGAAATACCAAGCTCATGTCACTCTCCGGTGTACTGGAAGCTGAGGTTCACGACGGGGGCGTCGTCCGCCGACTCGACTACGGTGTTGCCGTCCCCGACCCAGTCGCCCGTGGTGATGGACAGGCTCGGGTAGTTGAGCGCATCAGGCACCTGCTCGCCTTCGGAGTAGGTGTTGTTGTAGTCGTCCTTGTAGTTGTCGTCCGCCGTCGAGCACGTGGTGAACGTGCCGTTGTTGTCCGTGGTCAACGCCGACATCATCGGGGCGTCCATGAACCCCCACATCACCATGCCCGGCGTAAACGTCGTGTGGGGCATGTGGAACGTGGCTTCGAAGTCGCCCGCGGAGTTCTCGGTGAAGTCCTCGGCGCCGATGAACGACATCTCCTCGTCGGAGGTCGCGTAGTAGTAGTAGTAGCACTGCTGCTGGTACGTCGAGCCGTTCTCGATCTCCGTGCCATCGAAGTCCGTGACCGGACGCCCGATGAGCCGGAAGTACTCGAGAACGTCGTCGTAGTCGGTGAACCGACCCGTGACGACCTTGCACCCGAGCACGTCGTAGCAAGCAAAGTCGTAGCGGCCGACCGAGGTCCCCCCGTAGGGGAACGCGTTGCCGGGCACCGACACGTCGACGATCGGTCCCATCGACGGGTGCGGGTACGCGAAGCTGGCGTTGTCGATCCCGGCGTAAGCGCCAAGGAAGATCGGCCCGATCAAGCGGGTGTCCGTGACCTCCTGGGAGCCGTTGACGTTCCCGTCCGCGTCAAACGTCGGCAACAGGCGCGTGGCCGCCGCCCGGGGGAGCACCACCGTGCCCGTGAAGTCCACCTCGGGAATGTTCTCTTGGTAGCAAGCAAGCGCAGAGAGCAGAATCAGCATGTGAGCATCCCTCCTTAGAACTCGTACGTCGCGCCAAGCTGAGCGCTGACCGGGTCCTGCCGGTAAGCGATCACGTAGCGGTTCTGGGTGTCGATGTAGGTGGTGTAGTAGACGATGGGGTAGTTGTTGTTGGTGACGTTCTGGACCGTCAGCGTCACGCCGAAGTTGCCTTGGCGCACGGGGATGTCCTGCTTGATCTGGACCGCGAGGTCCCAGTAGGGGCTGGTACGACCGTACGTCCCGAGCCGCTCCTTGAGCAGGTTGTACGACCCCTCGGCCCCGAGGCCAGCCGAGGAGTAGTAGTAGCGGCTCAGCGGGTAGCCGGAGAAGAACGACGCGGACACGCCGACCTGGGTGGTCCACGGGTCGTCCGGGAGGTCCCACGCCGCCGCGAACTTGACCTGGTGCCGCACGTCGGTGTCCAGGTTGCCGTAGCTCAGGTCGAGCTGCTGCGGGTTGACGAGCGCGCCGGAGAGCGAGCTCTGCGTGCGGCCCTGGCTGACGACGTAGCTGTACGTACCCTGCATGAGCCAGCGCTTCGTGAAGTTGCGCTTCAGCGAGAAGTCGGTCTGGTAGTAGTTTCGCGACGCCAGGTCCGGCGTACGGAGCCGGTAGAACAGGTCGAGCGAGCCGTCATGCGAGCCGAGGTAGGCGTAGCCGTCCTCGTCGTAGATCAGGTTGGTCTCGTCGAACGTGTAGACGTTGCGGGTGAACTTCCCGCGGAAGTCGATGCCCGCCGCCACGTTCGTCACGACCTCGCGCTCCACGCCGGCCGAGAGCTCGTCGGAGTGCGGCGCGGTGGTGTTGTCCCACACCTGGATGGTGTTGTCGGTGTTGTAGTCGAAGTAGATGTCGCCGGTGTCCGAGCCGGCGCTGTTGCCGAAGTACTCGCCGACGACGAGCTTCTGACCCAGGTTCGACTGGGACAGGTAGCTGGCGACCGACAACCGGGCGGCGTCGTTGAACCGGCCGTACCCACCGTGGATGCGGGTCTTCTGGTCCTTGAAGGGGTCCCAGACGCCATAGATGCGCGGTCCCCAGACGCCCACGTCGACGACCGGCACGCCGGCGTCGTTGTTGGTGAGGGCGCGGTCGTACCGCAAGCCGTAGCGGAAGGTCAGGTTCTCGACGGGCTTGTACGCGTCCTGCACGAAGGCGCCGACGTGGTAGCCGTTCGCGCCGTACTCGTAGGCCCCGGAGGTCTCAATCCAGTAGTAGTTCTGGAGGGTGGTCGGGTCGAACGCGTTGACGTACAGGTCGTAGTAGTAGAGGTTGCCGTTGTAGCCTTGGACCTGGTCCCACTCGAGGTAGCTGAAGTCGAGGCCGGCCTTCAGGTCGTGCTTCCCGTGCAGCGGGTCCTCGACGGCCAGGATGGACAGCTTCGTCGAACCCTCGATGCGGAACCGGTCGTCGAAGTAGTAGAACCCGTAGTTCTCAGCGCTGTAAGCGCCGTACAGGCCGGTGCGGCCCGGGGTCTGGTAGTCGACGGTGTTCTCAAGCTCGTCCGGGTCACACGGGTTGTAGCCGAGCACCAGGTCCTTGGTGCAGGGGACGCCGCCGACCTCGATGTAGGACTTCTGGTACGACGCCGTCGTCTCCAGGTTCGTGTCCTTGTTGATGAACCAGTTCCACTTCAGGGACGCGATGTACCCGCCCTGGGCCTGCCGGCCCTGCGCTTCGGGGCGCTCGCGGGTGCTCGACTGGTCGATGTTGTCGACCTCGGTCGGATCCGTGCTGAACTGCAGCGTGACGCGGTGCTTGGACGTGACCTGCGCTGTCAGCTTGGCCAGAATGTAGTGCGCGTCGAAGTCGCGCGGCAGCTGGACGCCGACGTTCGAGTACAGGGTGCGCTCGTACTGGTAGCTCGCGAGGTACCAGAGCTTGTCCTTGATGATCGGGCCCGACACCACCAGGTCCGCCTCGGCGGTCTGCGCGCTCTCGTCGAACCCGGTCGGGGAGATCTCGTACCCGTCGTGCGCGAACCGGGCGTCCATCTTCGGCGACCAGTTGCCATTGCCGTAGTACCCGCTCGCCGTGATCGCCAGCGTGTTGCCGCCGCTCTTGGTGGCGATCTGGATCAGCGCGCCGAGGCTCTCGCCGTACTCCGGGTCGAACCCGCCGGTCGTGACCGAGATCTGGTCGATCGCGTCGTAGTTGAAGTTCATCGAGAACGTGCCCGTGACCGGGTCGGTCGTGTTCACGCCGTCCAGGATGATGGTGTTCTCGTTGTAGCTGCCGCCCGCCGCGTTGGGGTTCGCCCCGCCGATCACGCCAGCCGCCTGCCCGACCGCGGCCTGGTACGAACGGCCGGTGGGGATGCGCTTGAGGAAGTCGCTGGTCATCGTCGTGGTGCTGGACGCCTGCTCGGTATCGACGACCGAGCGCTCACCGACGACGTCGACGACGGTGCTGCCCGCCTTCATCTCGACCGCGACGTTCGTGGTGCGTGCGATCTGGACCTCGACGCCGTGCTTCTTGACTGCGCCGAAGCCCTGCATCTCAGCGACCAGCTCGTAGGAACCGGGCGCGAGCTCGGCGAACTGGAAGTTGCCCTCGTCGTCCGTCGTCCGCTGCTGCGCGCCGCCGATCATGGCCGGCGACGAGATGGTGACCAGGGCGCCAGGGATGGAGAGACCGCTCTCGTCCACCACCGTTCCCTTGATCGCACCAGCGGTGGACGACGCCCACGCCGGGTCCATGACCAGGAGCACGGTGGCGGCGATGAGGAGCTTCTGCGGGGTCCAGCAGCGGTTCATGCGGCAATTTCCTGCGGAGAGTCAGACGCGGGCATGGGCCCGGCCGAGGGGTTGTACAGCGAACGGTAGGGCATACTGGATTCCGCGGGGAAAGTCAACGGTTCAGAGCGGGGCGCCAGTGGCTTAACACGCCCTTCACAACACGATCGGGCGGGTTCTCGCAGCGAGCGCTTGACGAGCGCCGGGGTGGTCTGCTAACGTTCGCGTTTCAGGTTCTAAGTTCCCGCCCGAGGTGTACGCATGTCTGACGCCGGTCGCATTTTCAGCCTCCCCCTGGGAGTTCTCCTCGGGGCCCTCGCGCTCGCCGGGGGCGGGGTCAGCCTCGTTCCTTCCGCGCACGCGACGAGCCTCGCTACGCTCAGCCTTGAGCAGCTGGTGGACGCGTCGGACGTCATCACCCGCGGAACGGTGACGGACCTGTGGGCCGACCTCGGCGAGCACGGGATCAACACGCACGTGCTGGTGGCAGTCGACCACACGCTCAAGGGCACGCCGATCGTCAACTCGGCCGGCCAGGTCGAGATCCTCGTCCCCGGCGGCGAGCTTGACGGGAACTACTCGCTCGTGTCGGGCGCCCCGCGCTACGGCATCGGCGAGTCCGTGGTCCTCCTGCTCGAGCAGCGCACCGACGGCACCTACCTGAACGTCGGCCTCGCCGGCGGCAAGTACACGGTGAAGCAGAACCCGGCGGACGCCACCGACATGGTCGTCCAGTTCGCGGTCCCGTACGACCGGAAGTGGGACTACCGCTTCATCCCGAACCCCGCGGTCGCTGACCGTGTGTCGCTCGCCGCGCTCGAGGCCCGCATCTCGGCGCGCATCACGCTCGGCTGGGACGGCCAGGCCATCCCCGGCGCCTCCCTCGAACACCTCCGCTCGATCAATCACCTCCAGGCCGGGGCGCGCTGATGCTCTTCTCCCTCCTGCTCGCTCACCCGCTGCTCATTCAACCCGCGTTCGCGTGGAGGCACACCGGCTTTGCCTGGTCCCCCGACGACGACTGCCAGGAGTACGACTCCGAGGGCAACGCCGTCACCGAGGATGACGGACGGCTCCGCCGGTGCTGGTACCTGGACGACAACATCGAAGACTCGCTCCCGCAGGACGACGTGGACGGCGACGGCATGCCCGACGCGCAGTTCGACGAGCTGCAGTCGGCCTGGGACAACTGGGAGGACGCCGCGCAGTGCGCCGCGATCGCGAACGAGTACATGGGCTCCGATGACTTCGGGCTGCGCGCCTACGACGGCGCGACTGTCTTGTTCTACGAAGACCCAGGCGACGAGGTCGCCGTCGGCGTGCTCGGTGTCACGTACAGCATCCCCGACGGCGCGTCGGTGACCTGGAACGACCAGCGCTACTCCCACCTCGGCGACACCGACATCGTGTTCAACGACCAGGTCGACTGGGCCACCGCGGCGGACATCGACGCCGGGATCTGCAACAACGAGACCTCCATCCAAGCCGTCGCTACCCACGAGATCGGCCACTCCTGGGGTCTCGGTCACTCGTGCGAGGAGCACGAGTCCGGCTGCAGCGAGCTCTACACCTCCGCGACGATGAACTGGGCCTCCGGCTCCTGCGACACGCACCAGGACGTCCCCAACTCGGACGACGTCACCAGCATCACGAACATCTACGGTCCGAGCGTGCTGATCGAAGGCGCCCACACCGGCACCAGCGACCGCACGGGCGCGGTCCCGTGGGATGTCACGTTCACGGCGACCGTGGGCGGCGACGACAGCGTGGTGGTGGTCTCCCAGCACTGGAACTTCGGCGACGGCGAAGAGAGCGACGAGATCAACCCGACGCACACCTACACCTCCGTCGGCCAGTTCAGCGTCACCGCCAGCGTCGTCATCGAGAGCGATGTCTGCGAGCCGCAGACGGTGCAGAGCACGTCGCTTGGCTACGTGGTCGCGTGCGAACCCCCCGTGCCCGAAGAGGGCGCGGACGGCTTCTTCGAGATGCAGGTGCTCGACGGGCTCGAGTGGCAGACGGTGAACCACACCGACGTCTCCACCTACGGCTGTGTCGATACCATCGTGTGGGAGGTCTACAAGGGCTCCGGCGAGGGCGACATCAGCGACGCGAACAAGGTCGACTTCAACGGCGATGACGCCGGTGGCGACACGATCGGCGCGTGGGCCCCGAAGATCACCTTCCCCGAGGCCGGCGACTACGTGATTGTGATGAACGTCGGCGGGCCCGCGGGCCTCCAGGCGGGCTTCCTGCACGTGACCGCCAGCGATAGCAGCGGTGGCTGTGCGTCGGCGCCGGGCGCTGCCGGCTCGATGGTCGCGGGCCTCGCCGGCCTCGCGCTCCTGGGTCGTCGTCGTCGGGCATAGTGTCCGCGGCTTGAGCTTGTCCCGGTCCACCAGGCCCCAGCGGCTGCCCCAGCGGGGCGGTCGTGCGTGGTTGCGCGCGCTGGTCCTGCTGGTCGCCGTGGCGTTGTTGGTCGCGCCGCGACCCAGCGTCGCCGCGGAGGGCGTCGGCCTGACGGACCTGCCGCCCGCCGAGCTCGAGATGGGCGTCCAGGTGGAGGGCAGCAGCACCGTGCGGATCCCGGTGCGCGGGGCCTTCGAGCTGGTCGGCGTCGTGAACAACGTTCGTGGCTACGAGATCGCGCTGCCCGTGCGCCCGAGGGTGATGTTCCTCTCGACGGTGCCTCCCGGCATGGAGGTGCGGCGCGGCGAGAAGAAGCTCACGTTCTCGCAGGACGAGGGGAAGGCGAGCACCTGGGCCTACTCGGCGCACGGGCTCACGGTGCGCGTCGCGGGCGACGCCGCGCGCCCGTCGCCGGACGAGTACACGGTGCGTTGGCCGGATGCCGAAGAGCGCCAGGAGGCGCTGGACGCCCCCGCGACGGTCGACGCGACCAGTGCTCGCCGGGTCCTACAGGTCGGAGGGACCACCCGGACGGGGTTGCTGCTCCCCGCGCCCGCGCACGTGGCGTGGCAAGTCGATGTCCCCGCGGGTGGCGTGCTTCGCTTCACGGCCGGAGTCGTCCCGCCTGAGGTCGCGCGCGATGCACCCTCGGATGGCACGACGCTGGTGGTCCGCGTCGGGGACGCCGAGCGGGCCCGCGTGCGCCTCGCCGTCGGCCGCTTCGACCCGGTCGAGGTCGACCTCTCGCACGAAAGCAACACGACCGCGCGGATCGAGCTCCGCGTGGAGGACGCCGACCCTATCGCCGACTTCGCGTTCGTCGCCGAGCCGCGCGTGCTCGTCCCGAGCGCGCACCCCCGCCGCGTGGTGTTCGCGTTCATCGACACGCTGCGCCGCGACCACCTTGGCACCTACGGCTACGCGCGCGCCCCCGCGCCCAACATCGACGCGCTGGGTGCCCAAGGCATCGTTTTCGAGGACGCCCGGTCCGTCGCCCCGTGGACCCTCCCGAGCACCCGCTCCGTGCTCAGCGGAAACCAGCCGGAGCGCTGGTCCGCCTCCACGCCGCTCCCCGAGATGCTGGCGTCCCGTGGCTGGGCAACCGGTGCGTTCGTCGGCAACATCTACCTGACGGGGAACTTCGACATGGCGTCCGGCTGGGGCGAGCACGGGTCCGTCAACCTGCCCTACGCGGACTACGAGGTCGCGCGCGGGATCGACTTCCTCGACCGCCACGCGGACGAGGACGCCATGGTGATGGTCCACTTCATGGACCTGCACCTCCCCTACAAGGAGCTGTGGCCGTACCGCCACAAGTACTCGTCGCAGGACCTGCCTGGCCTCGGTGACGTGTTCGCGCGCGCCACGCTGCTCAGCTATGCGAAGGGGAAGGGGAAGAAGCAGCAGGTTCGTGGGTACCTGCAAGACCGCTACGACCAAAACCTGGCGTCCGTGGATGACGCGCTGGGGCGCTTGTTCGCCGCCGCGGGGCCCGACGCGCTCGTGGTCGTGTTCGCCGACCACGGGGAAGAGTTCTTCGACCACGGCGATCTCGAGCACGGGCACTCGCTCTACGACGAGCTCTTGCGCGTGCCGCTCCTCATCCGCGCGCCCGGCTTGGCCCCCCGCCGCGTCGACAGTCCCGCCAGCCTGCTCGACGTCACGCCGACGGTGTTGGACCTGCTCGGCCTGGGCGGCGGGACCTGGGACGGAATGTCCCTCTTGGCGCTGGCGAAGGGGGAGGTCGACAAGGCGTTCAAGGACCGCCCGAGGGCGTTTGGGCGGCTGCTCTACGGGCCGAACGCGTGGGGGAGCCTCGTCGGGTCCGAGAAGTGGATCAGCCGGGGCGGGAAGGAAGAGGTGTTCGACCTCGCGCACGACCCCGGCGAGGAGCACGCGCTGGCGGGAGCGGACGTGCGCAACGGCCGGCGCGGGCTGGCCGACGCGCTGCACGAGCCGGTGCGGGCGGTCTTGCGCGTGACGCCGACGTCCTCCCGGGGGTCGGGCAAGGCGACGATCACCGTCCCGGGCGGCGTCACGTCGACCTGGCTGGGGGACGAGCCGACGCGGCACGCGAACGCGACCTTCGAGACCAGGACCGACGACGACCCGCGCGTGGACACCGTGACGATGTCGTTCAGCAGCAGCGGCACCGCCCAGCGCGAGGTCTACCTGCTGCCGGAGCTGGAGCCGGCCGAGGCGGTCCAAGGCGCGGTGCTCGGGATCCCCAGCGGGCCGAGCGAGACGCTCGTGGCGCGTACCCCCGCGACGCAGCTCGTTGGGCCGCTCGCGAAGGTGACCAAGGGCAACCGGACGTACCAGGCCACCTGGGCCGTCGTCCCGTTGCCCTTCGGTGACGAGCTGGACGGGTTCGACGCGGAGAGCGCCGCGGCGTTGCAGGCGCTGGGCTACCTCGACGCCGACCACGGGACCGGGGACGCGCCCTCGACTGACGACCGTGGCGACCCCGCCGACCGCGCGGCGCCGTAGTGGCGCGCCCGGCCCAGCCCAGCGGTCCCACGGATGACCCGGTCGCCGACTGGGGTCCGGACCTCGGGCACGGGATCTTCGACGCGCCGGAGCGCTCGTCGAGCGAGCCGGGCGGGGAGGTCACGGGGCACGAGGTCACGGCGACCCGCGTACCTGGACAAGCGGCGCCCGAGCGGCCGGTGGCGGTGCTCGCGTGGATCGGCGCGACGCTCACGATCGCGCCCGGCGCGCGCCGCGGCGAGGTGCCTGGGCTCAGGGCCGCGGTGGCGGCTGAGCCGCTCGCGCTGCTGCCGGGCGGGTTCTTCCCGGTCCGCGCCGAGGGCGGGGGCCGAGACGCGCCCGCGATGGAGGCCGCGGCGCCGCAGCCCTTCATCGCGCGCCCGACGCCCCCGGAGCCCACGCCCGACCCGACCACCGAGGAGGACGTCTTCGAGCCCGCGCCGGCGTATAGCCGGCCCCCGCCGCACGACGACACGCCGGCCGAGCCGGCCCACGCGGCCGCCGTCCAGGTGCGGCGCTGGGAAGAGATCGCTTTGGCGGTCTTGTTGCTCGTCCTCGCGGGCCTTTCCCTGCGAGCGTGTTGACGCCAGCGCACCAGCCGCTTAACGGCGCGCCACGCTTGTGCGTCGCGGGCCCACGCTCGTCATCGCCGCGGCTCTTTGATGCTCCCCAAAACTAGTCCTGATGTTCAGAACACGGGCCCCGAGAGGGACACCCGGTTCATGCGGCGCGCCTTGCAGCGCGCCGAGGAGGCCGCCGCAGCGGGCGAGGTCCCGGTAGGAGCGGTCATCGTCGGCAACGACGACGCCATCCTCGCCGAGGCCAAGAACGCGCGCCAATCGACGCACGACCCGTGTGGTCACGCCGAGCTACTCGCGATTCGGCTCGCGGCACAAGCCCGCGCCGATTGGCGGCTCGAACGGACCACGCTCTACGTGACCCTCGAGCCCTGCGCCATGTGTGCAGGTGCCATCCTCCTGGCCCGGATCCCACGCGTCGTCTACGCGGCGGCGGACCCCAAGGGCGGCTTCTGTGGCACCGTGGGCGACCTCTCGTCGCACCCGCGGTTGAACCACCGCTTCGCGGTCACCGCAGGGATCTGCGAGCCCGAGGCGAGCGCCCAGCTGAAGGCGTTCTTCGCCGAGCTTCGAGCCAAGCGTCGAACCTGAACACGGGAATTTCAATATCGCGGAAAGGTGGCCGAGTGGACGAAGGCGGCAGACTCGAAATCTGTTTTAGGTTTCCCCTAACGTGGGTTCGAATCCCACCCTTTCCGCCACCCTTGTAGCAGGCCCCGGCCTGCGCCCTCCCGGAGAGGTGACCGAGTGGTCGAAGGTGCACGACTGGAAATCGTGTGTATCGAAAGGTACCGCGGGTTCGAATCCCGCTCTCTCCGCCATCCTGAACCCCCGTCCGAAAGGCCGGGGGTTCTTGTTTTTTGCGCTGCGCAACCGGGCAATGACCCCGCTCGCGACCAGCGGGGCTCACCCCCAGCCGTTCTGCTCGACGAACGCCGCGACGCGGACCTTGATGTCGTCGCGGATCTCCCGGACGCGCTCGATCGGCTTCCCCTTCGGATCCTCGAGCGGCCAGTCGTCCCGCTGGGCGCCGGGCACCACGGGGCAGGCGTCGCCGCAGCCCATCGTCACGATCCAGCCGGCGTCGGCCGCGAGCTCGCTGGTGAGCTTCTGCGGTGACACGCCCGCGAGATCGATGCCGACCTCGCGCATGCCCACGAGCACCTCGGGGTGCACGCGCTCACCGGGCTGGGTGCCGGCCGAGAGCGCCCGCGCCTTCGCCGGATCCGCGAGCTGGTTGAAGAAAGCGGCGGCCACCTGGGACCGGCCCGCGTTGTGGACACAAGCGAAGATGACGATCACGTGGGGGAGCTCCCAGCGAGGGTAGAGTCGGCCCGGGGCACGAGCCAGGTGAACACGAGCGTGGCCACCGCCGCGCCGACGAGCTGCGCGAGCACGAACGCGGGGACATCCACTGGCCGGATGCCCGCGAACGTGTCGGTGAACGCGCGCGCGAGCGTGACCGCCGGGTTGGCGAACGACGTAGACGAGGTGAACCAGTAGGCGGCGACGATGTACGCGGCGACGGCACCCGGGGTGGCAGCGGGCGTGCGCCGGGACACCCCGATGATGGTCCCCAGGAGCCCGAACGACGCCACGACCTCGCCGAGCCACTGCGCGGGGCCGACCCGGACGTGCGTGGACGCTGCGAACGCGGGGAGGTCGAACATCAGGTCGGCGACGCCCACGCCGCAGAAGGCGCCAGCGACCTGCGCGACCAGGTAGCCGGGCACGTCACCCCAGCGCATCTCGCCGACAGCAGCCGCCGAGAGGGTGACCACCGGGTTGAAGTGGGCGCCGGAGACGGGGCCAAACGCCAGGACAAGCGCGACGAGCCCGCCGCCCGTCGCCAGCGCGTTGCACAACAGCGCGAGGCCCACGTTCCCGCCGCAGAGGCGCTCCGCCATGATGCCCGACCCGACCACCGTCGCGAGGAGCAGGGCAGTCCCGATCCCCTCCGCGACCAGGCGCCGGGGCAACGTCACTCGCACGGTGTGCTCACGACGGTGTCGGCCAGCCGGGCGCGGTCTGCCGTCGCCTCCGGCAGCGCCGTGATGCCATCGAGCACCGCCCGCAGGACCCTCGCCCGGACAGGGTCTTGCTCCGCGCAGAGGCGGTAGTGGATCCAGCTGCCCTCCCGCCGACAGTCCACGAGCCCCGCGTTCCGCAGCACGGTCAGGTGCTGCGATGCGTTCGGCTGGCTGATGTCGAGCGCTGCGACGACGTGGCAGACGCAGAGCTCGCCATGCGAGAGCAGCGCGACAATGCGGAGCCGCGTGTCGTCGGCCAACGCCTTGAGCAGGCCGGTCGTCGGGCGAACGTCGAGAGGTGTGGGGGCGAGCCGCATTCGCGTATACGCATATGCGTTTGCAGTGATGTCGGCCACCCCGGGCCGGCCCTCCCAGGGGGTGAGCTACTCGAAGCGGTAGCTCGCCTGCGTCGCGAACACGTGCGCCGGGATCTTCGCCGCGTGCAAGCGGTCCCGGAGGAGCGTGACCCCCTCCGTCGGCAAGCCCCGCGCGCGGCGCTCTCCGTTCACCAGCTCCGTCACGAGCACCTGCCCCGCGCCGAACACGCCGATCTGGGCGGCCACCGCCTCGGACTCCCCGTACGCGCAGCCGACGATCAGCCAGTCCGCGCCGTGGAGCACCTGCGCGGCCTGCAGCCACGCCGGCGGCGTCGCGCGCGTCAAGGCCAGGTCCAGGTGCACGAGCCGGCCCGCCGGGAAGGTCAACTGCCACGCGCGCGGCTTCACGCCTTCGACGGGCGCGATCCGGGCGCTCTCCGCGAGCGCAGCGAGCGTGATCCGCGGCCTGAGCGCGCCGATGCTCGCCTTCAAGAAGTGCGTGCCCGCCCGGACCGGGGCCGGCGCGGTGTACGCCACGGCGTCGAAGCGCACGCCCGAGACCTCGCCCCCGGGCGCGCTGTCGGGCCCGACGCCGCCTTGCTTCCGAAGCCAGTCCAAGATCGCTTGGTCCGCGATGACGTCCGGGCGCGCGCCGCTCGCCACCGCGGCGGCCGTCCCACGGATGCGGTCAGGCGCCGCGCTCGTGAGCACCACCAGGTCGCCCGGCTGCACCTGCACGGGGTCGAACACGACGGGGCGGCCGTGCCACTCGACGCGGATCTCCGCGCGATCCGGGTGGGTGAGCCGGAGCTTCCACGCGAAGTCATGCTGGACAGACCGGGCGTGCAGCGGCGCCTTCTCCGTACTCACGTGAGCACCTTCGCGACCTGCTCGAGCGCAAAGTCGAGGTCCTCGCGGGCGACCACGAGCGGGGGCGCGAAGCGGATGACCTGGCCGTGCGTGTCCTTGCACAACACGCCGAGCTCCTTGAGCGCCTCGCAGTAGGGCCGAGCCGGGCCGCTGCGCTCGTGGAGCTCGACCCCGATCAGGAGCCCGCGGCCTCGCACCTCGCGGACGTGCGGGGAGCCAAGCTCGTGCAGCCGCTCCATGAAGTACCCGCCGAGCTCCGCCGCCCGCGCCGGCAGGTTCTCCTCCACGATCACGTCCAACGCGGCGCGACCAATCGCCGCCGCGAGAGGGTTGCCCCCGAAGGTGCTCCCGTGGTCGCCCGGCGCGAAGACGTCCATCAGCTCGTCGTCGGCGCAGAACGCGCTGATCGGGTACACACCGCCGCCCAGGGCCTTGGCGACGGTGATGCAGTCTGGGCGGATGCCCTCGTGCTCGAACGCCCACATCTTGCCCGTCCGCCCGAGGCCCGTCTGGATCTCGTCCAAGAACAGCAGCACCCGGTGTCGGTCACACATCGCGCGCAGCGCGCGCAGGTAGCCCTCGGGCGGCAGCACCACCCCGGCTTCGCCCTGGATCGGCTCCGCCAAGATCGCCACGGTGTCCGGCGTGATCGCAGCCTCCATCGCCGCGGAGTCGCCGTAGGGCACCACGTCGAAGCCAGGCGTGAACGGCCCGAACCCGTCGCGGTACTGCGCCTCCGTCGAGAAGCTGACGATCGAGATGGTCCGGCCGTGGAAGTTGTTCGACGCCACCAGGATCCGCGCGCGCCCCTCCGGCACCCCCTTGACCGTGTAGCCCCACTTGCGGCAGGCCTTCAGGCCGGTCTCCACGGCCTCGGCCCCGGAGTTCATCGGCAAAGCGCGCCGGAAGCCGGAGACCTCGGAGAGGCGCTGCAGGAACGGCCCCAGCTGGTCGTTGTGGAAGGCGCGGCTCGTCAGCGTGACGCGCTCGAGCTGGTCCCGGGCCGCCTGGAGGATGCGCGGGTGGCGGTGGCCCTGGTTCAGCGCGGAGTAGCTCGACAGCATGTCGAGGTACCGCTTGCCGCCGTCGTCGGTCACCCAGGCGCCGGACGCCGAGCGGATCACCACGGGGAGCGGGTGGTAGTTGTGCGCGCCGAACTGGTCGGCCTGCTGCATCGGGGTCAGGGGGATCGACATCCGGCCGGCTATCACTGCGGCCGCCGCATCGGTGCGCCGCGCCCGGGCTGCCCCGCGATCACACGCGGTCGATCACGATCGCCTTGATCTTCGCCTTCAGCGCGCCGGGGCGCCCGAAGGTCCACCCCCCCGACAACGCGCCCTCCACCAAGCTCTCCGCGAACGCGAAGCTCTCCTGCATGTCCGGGTCGGTCCGCCGCGCGTCGGGCAGGTCCAGCCAGTCCAGGTCCGGAACCCGGACCCCGATCTCGCCTTCCTTCGTCCGGTAGTGGTGCTTGGCGGTGACCGTGACCGCCCGCCACGGGTGTTGCTCCCAGTCGTCGCCGAGCCACGTCTTGAGGATCACCCGGGTGCCGATCGGCCCGAGGACGACCATCGACTTCAAGTACTCCGCCGCAACGTCGCCGCCCTGGCGACCGCCGACCACCTGCACGTCGACGATCTTGCGCTCACCCGAGAGGTTGATCCCCGCGAAGCAGACCAAGTCCATGCGCATCTTCGGGGCGACGGTCCACTCCATCGGCTAGCCCGCCAAGAACTTTTCGAGGACGTCGTCGGTGAGGCGGGCCGGGTGACCACGCCAGATCACCTTGCCGTCCTTGACCAGCGCCGCGGCGGGGATCCCGCTGACCGCGTAGGCCGCCGACATCGGGCCGCCCTCGGGCTCCTTCCCGACGGGGAAGTTGAGCTTGTTGTCCTTCACGAACGTCTCGACGATCTCGTCGGTCGAGGACTTGGTCACCTTCGTGAGCGCGATGATGCCGAGACCCTTGGACTTGTACTTGTCCAGGCGCGCGGGGAGGAGCGGGACCTCCTTCTTGCAGTGCGGGCACCACGCTTCCCAGAAGACGACCATCGTGACCTTGTTGTCGGCCAACGAGCCCTGGTCCTTCGTGTACCACTTCTGGACTTCGATCGGCTTCGCGTCCGTGCCGACGATGTTGACCTCGGTCGCCATGCGCACAGCGGCCTTGCCGGCCCGCGTAGCGCTGTACTTCGACTGGATCTCGGCGAGCATCGCCTTGGCCTTCGTGTAGTCGTTGTCCTTCAGCGCGGTCTGGATCTCCTCCATCATCTTCGACGCGGCGGCCTCGTCCTCGGTGGACGCAGCGGCGGCGGCGGGAGCGGCGCCCTTGGGGGCGGCCTTCGCGGACTCCTCGAGCTTCGCGATGCGCTGGTTGAGCGCGTCGACGTCGGACTTGAGTGCGCACCCGACCAACGAGAGCGTGAGCAGAATAGGAAGCATGCGGGACATCGAGACTCCTGATCCGCCCGCTGCTAACGCGATCCCAAGCAAGCGGGAGGAGAGCGGACAACTTGGGACGAAGCTAGCCTTCCGAGAGGTCCCCCGCGTCCATGCCGAACTTGACGAGGCGGTAGCGGAACGAGCGGAACGTGATGCCGAGCAGCTTCGCCGCCTGCGTCCGGTTGCCCCCCGTGACCTCCAACGCCTTCTCCAGGTATCGCCTCTCCACGGTCGCGATCCGCGCTTCGATGTCGATGCCGCCGGCGGGGAAGTCGAGCTCGCCCCGCTCATCGCCGCCTGGAGCAAACGTGCCGTGCACGCGCTCGGGCAACGAGGCGGGGGTCAGCACGACCCCGGACTCGAGCGCTACGGCCCGCTCAATCACGTTCTGGAGCTCCCGAACGTTCCCGGGGAACCGGTAGTCCTGCAAGAGCCGGATGCACTCGGGGGTCGCCCCCTTCATGGGCTTCCCGTACTCGTCCGCGAATTTCTGGATGAAGTGCTGGATGAGCAGCGGGATGTCGCTCGTGCGCTCGCGCAGCGGAGGCATGTCGATCTGCACGACGTTGAGCCGGTAGTAGAGGTCCTCGCGGAACCGGCCTTGCGCGACCTCCACCTGCAGGTCCCGGTTGGTCGCCGCGACGATCCGCACGTCGAGCGTCTCCTCGGTCACGCCCCCGACGGGCGTGACCTTCCGCTCCTGGATCGCACGGAGCACCTTCACTTGCGCCGAGAGCGGCATCTCCCCGATCTCGTCGAGGAACAGCGTGCCCCCGTGGGCGGCCTTGAAAACCCCGACCTTGTTCTGCGCGGCGCCGGTGAACGCGCCCTTCAGGTAGCCGAACAGCTCGCTCTCGATCAGGTTCTCCGGGATCGCCCCACAATTGACAGCGACGAACGGGCCCTGCGCGCGGTCGCTGCCGAAGTGGACTGCGCGCGCCAGGAGCTCTTTTCCTGTCCCGCTCTCGCCACAGATCAAGCAGTTGATCCGCGTGCCCATCACCCGGCGCACGAGCCCGTACACCGCCTGCATCTTCGGCGAGGTGCCGACGAGCTGGCCGAGCTGGAAGCGCTCCCCGAGCTCGGCGCGGAGCCGGACGTTGTCGGCCTCCAGGTCCCGGATCGACAGCGCGCGCCGCACGATGAGCCGCAGCTCGTCGTTGTTGAACGGCTTCGCCACGTAGTCGAAGGCCCCCTCGCGCGTGGCCGCGATCGCGTTGGCGACGGTCCCAAACGCCGTGATCAAGATGAAGGGCACGTCCCGGCCGGCCTTGGCGCTGCGCGACTTGACCTGCCGCAGCAGCTCGATGCCGTCGATCCCGGGCATGTTCAAGTCGGAGATCACGAGGTCGGGCGCAAAACCGTCGAACACGTCGAGCGCCCGCTCTCCCGAAGGGGCGGCCCGCACGATGTACCCATCCCGCTCCAACAGGATGGAGAGAAATTCGCGGAGCGACGACTCGTCGTCGACGATCAGCACGCGTTCACCCGACATTTGCCTCCTTCGGCAGCCAGACCACGAACGCGGTACCCCCTTCTTCGGGGACGCGCACGGCAATTCGCCCCCCGTGCGCGCGAACAATCTGCTCGACG
>CALQBK020000094.1 GCA_943328795.2 Bifidobacterium breve
CGCTGGTGCGCACCGCCGCGAAGGAGGAGGCCGTCCGCTCGGCCGGCGCCGAGGTGATCGCCGGCAGCATGTCGGACCGCGCAGCGCTCGAGCGCGGTGTCGCTGGGGCGGACGTCGTGATGCACCTGGCCGGTGGCGCGCGCGGGGCGGGCCGCGAGACGGCCGACGTGATCAACCGCCAGGCGGCCGAGCTCCTCGCCGACGTCGTGCGGGGTGCCAGCAACAAACCGGCAAAAATCGTGTTCGCGAGCTCGGCGACGATCTACGGCGACCGCAGCGGGCTGTGGGTCCCGGAGGACTTCCCGTCGAACCCGCAGACCAATTACGGGCGATCGAAGGTCGCAGCGGAGGAGGCGCTGAAGACCGCCGGGGTTCCGCTGGTGATCACGCGGATCGCCGCGGTGTACGGCCCGGGGATCCGGTTCACCGCCGACGACCGGATGAAGGCCGGCCGGGCGTGGCTGCCCGGTGAAGGCAAGAACTTGGTCCCGCTGGTTCACGTGGACGACTGCGTCGCCGCGCTGATCTTGATCGCGGAGAAGGCGGATGGCGGCGTGGTGCACATCGCGGGGAAGAGCACGCCGCTGCTGCGCGAGTTCTACGCGGCCGTGCACAAGGCTGCGGGCGGGAAGCCGATGCGCTTTTGGTCCACCTGGGTGCCCAGCGTGTTCCAGTTCCGCGCCGCCAAGGAGAACGAGCGGCTGCAGACCCTGCTCGGCACCAAGCCCCGGTTCACCGAGGACAACCTGCGCATCTACACCGCCTCGCTGCGCCTGCGGACCGACGCGCTGGAGAAGGAGCTCGGGTTCGAGTGGAAGTACCCGGACCACAAGGACGGCGTAGCCGCCACCTTCCGGGGTTGACGCGCCGTCGACGCTCGGCGCTGGGCGTCGATCTCGTGCGTCACCCGTGAATCCTGTGCCAGGTGCTTGACCGAGGGCCCTTCCGCGGTCTATAAGGCACCGTTCGAGGATTCCCGATGCGCCGTATCGTGTTGCTGTCCCTCCCCCTCTCCGCCGCCCTCGTCGGCTGCACGCCGCATGATGGCGAAGTCACCGGGTCCTACGCGTCCTACTTCGCCGCCGCCAGCTCGGAGAACATCTACCGGCTCGAGGCGAAGCTGGTGGACTTCTCCGACGCGGACACGCTCGCGAAGTACAAGTTCGAGACGGTTGACTGCCGCAGCCTCGACGACGAGGCCGACCGCCTGCCGGGCGTCGACTACGACGCCGAGTGCGGGGCTGACGCCGACTTCTTCCCCTGGATCGACGACTACGGGTACTACGTCCGCAGCGAGGACTTCGAGCCCTGGCGCGTCGAGGCCGTGCAGACGACCGAGGGCGACATCCAGCTCACGGTGCACTCGAGGGTCTCCAACATCGGCGACTTCCGGTTCGGCTTCGTCGTGGACCCCGACTTCCAGCCCCAGATCTGCGCGGACGGCGACAACGGCGCCGAGCTGCAGGACGTAGACGGCGACTGGCTCGCCGAGTGGTCGGTGAACGAGGACGGCGGCACGCTGTTCCACCTGAACGCGGCCGGCTACCAGGTCAACCCCAGCGACTACAGCGACTACTGGTACCTCCCTCGCACGTGGGAGGCCGGCTACGGCTTCGCGCGCATGGCGGACGAGGACTTCTACGGCCACGCGATCGACTACGTGGACAACATCTCCACCGACAGCAGCGGCTACGCGGTGCCCCTGTACCAGGACGCCTACGATGGCCACTGGGGCTCGGCGAACAGCTACGCCAACTTCGTCGAGAAGCTCACCGAGGCGGTCACGTACGACGACTCGCACCCGAGCGACCTGGCGGCGCTCGGCAAGTCCGACTTCCCCGTCGAGATCAAGGTCGAGGACAACTCGTGGCGGCCCGACAACGGCGTCGAGGGCGACGCGGCGGACGGGTTCGGCGGCTGGGTTGGCTTGGACGCCTCCTGGGTTCACTTCGACGACTCGCCGGATGACCTGGCGAAGCGCGAGCCTGGCCACCAGGACAAGCCGCTCACCGGCCACTTCCAGATCTACTTGGAGAGCGCTTCGGCCGCCTCCAAGGTGCTCGTGCAGGGCGACTTCACGGTCGACCACATCCGCAAGGACATCTGGGGCTACAGCCCGTCGTTGACCGAGCGCAAGGTCGACGAGAACAACACCCCCGAGTGCGGCGAAGACCGGTTGACGACCGACGGCGAGTAGGCTATCGTTTGTTTCGACCGGGACGTCTTTTATAGCGCATGATGCGTCCCCCCTATTCGTCTTGCGTGAGAAGAGGCCCGGTCACCCCATCCTGATCCTCGCCCGGACCGTCACTGGTCCGGGCGGTTTCATTTTTGCACCATCGACGCCTGGCGGGCGGCCGCGGCGCGGAGGGCCAGGGCCTGGGCGGTCAGCGCGACGTCGGCGGCGCGGAGCAACGCGGGGCGGATGTCGGGGTGGTAGCTGCCGGTCTCGGCGAGCGCGGCGAGTACGCGGTCGGCGTGCGCCGGGAACGTTCGCTCTGGCACGTGCGGGAGCTGACACGCGAGCGCGAGCGCGAGCATCGGCCGATCGTGGACGCGCTCGGCCTCGTCCACGGCCCGCTGGAACGCACGCACGTCGCCGGTGAGCCCGAGCCCGATAGCGGCCCGTGCGGCTACGCTCCCGGCCCCGGCGGCGTCTGCGTCGAGCAGGGCCGCCCGGTACGCGGGCGCGGCGGGACGCCCGGCGTCACGGTCTAGGTCCGCCTCGAGCAGGTGCAACAGCAGGGTGCCGAGGATGTCGACCGCGTCGCGGTCTTGTCGGCGGGCTTGCTCCTGCCGGACTTGCCCGGCCAGGTCGCGCGCGAGCAGCGCGTTTCCGCCGAACCGCGCGACCTCGGCCCGGAGCAAGAGGCACGCGCCGGCGCCGCCGGGGTTCTGCAGGCGGGTGTACAGCGCTTGCGCCTGCTGGTAGCAGCGGCCGGCCTCCCCGAGACGCCCCAGGTGCATCAAGAGCCGACCGAGCGCGAGCGCTGAGCGGGCGACGCCGCGGTCGTCCCCGCGGCCCGCGCACAGGTCTAGGGCCTCCTCCAGTCGCTCGCGGGCGAGGCCCAGGGCGCCCATCGCGCGCGCGATCTCCCCGCGTAGGACCAAGCTCGGCGCGAGGAGCTGCGTCCAGCCGTGCGTCCACGCGGCCTGGAGCAGGCGCTCGGAGGGCTGCTCCGCCGTCGCCCAGTCGCCGAGCTCCACGCGCGCCCGGACGGCGAGCACCCAGCCCTCGCCCCAGAGCGCGTCGGCCGCGGGCAGCCGTGCGTCTCGCAGCGCGATGTCGCGCTGGTGGACGAGCTCGACGGTCAGAGAAGGGTCCCGGAGGGCGGTCCCGAGCGCCGCACGTTGCAGGGCGCGCGCCGCGTCGAGCGGCCTCGAGGCGGCGGCAAAGTGGAGCGCCGCGCGGGGGAAGTCGGGCTCGACGTCGGGGCCCTCTGCGCTGAACGCGCGCGCGCACGCCGTGTGGAACGCCACGGTGCTGCGCGGCCAGGCGGCGCGAGCGGCCTCGAGCGCGTGGCGCTCCCAGCGATACCCGCTTGGCGTCCGGGTGGCGAGCGCGTACTGCCCGAGCGCGAGCCACGGCTCGTCCTGCAGGCCGAGCTCCGCGCGCGCGCGCTGCCACGTCGGCAGGTGCACCTCGGGGCCGAGCAAGGCCGCCAGCTGCACGCACCGCGGGTCCAAGGCCGGGATGGCCTCCTCCAGCCGGCTGCGCCACGTGCCGGCGAGGTCGGCCGGCAGGTCGGGGACCGACCCGGGCGGGGCCTCGAACCCGTGCTCCCCGGCCACCAGCTCACCCCTCCGGATGAGGTCGTTTGCCATCGCGACCGCGAACGCGGGGTTCCCCGCCGCGCGCTCCCTCACCCGCTGCGCGACGACGCCCCCGAGGCCGAGCACGCCCTCGACGAGCTGCACCTGGTGCGCGGGCGAGAGCGGCGCGAGCTCGATCCGGGGCGTGTCGCGGCCGGCCTGGTAGCCCCCGCGGGAGGTGAGCACCACGAGCAGGCCATGAGCGCGGGGCCCGCCCGGCGGCGCGTCGGCGCGCAACGCCCCCAGCGCGGCGACTACGGCGGGGTGCTCGTCGGCGTTCGGCACGTGCACGACCAACGGCCCGACGGCCCGGGCGGCGAGCGCGAGCGCGCGGAGCGCGGCACCTTGCGCTGCAGGGCGCTCTACGATCGGGAGCACGGCGCGCGAGTCCTCCCCAGCCGGCTCGCCCAGCTGCCCCGAGACGCGGCAAACCGGCGGGGTCGGCTGGGCCCGCGACAGCGCGTCGGCGATCGCCGCGTACGGATCGAGCCCGTGGGCTTGCACCTCCGACACCCGCGCCGCGCCGGTCTCGAGCGCGCGCTCGGCCAGCCACCGCACGAGCGACTGCTTGCCCAGCCCCTGCGGCCCGGTCACGTGGATGACGTGCACGTTCCCTCGGTGGCGAACGTCGACGAGCGCGGCCCACAGCCGGTCTCGCTCGGCGTCCCGCCCGACCACCGGCACCGCGCGGTAGGGGTGCAGCCCGAGGCCCGCGCCGATCAGCCGCATCGCAGGGCGTCGGTGGGTGCCGGTCCGCCAGTCGGCCGGGACCCCCCGGCTCTGTTGCCCATCTACGACGTCGAGCGCCGCCAACGTCTCCGCGGCGGACTGCACGCGGTCGGCGGGGCTCTTCGCGAGCAGGTCGCGCAGCAGCACGTGCAGCCCAGCGGGCACCGCGAAGCGCGGCTCCAGCTGGGGCGGGTCGAGGTCCGCGTGCGCGGCTGCGAGCACCTCCGGCGGCCGGGTGCTCCCGAACGGC
This sequence comes from Bifidobacterium breve, assembly GCA_943328795.2. Taxonomy (GTDB): domain Bacteria; phylum Myxococcota_A; class UBA796; order UBA796; family SXON01; genus CAIUMM01. The sequence continues at coordinate 4,793 of CALQBK020000094.1, forward strand.
GGCTGCCCCGCGCACAGCCGCCACGCGAGGCAGCCGAACGCGTACATGTCGGTCCACGGGCCGTGCGCAGAGAGGTCCCCGCTGAACTGCTCGGGAGCCATGTACGCGGGCGTGCCGGCCACCCGCGGGCCGCGCCCGGCTCCCGAGTGCTGCGCGACGCGGTGGTCGCTCGACAGCCCGAAGTCGCCGAGCTTGAGCCCCGGGCGCACGTCGGTCGACGCCGAGATCAGCACGTTCTCGGGCGTGAGATCCCGGTGGAGCACGCCCCGGGCGTGGGCGTACGCGAGGCCCGCCAGCACGTCCTGGAGCACCCGCCGGAGCTGGTTCCAGTTGCGGGGGCCGACTTGCGCGAGCGACCCGCCTGAGCACAGCTCGGTGGCGATCCAGGGGCTCCCAGGCGTGAACCCGCTGCGCCGCCCTGCCACGGGCACCTCGCCGTGGTCGAACACCATGAGCAGGTTCGGGTGGTCCAGCGCCGCCAGCGCGCGGACCTCGGCCGTGCGGTCGAGCGGGTCCTCGGTCGACGTGTCGCGGATGACCTTGATCGCGACGGGCACGTCCTGGCGCTCGTGCACGGCGCGCCAGACGTCGGCCGAGCCCCCGCGTCCGAGCGGGGAGAGCAAGCGGAAAGGGCCGAGGACGAGGGACACGGCTCCGGGCGTTATCATGCCGCAAAGGAGTGTTGAATGACCCGAACCTGGTCCGGCGCCCTCGGCGGTATGATCCTGCTCTCCGCCGGCTGGCTCACGTCGCGCGCGCTCGCGGCGGACCCGGCGCCCGCGGCAGCGCCTGCGGCGGTGTCCACCTCGGCGACGTACACGATCGACCCGGCGAAGAGCTCGCTCTACGTGCAGGTGTTCAAGGACCCGTCCACGCTCGGGGCCGGGCTCTCCCACGACCACGTCGTCGCCGCCACGGCCTGGTCCGGCAAGGTCACCTGGGACACCGCGAACGTCGCCGCGTGCAAGATCAGCATCACCGTGCCGACGTCCGGGCTCGTCAACGACGAGACCTCGCTGCGCCAAAAGGTCGGCTACACCGTGATGCTGGACGACGGGGACCGGGCAGAGGTCAAGGAGCACATGCTCGGGTCCGACCAGCTCGGCGCGAGCTCGTACCCCAACATCACGTTCGCCTCGACGAGCTGCAGCGCGCCGGGCACTGTGACCGGCACGATGTCGCTGCACGGCGTCGGGAAGACCGTCAGCGCGCCCTTCACCATCACGGCGGACGGCGCGAACTTCACCGCCAAGGGCACTTGGAAGGTGAAGCTCAGCGACTTCGGCGTCCAGCCGTTCAGCGCGCTGTTCGGCCAACTGAAGAACTTGGACGAGATGAAGTTCACCATCGACGCCCGGGGCTTCGTCAAGTAGCATGCCTGACCAGGTGCGGTTCACCGAGACGATGCGCGGGTGGCTCGCGCCCTACGCGGGCCAGACCCACGAGGCTGCGGACGCCCAGGGGGCGCTCGAAGATCGCCGCTCGGGCGCGTCCGTCGCCGACAGCTACTTCATCCTGACCGTGGTGACGCCCGACGTGGTGGCGATGGTCGCCGACCCGGATCGGCGGTCCCCGGCGTTCGGCTGCGTCGTCATCCCGCGCATCGAGCCGCGGCCGCTGCGCGTGGTGGACGGGTGGTTGGACCTGTTCGTGGACGCCGCGCCGGGCGTCGTGCAGATGCGCTACGGGCTGAAGCTGTCGGGGGAGACGGGGCGCTACTACCTGCGCGGGGTCAAGGAGATCGTGCGGCAGGGCTGGTTCCCGACGGTGTTCCGGGACACGACGACGTTGTTCGTAGACGTGTTCGACGGCGACGAGCCAGCGGGCACCCCGCGGCTCCGTGGCGTGATCCGCATGGGGGTTGGCGGCGTGACCGCGCAGGGCCTGACGTTCCGCGGGGAGGGGGGCCTGCTGGGGCTCTCGGCTATCGCCCGGTTCGCGCGGTACTACGTCGGGCGCGTGCTGACGGTGTACCTGGGGCCCCGGGGAAAGCCGCTGCGGACGTGAGCGAGGTTGCCCCGCGGGCCCCCGGCGTGTAGCTTCCGGGGATGGCCTGGGTGTTCACCATCCCTGGAACCCTGCTCGCGATCGCGGGGCTCATCACCTTCCACGAGTTTGGCCACTTCATCGTCGCGAAGGCGCTCGGCGTATACGTGCGGGTGTTCAGCCTGGGGTTTGGCGGCCGCATGTTCGGCGTCAAGTGGGGCGGCACCGACTACCGCGTGTCGTGGGTCCCGTTTGGCGGCTACGTGCGGATGGCGGGCGGGGACCCGTTCGCGGAGGGCGGGGCAGAGCCGGAGGACGAAGTCCCGGTCCCGCACGACCAACAATTCATGTCGAAGGCGCCGTGGAAGCGGCTGCTGATCGTGCTCGCGGGCCCGCTGTTCAACTTGCTCCTGCCGTTCGCATTGTTCACGGCGCTCGGAGTGCTCGGCGAGCCGCAGCCCCGCGCCGAGGTCGGATCCGTCGAGGCGGGATCGGCCGCTGAGCACGCGGGCATCGAGGTCGGGGACCGCATCACCGCGGTGGACGGCGCGCCGATGACGAGCTGGTACGACGTCCTCGACGCGTTCCGGGAGTCGACGGCGGACAGCGTCACCCTCGACATCGCCCACGACGGCGCGGCCCGGCAAGCGACGCTGGTGTACACCGCCGCCGAGGGGGAGACTGCCGACGTGATCGTCGGCGGGCGCAGCCCTTACGACCTGGGGCTCGGAAACCTGTCCCCCGACGCTACGGTGGTGGTGGACGACCCGACGAGCCCGGCGGGCCGGGCCGGGATCCTCACGGGGGACGTGTTGACCGGCGTGAACGGCGCGCCAGTGCGGTCGTTCCACGATGTCGAGGCGGCGCTGCTCGCGGTGGCCGACTCTCCCGGAACGCGCGTGGACGTGGACCTCCTGCGGGGGGATGAGCCGCTCTCCGTCGCGATGAGCGCGTCGCTGTGGGCGACCGGGGTGCAGCCGGCCGACGACACCCTGTGGCAGCGGTGGGGGCTCGCGTCGGCGACGGTCTCGGTAGACAACATCGAGGCCGACTCGGCGGCGGAGCAGGCGGGCCTCGCGGCCGGCGACCGCATCCTGGCCGTGGCGGAGACGCCCGTGCACGCGTGGTACGACGTCGTGCGGACCGTCGCCGAGACGGGCGAGGGGGAGGGCGACGCGATGGTCGCCCGCCCGCTCTCGATCACCTACCGGCGCGGGGGCGAGGTCCGGACGGTGACCGTGACGCCGAACGTCGTCACGGACAGCGACGAGCTCGGCCGCTACCACACGCGCGCTCGGCTCGGGATCGGCGGTGGGGGCGCGATGATCGCGACCGCCGACGTCGCACGGGTGTACCCGCTCCCGCAAGCGTTCGAGCGCTCGGTCGACCAGACGTGGCGGATCTCGTCGTACATCGTGGACACGCTCTCGAAGCTGGTCATCGGGCAGCGTGACTTCACGAAGACGCTCGGCGGCCCCGTCGCGATCTTCCAGCAGATGAAGCAGGCCGCGGAGCACGGGGTGTTTGACCTGTTCCGCCAGATCGGCGTGCTGTCGCTCTCGCTGGGCATCATCAACCTGGTGCCGATCCCGATCCTGGACGGCGGGCAGATCTTCATGTACGTGGCCGAGTGGCTCCGCGGGCGGCCGCTCCCGCTCCGCATCCGCGAGCGCGCGCAGCAGGCCGGGATCATCTTCGTCGTGCTGCTGATGCTCGCGGTCACCCTGAAAGACATCGTGAAGTTCGGCGGGTGAGCGCTCGGCGCGCGCTCGTGATCGACACCGCGGGGCCGGTGATCGGGGTGGCGGCCTACCTCGGGGATCGCTGCGTCAGCAGCTACGAGCAGCGGATCGTGCTGGGCGCGGACGGGTGGCTGTTGCCGGTGATGGGCGACCTGCTCGACGAGCTCGGCGGGCTCCGTGCCGAGGACCTCGTCGTCGTCGGGGTCGGGCCGGGCGCGTTCACGGGCGTGCGGGTCGGGGTGTCGGCGGCGCTGGGGCTCGCGGAGTCCATCGGCTGCCGCGTGGTGCCGGTGTCGTCGCTGGCCTTGCGCGCGGGGGCGCACCCCAGGTGCCCGCGGCTCGTGGTCGCGCTCGATGCGCGGAAGGGGCGGGTATACGCGGCGACGTACGACACGACGGGCGTCACGCCGCTGTGCACGTCCCCGTCGCAGGACGTGCCCCCGGCCGAGGCGTTCACGGGCGAGGGTGCGGTGACCGGCGAGGGCGCCGTGGTCTACGAAGCGCTGCTCCCCCCGGGCCTCGTGCTGGTGCCCGGCCCGGCGATGGTGGGCGTGAACCGGGCGGCCTGCTTCCTCGACGCGCCCGCCGTCGATCCCGGGCTCCTGCAGTTGGCGTACTTGCGGGGCGAGGACCAGGTCGTCACGATCCCGAAGGCCGACCGACGATCAAAGCCCGATGTACGCCCCGATCCGCACGGTCCCCGCCGCGAGGGGTGACGGCTCACTCGTCCACGTCAGCGTGTTCCCGTCGACCGTCGCGTGTCCCCCTGAGACCGTGCGCCCGAACCCGAGCGCGCCTTCGACCCGCACGCCGAAGGCGGTCGCCGACGACCGTCCGGCTTGCCGCCACTCCACGCCGACTTGGGCGGCGGGGCCAACGGCCCAGCCCGGGACGTAGAGGGTGGTCGGGGCGCCAAGCCCGCACTCACAGGGCACCGGCAGCCCCTCGACGAGCTGCGCCGCCAGGCCCACGCCCGGGCGGAACGCGATCGCGCCCGCGACAGGCAAGTCCGCGCCCACGTGCAGGTTCGCCGACCCCGCCCACGGCGACGCGTAGCGGTGGCCCTGCGCGGACACGTACGCCTGCGGCGCCCAGGTGACCCCGCCGCCGAGCAGCGCGCGCCCGAGCGGACCCGTGAGATCGAGGCCCAGGGCGCCCGTCGGCCCCGACCCCGCGACCTTCGCCCCCGCGAGCACCTGCGCGCTCGCGGAGACGTCCAGCCGGAGCGTCTGCAGCGCGGCCAGCCCCGCGAGCCCAAGCTGCTCGGCCGAGAGCGCCAGCGGCGTGACCTCGCCCGGGGTGACGGTCACCGCGACGCCGTTGATCAGCCAGTCCCCGGTGGGCAGCGCGAGCCGGGCCGGCAGCGACGTTGGGTCATGGGCGCGGAGCGCGATCACGTTCGCGATTCGCTTCTGTTCCGGGTCGAGCACCGGGGTGGCCGGCTCGACCTGGAGCCGCGTGCTGGACCCGCGCCCGTCGCGGGGCGCGACGCGCAGCCACCCCCAGGTCGCCGCTACGGTGTCGTGCCGGCCCTGCCAGGCGTCGTGGGCGTCTCCCCCGAGCGCGAGGTCCGAGGCCTGTTGGCTCCAGCTCAACACGCGGTCGATCTCGCCGAGCTCCCAGGCGGCGTCGACGCCGATCGCGTAGAGGTCGAGCGCGTCGGCGGTCGCCGGGTCGGCGAGCCCGAGCTCCACCTCGGCCATCGCGTCGGCGTAGTAGTGCCGACGCAAGAAGATCCGCGCCTGGTCGACGTGGATGGAGCCGGCGTGGGCGAGGCCAACGAGGGCCAACAGCGGCATCATCCGGCGTCCATCAGGGCACGGGTGAACGGGTGGCGCCCCGGCTCGTGCGCCGAGGCGGGGGTGAAGACGTCGACACACGCGCGCTCGTGGAGCACGTACACCCGGTCGCAGAGCGGGAGCACGAGGTCGAGGTCATGGCTCGCGATCACGATCCCGCCCTGCTGTCCGACGAGCTCTTGGAGCAGCGCCAGGGCCTCGGCCGCGCGCGGCGCGTCCAACGCCGCGGAGGGCTCGTCTGCCAGCACGAGGCGGGCACCGGCGAGCCACACTTGGGCGATGGACGCGCGCCGGCGCTCACCGCCCGAGAGCTCCGCGGCGAGCGCGTCGGCCCGGTGGGAGAGCGAGACGCGCGCCAGGGCCTCCTTCACGGTGCGCTTGCCCCCGAGCCGGGCGGACACGCCGAGCAGCGCGTGCAGGGTCATCGCGGGGTCGAGCGACGTCGACGGATCCTGCCAGAGCAGCTGCACACCGTCGGGCTTCCCGCGCCGCGGGTCCGCCCCGAGCACCGACAGGCTGCCCTGCGACGCGCAGAGGCCGGCGAGCGCGCGCAGCAGGGTGGTCTTGCCGACGCCGCTCTCGCCGATGATGCCGACGGTCTCGCCGGCCGCCACGGCCAGGTCGAGCCCGTGGAGGACGGGCTCGCCGCGGGGTTGCGCGGGCCGCCGCGTGAGCCCCGCGTAGGCATCGAGCCCACGCGCTTCGACAAGGACCGGCCCGGCCGCAGGACGACGGCGCCGGGGGACGTCCGGGCAGCGCGGGGTGGGCGCACCGACCTCCACGACGGCGTCGGCGAACCCAGGCAAGAGCCGCCTGTCGTGCGTGACGAACAGCACTGACGGGTGGTCTGGCCGCTCGGTGTACTGCCGCAGCGCCGCCGTGAGCGCCCGCCGCGCGCGGGGGTCGAGGCCGGTCGTCGGCTCGTCGGCCAGCAAGAGCGCCGGGGCGGTGACCGAGAGCGCGGCGAGCAGCGCGGCGCGCTGGGCTTCCCCGCCCGAGAGGGTGTGCGGGAAGCAGTCCAGCCTGTCCGCGGGGAACCCGGAGAGCGCGAGGGCTTCGGCGTCGGCGGTGACCTGCTGGCGCACGCTCGTCAGCGGGTCCAGGCTGTCCCGGCCGTCTTGCGCGACCCAGGCGAGGGGCGGCGCGGACACCGCCCCGGTCGCCCGCACGCCCGCCGGCAGGATCCCTGCGACCGCTCGCAGGATCAACGACTTCCCCGTCCCGCTCGCGCCGAGCAGCGCGGTCACCGAGCCCCGGGGCACGCCGAGCGCCGCGAGGTGCACGAGCGCCCGCACCGGCGTGCTTAGCTCGAGTGACGCGACGGTCAGCACGTCGCTTCGCCCGGGCGACCAGCTGCTGGCCGGCGCCGCCCTGCCGGACCGCCCGAGGGCCGCCCACCACAACGCGCCGCCGACCAGCCCGATCACCACCACCGGCGCGGCCACCGCCACGGGGTTTCGCAGCGTGCCGGCGCCGGCGCCCATCGCCATCGCGAGCATGTTGCCCCACGACGGGGTGGGCTCGGCGACGCCCGCGCGGCCAAGGTACGACAGCGCGGTCTCCATCGCGAGGAACGTCGCCAGGATCCGCGCGCACTGGACCCGGAGCACGTCCGCGGCGTTGTTCCACACGAGGTGTCGGGCGACGGCGACGGGCTCGGGCACGCCGTGGGTGACGAGGGCGAGCAGGCGATCTGCGCGCCGCAGGGCGTCCACCCGCTGGTACACCGCCTGGGTGACCGCGGGGGCGCTCGCGAGGCCCCAGGCCAGCCCGAGCGGCAGGACGCCGTGGCCGAGCAGCAGGCCCAGCAGCAGCGTGATCGGCAGCGCGGGCAGCACGGCGACGGCGCTGGCGACCCCGCGCACGGCGAGCGCGATCACGCCGCCGCGGGCGCCGGCGAGCGCCCCCGCGGGGACCCCGATCCCCAGCGCGGCGACGAGCGCCAGGCCGCCGCCGATCACCAGCGGGCGCAGCCCGCCAAACAGGCGGAGCGCCACGTCCCGCCCGAGCGCGTCGGTGCCCAGCGGGTGGCTCGCGGACGGCCCCATCGCGAGCGCGCCGGTGTTCAGCGCGCCGTCGTACGGGAAGCACGCGGCCAGCAGCGCGACGAGGCACGCGAACGCGAGGGGCGACGGGCGCGTCAAACCACGACTCGGAGCCGGGGGTCCCAGGCCCGCCGGGCCAGGTCGAGGGCGACGCCGACGGCGACGGACAGGGCCGCGAGCGCTACGACGGTCCCGGTGGCGACGGGCACGTCGCGCCCCTCCACCGCGCGCCACAGCAGGTCGCCGACGCCTGGGTTGCCCCAGCACCGCTCGACGATCACGAGGCCGCCCGCGATCGGGGCGAACACCGCCTGCGCCGCCTCCAGCAGCGGGACCGCGCGGTGTCGCCACAACAGCGCGTTGACCGGCCGGCTGCGAGCCTGCAGCGCCAGCACGAAGCTCGCCTCCGCGAGCCGCGCGTCCGCCTCGCCGAGCCGCGCCGCGACCTCCCCCGCGGCCGCCGAGCCGAGCCCCAGGACAAGCACCATCAGCACGTCTCGCACGGCACCGCCCTCGGTGGGCAGCGCGAAGAACGCGGGCCGCCCCCACCATCCCCGCTCCATCCCCGCCCAGGTCAGCGCGTTCACCCCCTCCATCGTCCCCAGCGACAGGATCACCACCGGGAGCGCGGACACCAGCAGCACCGCCGCGCGCCCCCGCCCCGCCAAGCCGGCCGCGACGGCCACGGCCCAGGCGGCGAGCAGCACCGGCCCCGAGCGCGCCATCCCGGCGGCGACGAGCTCGGCCACCGGGGCGCCGGGCCGCACGGTCCACGAGCTCCCCCAGTCGCCCGTGAGCGCGTGCAGCGTGCCGAGGGTGACGCGTGCGTAGAGCGGCGTCCCGAGGCCCCACTGCTCGGCCAGCGCAGCGCGCAGCGCGGGGTCGGGCAACGTGTCGATCGCGTCGCCCGGGGCGAGCGCGACCAACACCTGCACCAAGATCACGGCACCGAGCCCGGCCAGCAGCCATCCGGCCGTGGTTCGCGCGATCACGGCCGGCTCGAGCCTCACCGCCGGCCTCGGCGCCGGCGCCTCGCGACGCGAGGTGTGCCGAGCGTCGGCATCGGCAGCGCGGTCACTGCATCTGCCACTCGGGCGCCCACGTGAAGAAGGTGAACGGGTGGACCGTCACCTGGCGGACGTGGGTCGAGAGCGCCGCGTAGCTGTCGAGCGTCCAGAGGAACACCATGGGCGCGTCGTCGTGGATGCGCTGGTGAGCCTGGCGGAGCGCCGACTTTCGGGAGACCGGGTCCCCGGCGTCCCGCGCAGCGTCCAACAGCCGGTCCACCTCGGGGTCCTTCAGGTCCGCGAGGTTGCGGGTGCCTGTCGAGTGGAACTGCTCGCGGATGTCCTCGTTGCGGTCGAAGGTCCACTGCGAGAGCACGACGTCGTAGTTGCGGTCCTTCCACACCTGCTGGCGCCACTGCGCCTCGTCCAAGAAGTCGACGTCCACCTCCACGCCCTGCGCTTGCAGCTGGCTCTGCAGGTTGATCGTGACCTCTTGGCCGCTCTCCAGCGCGCGGTGGGCGCTCACGGTGATCGCGAGCTTGCGGCCCCCCTTCGTCCACCCGCCGGCGTCGCGGGTGTAGCCGGCCGCGGTGAGCAGCGCGGCGGCGGCGTCCGGGTCGTGCGGGTAGGCCGCCGTGTCGTGGTTGTAGAAGGGGCTCGACGGGACGTACGGGCCCGTGATGGTGTCGCCCGTGCCGATGGGCGCGAGCATCGCGGGGATGTCGAGCATCTCGGTGAGCGCCTGGCGCACCTTGAGGTCGTTGAACGGCGCGCGGTCGAGGTTGAACCCCGCGTACCACCAGGAATTGGTCTGGTACGGGTAGAGCTCGACCTTGCGGTTCGACTCCAGCATCGCGAGGTCGCGCGGGAGCACGCGGACCAGCGCGTCGATGCTCTCGTAGAGCAAGAGCTTCGCCTGGTAGTTCTTGTCGGCGATCTCCTTCAGCGTGATCTGCGCGATCCCCACGTCGTCCCGCCCATCTGCGCCATGGTACGCGGGGTTCGCCGCGAAGCTCACCGAGCTGTCGTCGTTGAACTTGACCAGCGACCAAGGCCCCGAGCCGATGGGGCTCGTCCGGAACGGGTCCGTGCGCTTGACCGGGGACGTCGGGAACGACGCCGCCGGCAGGATCTTGAACGTGAGCTTGTCTTCGGGCCGGAGCTCGGGGCGAACGAAGTCGAACTGCACGGCGCGGTCACCCACCTCGCGCACGTCGCTGATGAACGCCGCCCGGCCGGCCTCGGTGGACGCCGTCGCGGGGTCCTTCATCGCCTTCACGGTGAACACGACGTCCTTGGCGGTGAGCGCCGTGCCGTCTTGCCAGGTGACGTCGTCGCGCAGCCGCACGGTCATGTGCAGCCGGTCGGTCGAGAGCTCGCCTGACTCGGCGAGCTGGGGGACGGACGCGAGGGTGTGGTCATCCGCGTACAGCGACTGGAACAAGAGCTCGCTCACCCGCGTCTCCGCCATCGAGGTGGTGAACAGCGGGTTGATGATCGCGGGGGCCTGGTCCTCCGCGTAGCGAAGGGCAGACGCGTGCGCCGAGCCAACCAGCAGGAGGGTGAGCGACATGGCGGAGCGGGCGGAGAGTCGAATCATGGGGGAGCCACTGTTCGGGTTCAGTTTTCGCGGGAGATGCCGCTGCGATCCAGGCCTTGCTGGACCGCCAGGTCGCCGACGGTCTCGATGACCCCGATGGCCTCGGGGAAAGGCTCCCGGAGGGCGGTGAGGGCGTCCAGGGCCTCGCGTACGTGGCCTGTCGCGACGTTCGCGGCGGCGAGCACCGCGAACAGCGTGGGGCTGTTGACCGGGGAGATCGCGCGGGACGACGCGTGGTCGAGCGCCTGCTCGGCGTAGAACAACCCGCACGCAGGGCGCTGGTGGTCGAGCGCATCGACGGCCAAGCTCGAGAGGGTGCGGGAGCGCCCGACAGCGATGAGCTGCAGCTGCGTGAGGAGCGCGCGACCGTCGTTGGAGGCGCCCTCCTCCAGCCGGACGCCCCAGGCGTCGAGGTGCGCGTCGATGGCCTGGGCGTACACGCGGCATGCCTCGACGTCGTCGGACGCCGGGGCGGCGCCGAGCGCGGCCTCGGGGACCGCGCCGAACAAGGTGTCCGGCAGGTCTGCGGCGCGGGGCGCGGCGCCGGTGGCGTACGCCCGCTGCAGCGCGAGCGGGCGCGTGGGGTCCCAGAACGAGCCCAGCGACGGGTCCTGCAGCGGCCGCGCGGAAAGGGCCCGGAGCTCGGCGACGCTCGTTGTCGGTGGCAGGTCGAACGCGAACGGCTTGGACCCAGCGGTGCCCGTAGCCGTGCCCGCCATCGCCGCCGCGGTGCGCCAACGGTCCGCGCTGACCCCGTCCCGGCGGAGCTCGGCGACCCGCTGGGCCGAGGCGAGCAGCCACCTCGGCTCCGGTGCGTCGGGCGAGTGCGCGTGCCACCCGTCGGCGAGGGTGAGCAGCGCGGTGCTCTGCGCAGCCCAGAGCAGCCCCTCGAACACCGCGAGCTCTGCGCTCGCGCGGCGCGCGGGCACGGACTCCACGCCCCCGGGAACGGCGAGCCAGTCGTTGCGGTGGAGCGCCGTCCAGGCGTCCCGGCCGCCGTTGTCCGCGAGCGTCGACGTGAACTTCGCGGGCTCACGCACCACCGTGGCGATCCAGGACGCGTCGAGCGCCTCGGGAGCGGGTTGGGCAGTCGGCTCGGGGGTGCACGCTGCCAGGAGGAAAACGATCATTCTCCCTCGTAGGAGCCGCCGCCCTGGGCGTCGGTCTCTGGGAGGTTCGCGGGGTCGAGGTCCGTGGAGGACGCCCGGACGGTGATGGTGTCCGGCGCGAGGGTCACCGCGTCGAGCTCGACCTCGCCGTGCGTGTACTCCAGGTCGAGCTTCGCGAGCTGGAAGCCGAGCTTGTAGACCTCGAAGGTGTACGTGGTGCGGCCAGCGAGGCGCACGCGGTTTCCGTCGTCGTCGCGCAGGTAGTCTACGGTGAACTTGCCCGCGTCATCCGTGACGATCTCGACGTTCCCGGGGATCACCCGCACGTTCACGCGGGCCATCGGGTCGCCGTTTCGGTCTTGCACGACGCCGTGGATCGCCGGCTTGGCCCACGCAGGGGGCGTCCACGCGGCGAGGGCGGTCGCGATGGCCAGGAGGAGGACCCGGTGATGTCGAAAGCGGATTGGCATCTGGACTCCTGCCAGCAGGGGGTAATCGGGCGGGGGAATGCCCGCTACGGTAGCCGTGGTCGCGCCCGCCGTCCCAGCGCGATGCTACGGTGTGCCGTGCAACTGGCTCGAGAGCTCCGATCGCAAGCCCGCACCGCCTGGGTCGTGCGGGGGCTGTGGTCGTTGCCGCAGCTGGTGCGCGCAGCCCAGCTCCCGCACGCCTGGTACGTGCGCAAGGACGGCTCCGCACCGCCGCCGATCGCGGCGTGCCAGTACATCACCTACGCTTGCCCCGAGACGTGTACGTTCTGCAACGTCACGCACGCGGTGGAGTCGTGGCAAGAGCCGCTCGACGAGGTCTCCCAGGCGCGCCTGATCGAGAAGATCATCCCGACCATCCCCACCATCGCGATCGGCGGCGGTGAGCCGATGGCGCACCCGACCATCCTCGAGCACTACGCCCGGATCAAGCGGCGCGGGGGCAGCATCTTCACCGTGACGTCGGGCACCACGCTCGGCGCCACCAAGGCGCGCAAGCTGGCCGAGATCGGCCCCGACGTCGTCATGTTCAGCATCCTCGGCGACGAGCCCTCGCACGACCACGCGATGGGCCGGGTCGGCTCTTGGCGGCGCAGCGTGGGCGGTCTCCAGAACCTGCTCGACCACCGGGACCCGCGCCGCACGCGCATCATCATCAACTGCCCCGTGGACTTCACCAACGCGCACACCATCCGCGCCGTCGCCAAGCTGGGCAAGTCGATGGGCGTCGACGCCGTCCGCTTCACCTGGGTCTCGTTCCTCACCGAGACCGAGCGCATGGCCGAGCCCCACGAGATCAACTACCACGTGGTCCCCGACGCGACGCTGGAGGCGTTCGACCCTTCGCC